>JANNDV010000308.1:0-29253 GCA_031387975.1 Acaryochloridaceae cyanobacterium OTE_75_metabat_521 | reverse complement strand
AGAATCACCCACAGTGGATAGCGAGGCTGGGTACGAAAATCTGGGACTTGCTGGAGATGTTCGATCAGGTTCATCGGATGTTCAAACCATAACGTTCTCTCTATTCTCATTTTTCTCTGGCGAATAAACCAGCCCTGCCTTAAAAAGGGGAGGGCTGGGGTGGGGTAACGTAAGAGGGTGCTCAAACCTAGTCTCATCAGTCATTTCAGACTTGGGTGTACACCGTAGAGAGGGGTTGGAGGTGAGGGTCAAAGTTGGAAGTTATTAGATCCATGATCTCAAATAAACTATTCAGGCTTAAACACTAAGGCGGGGTCTAGCGAAATCACTTTCTGAATGGCAAAAACAGCAGAGCCAGAACACATCACCAGCGTGAGGCCAAACACTGCCGCCGCGCTGGCAGGGGTCACTAAAATCTGAATCGCTTGGGCTTGTAGCGTCCATGCCCCCAGCACCATGCTTAGCCCCATCCCAGGGATATAGCCCAGGAGCGCCATCCACAGCGCCTGCTCTAAAATAATGCGGTACAGAAAGGTTTTCGACGCTCCCATGGCCTTCAGCGTGGCGTACTCGCTGAGGTGGCGCACGACAGAGGTGTACAAAACCTGGCTCACAATGACCGTACCCACGGCGATCGCCACCACTGCCCCCATGCCCAAAATAAACGTCACGCCCGTATTGTTGAGCCAATAGGTTTGAGTGAGGGTCGAGAGTTCAGCCTGGGTAAAAACCAACGTTTCTGGTAAAGCTGCCTTTAGCCTTTGCTTAAGCGGCTCAAGGTTTTGGCCTGCCTGCGTCCGTACCAGCACCGCTGTAATATTATCTGTATTCAAAAGCTTGGGTGGTTTGCCCGTCGGTTTTGCCATGGGCTGAGCATCTGCCTTTACAATCGCCGCCCCATTCTCAAGTGAGGTAAACAAAAACGGATCGGACACCATCGAGCGTAGCCCAGACGTAACCCCTACAATTTTGACCTGCTGTCCTCCAATTTTTGCCGCGTCGCCAATGTTGGCAATATTGAGAAATTTAAGATCAGAATCGTTGAGAAAGGCCGTGTAGGGCTGCTGAATATCTTGAATTTGACCTTTCACCAAACGATCAAGCGCAAAAAACTGAGAGTTTGCCTCAACTCCGATGACGGTGACAGGGGCGATCGGCTGAGTAGACTGCTGCCACACCACACTCTGAAAAATAAACCCCTCGGCATGGTCTACCCCCGCAACCTTTTTCGCTTGCGCGAGTCGTTGATACGGAATGGGGAGAGTCAAATCGAGCTGCTGAAGCTTAGACGACACGATCCAAATGTCGGCTTTAGTGCGATCAACTATGATACTGGTGGATCGGGTAAACCCAAAAAATAGGCCAATCTGCACCGTCACTAAGCTAACAGAGAAGACAATTCCAGCCTGAGCGACCACAAAGGGGATGAAGTCATGAAAGAGCGTTTTGCGGGCAATAGAAACCATAGGTGCGGGATCACAGAAGACGGTAAAGCCTGCTGGCAAGATTTGCTTGGGCTAAGCCTACTGCAAAAGGCATCGCTCAGTCAGTCGTTTTGTCAGTCGTTTTATAGTCTACCTGCAAGGGTAGAGACAGAAGCAGAACCAGCGGGTTTGGTAAATAGACCGTTGGTATGGTAGCGTGCTTACAAAAATTGTAGCGGCACCTCTCAAGCAAACAAACGTAGCGCAGGTAATTGTTTTGAACTAACCTCACACTTAAAACCTGTCCCATTGATTCTACAAATTTAAAGATATTTTTGATTTCTAATGATAGGTTTCCTCATTTTTTCTAGCTTAGTTTCTATTGCTTACTACCTGTATTCTAGCTACATCAGTATCTTTTGCTTTAAGCAACCTCAGCAATCAGATCTTAGCTATCATCCCCCTGTTTCTATCCTTAAGCCCCTTTGTGGTCTTGATGTAGGCGCTTACGAAAAGCTTTCTTCTTTTTGTCAGCAGGCATACCCCACCTATCAAATTATTTTTGGCGTTCGGGATGATGTGGATCCGGCGATCGCCATTGTAAGGCGAATCATTAAAGATTTTCCGCAGCTTGATATTAAGCTGGTCATAGACGACCGCATCATTGGCAACAACCTGAAGGTCAGTAACCTAGCCAATATTGCCCCCCATGCTCGCCATGACCTGCTGTTGATTTCTGATAGCGATATTAAGGTTGGCTCAGACTATCTTCAGCGGATTGTGCAGCCGATGCAAAATGACCAGGTTGGTCTAGTGACCTGTCTGTATCGCTCCCAGGCAACCCACCCCATCGCCGCCTTTGAGGCACTGTCCATCTCGACAGATTTTCACCCTAGCGTTTTGGTGGCTCGGCAGTTGGGCTGGATGAAGTTTGCGATGGGTTCCAGTATTTTGATCCGGCGTAGTGTCCTGAAGGCCATGGGCGGCTTTCCCGCAATTGCCGATCATCTTGCCGATGATTTTATGCTGGGGAATCTAACGGCAAAGTTGGGGTTTCAGGTCACGCTCTCAGACTATGTGGTAGACCATACCCTCGAGACTTCAACCTTTATAGATTTAGTTGAGCATCAAACGCGATGGAACCGCTGTACCCGTGCCTCTAATTTCTCGGGTTATCTAGGGCTGTTTTTCTCCCATGGCGTGGCGTTGAGCCTCATGGTTGTAATTTTGATGCAGGGCGCACGAGAAGGATGGGCGGTATTGGGGTTCGTTTTGGCGGCTCGGTTCTTGATGGCTTGGACGGTTGGGGTGAGATGCCTCAACGACCCCATTGCCGCAAAGTTGCTGGTGCTGGTGCCCCTTCGCGACCTTCTGAGCTTTGGGCTTTGGGTTTATGGACTCATGGGCGATCGCATTGTCTGGCGGGGGCAAACGTTCCGGCTACTGCGGGGCGGCAAACTAGAGCAGCCGTTCCAGATTTCTTCCCCCATCACTGCACCCCTCGCTCAGGTCGAGGTGGAGCATTCTCGAGTGTCTTAGGGCTACAGTGTATACACAAGTCTTAAAGTCTTTCTTTAAGGTTGTTGCTATGTTCCGATCCATCAATCCCCTCTCGGGAGGGTCAGGGGTGGGTTAGTCATGGCGCTACTGACTAACCCACCCCGCCCTTTGGGCACCCCTCCGAGGAGGGGATTTTCTCAGGCTTGTGTATACACAATAAATCTTAAGACCATGCAGCAACCTATACAGCCAAAAACTTCTGAATGACTGCATGACTCAGTTCACTGGTCGAGCCAGAGGCCACAATGCCGCCCTTTTGCATGGCGTAGTACCAGTCAGCCTGCCTGGCAAAGTGGAGATGCTGCTCTACTAACAGTACCGAGATCCCTGTGGTTTTAATGATGCGCCGTACGGCAGACTCAATTTCTAAAATAATTGAAGGCTGAATGCCCTCGGTTGGCTCATCGAGTACCAGCAGCTTGGGTTTGCCCATGAGGGCGCGGGCGATCGCCAACTGCTGCTGTTGCCCCCCACTCAGGTCGCCCCCCATCCGTGAAAGCATGGTCTTGAGCACAGGAAACAGCTCAAAAATTTCTTCAGGAATCTCTTGATTTTTCCCTGATCCCTGTGGCAAAGCCTCCATGCCCAGCAGCAGATTTTCCTTAATGGTAAGGCGAGGAATCACTTCTCGCCCCTGTGGCACGTAGCCAATGCCCATTTTGGCGCGCTGGTAGGTGGGTTTTCGGGTAATGTCTTCGCCCCTAAACTGAATAGCTCCAGACCGAGGATTGAGCAACCCCATAATGCTTTTGAGCAGCGTCGTTTTGCCAACCCCATTCCGCCCAATCAGGCAAACCATTTTTCCAGAGGCCACCCCCATATCTACATTCCGTAAAATGTGGCTTTCCCCGTAGTAAACATTCAGGTTAGAAATATCCAGCATCGGCCCAGAGCCTGTGTCAGGATACTGCGCGGCGACGGCTCCAGAGGCTTGACTCATAGCGATTTCCTATTTAATAAAGTCCCTAAAAAGCTTCTACTCAACATGTTCAGTTTCTTCGGTGCCCAAGTACACCTCAATCACCTTGGGGTCATTTTGAATTTCATCCATGGTGCCTTCACACAGCACCGTACCTTGGTGCAGTACCGTCACTTGCCGCGCGATCTGGCGCACAAACTCCATATCGTGTTCAATCACCATAATGGAGTGGCTTTCGGCAAGGGCTAAGAGCAGATTCCCTACGTTTTCGGTTTCTTCGTCCGTTAGACCCGCGACTGGCTCGTCTACCAGCAGCAGGTCGGGGGATTGCGCCACCAGCATGCCAATCTCAAGGCGCTGTTTTTCGCCGTGAGACAGCAGCTCTGCCAAAATATCGGCTTTAGGCACCAATCCTATGGTTTCTAGTAGCCCTGCAATGGTTCGACGTTCGCCAGCGGCAGGCCGTCCCAAGAAAGAAGCAAACACATTTTTGCTGGCAGCACAGGACAACTCCAGATTTTCGCGCGGGGTGAGCTTTTGATACACGCGCGGGGTTTGAAATTTTCGACCGATGCCCATCCGAGCAATTTGGTGTTCTGAGTACGGTCTCAGGTTTTTGCCCTTAAAGGTGACTTGCCCTGTTGTGGGCTTTGTTTTACCCGTAATCACGTCCATAAACGTGGTTTTACCTGCGCCATTGGGGCCAATCACCACCCGTAGCTCTCCGGCATTCATGCTGAAGTTAAGGTTGTTAATGGCCTTAAACCCGTCAAAGCTGACGGTTAAATTCTCAATTTCTAGGATTTTTTCGCTCATGTTGTACTTCTAAATCTTCTTCAAGACTGGGGTAGGTAGAGAGTTTGGGCGCAAAGCCAAGGCGCGATCGCAGCCACAGCAAGTTCTCGGCGCTCAGTAAGCCCAAAAATCCGCCCGGCAGTACGGTGACGACCAGCAAAAAGAGTGCCCCCTGAAAAAACAGCCAGAACTCTGGATACTGCTCACTCAGCAGGGTTTTAGCAAAGTTCACAATGAGTGCGCCAAGGGCAGCCCCCACCAGCGTTGCCCGACCGCCCACCGCAACCCAAATCACCATTTCAATCGAAAAGGCAATATCCATCGCCTTGGGCGTAATAATACCGGACTGGACGGTGTACAGCGCCCCAGCAATGCCTGCCAACCCTGCTGAAACGGCAAAGACAAACACCTTGTACCAAGTCGGGTCATAGCCCGAAAACCGAACGCGCGGCTCATCATCACGGATGGCAACCAGCAGTCGCCCCAGCCGTCCGCTGGTGAGCCAGCGACAGAAGGCATAGCCCAGCGCCAGAAACACCACGCTTAAAACAAAGAAGACGGTCTGGTTTCTGGGGTCACTCACCAACGCCCCAAAAAACTGCGCGGTGTCGGTCTTAAGGCCATTGGTGCCGTTAATCAGCTTTTGCTGCCCATTAAAGAAGTTGAAGAACACAATCAGCGCCGCCTGGGTCAAAATCGAGAAGTAAACCCCTCGGATCCGGTTGCGAAACACTAAATAGCCCAAGACTGCCGCGACAACCATTGGAATAATAAAGATTGCCCCCACCGTAAACGGCAGCGAATAAAAGGGCTGCCAGAACAGCGGTAGCTCCGTCACGCCGTAGAGGTTAAAAAAGTCAGGGATTTGACCTGCCGGAAGCTGGAGCTGTAGGTGCATAGCCAGGGCATAGCCCCCAAGGGCAAAAAAGATGCCGTGGCCTAAGCTCAGCATGCCTGTGTAGCCCCAGATCAGGTCAATACCCAGGGCGGCGATCGCCAGTGCAACAAAGCGCCCCAACTGGTTAACGCGAGAGCCTTGCCCCATTGCATTGAGTAAAGCGGGAACCAGAAAAATCAACAATAGGGCTAAGGCTACTACCGTCATAATTTCGGGCAGTAGAGACTTACGTTTGCGCGGCGTAAGATCCGACTGAACTTGGGATTTGGTTTCAACCGCAGTCATGGGTATCTTCTAAGCCTCCACCGTGCGACCCTTTTGGGGAAATAACCCCGCAGGCCGAAACTGTAAAAATACAACAATGAGGGCAAACACCACTACTTTCGCCATGCTTGCCGTTGCAAAAAATTCGACCACAGAGGTCATAAAAGGGCTGCCAGAAAATAGCGGCCCAAAGGCATTAGAGCCAATCACATAGCTGAGAATGCCGATGGCACCCGCCGCCATAATGCTGCCGACCAGCTTACCAACCCCGCCAATCACCACCACCATAAAGGTATCGACAATGTAGGCTTGACCTGTATTGGAACTCACCGAACCCAGCAGCGCCACGGCAACCCCTGCAACCCCTGCTAGCCCAGAGCCAATGGCAAAGGTAATGGCATCTACCTTCTGGGTGGGGATGCCTAAACAGGCGCTCATTCCTCGATTTTGGGTAACCGAGCGGATGCGCAGCCCCCAGGCCGTTTTGTTGAGGAACCAGTAAATGCCCAGCAAACAAATAATCGTCAGCGCAATGATAAACAGACGGGTATAGGGGAGTGTAGAGGCTCCCAAGGTCAAGCCTCCTCGCAGCCATTTAGGAGCCGTTACGTCAACACCCTGGGTGCCAAACCAAGGCTTGGTGACGGCGAGTTTGAAGGCATCACCCGCAATTTTAGAAGCGAAGAAGGCGATCGCCGCCGACAGTGGCAGCAGTATCCCCATTGCCCAAGCCTGGATGCGCTCATAGTCTGCACGGCGGGAGATAACGGCGATCGCGCCGAAAAATAGGGCACAAAATAGCCCCACGCCAATCACAAACTGACCGCTCACGCTGCGGATAAACTGCTGCAAAATTAAACTTACGCCCCAAGTTGCCAATAGGGTTTCTAGTGGTCTGCCGTACAAGAAGCGAATAACCGTACGCTCTAGCAGTACCCCCACTAAGGCCGTTACGATAAATGCCGCCACCAGCGCAAAAAAAATATAAAAGTCAGACCAAGGTGAACCCAAGCCCTTAAAGACGTTTTGAACCACAAATGTGGTGTAGGCACCCAACATAATCAGCTCGCCATGCGCCATATTGATTACGCCCATTAGCCCAAACACAATGGCTAACCCCAAGGCTGCTAATAGTAAAACGGCACCAATACTGATGCCGTTAAACAGACCATCCAGCAAATTTGCCAGCAATTGCCCTCTCCCTTATTTGGTCAGCACAATACGATCCGCTAATTTTGAGCCTTGAGCCACAGAAAAGCTGTAGCCCAAGATTCAAAATAGAATTTATCTATGAGATTTTGTACTTTCCGCCCTTCTTAGGATCAGACCAGTCGCAGCCAAAGCCCTTTGTGTCTTTTACAAACTGGTTCCAAGGCAGAGGTTTTACCGCCGTCTTAGATTCATAGGCAATCTTAAAGAGTCCATCCTCGCCCACTTCCCCAATGCGCACAAATTTGGAAAGGTGATGACTGTTCTCCATGGTGACTTTACCCTGAGGTGCCTCAAAGGTCTGGCCTAGAGCCGCTGCACGAACCTTTTCGATATCAACAGTCTTAGCCTTCTCTACAGACTGTTTCCAGAGGTAGACGGCATTGTAGGCGCATTCCATAGGGTCATTGACGACGCGCTCTGCCCCATACTTTTTCTTAAATGCCGCTACAAACTTGACGCTGGCAGGGGTTGTGACGGTTTGGAAGTAGTTCCAAGCAGCATAGTGCCCTTTGAGGTATTCCACCCCGATGGCTTTCACTTCTTCTTCAGCAATACTTACCGACATAGATGGGTACTTGTCAGGGCCAAGACCTGCGCCTTGGAGCTGCTTAAAGAAGGCTACATTACTGTCACCGTTCAGCGAGTTATAAATCACTCCACCATTGGGCATTGCAGTTTTGATCTTTGAAATAATCGCGGTTACTTCCGTACCGCCGAGGGGGATGTAGTCTTCACCCACAACCTTGCCACCTTTTGCCGCCAACTGCGCCTTGATAATGGTATTGGCAGTCCGAGGGAACACATAGTCTGAACCGACTAAGAAGAAAGGCTTGCCTTTATATTTGTCTAGCAGCCAATCGACAGAAGGTTCAATTTGCTGGTTGGGAGCAGCGCCGGTATAAAACACGTTTTTAGAGCATTCTTGACCTTCGTACTGCACTGGATACCAGAGCATGTGATTTTTAGACTCAAAGACGGGCAGCACAGCTTTGCGGCTGGCCGAAGTCCAGCAGCCAAAGACCGTGACAACCTTATCTTGATCGATCAATTTTTTAGCTTTTTCAGCAAAGGTCGGCCAGTCAGAGTTGCCATCTTCTTTGACGGCCACAATTTGCTTGCCTAAAACGCCACCTGCGCTGTTAATTTCTTCGATCGCCATTTCTTCAGCGTCAACCACACTCTTTTCGCTGATCGCCATAGTGCCGCTCAGAGAGTGTAAAATCCCAACCTTAATGCCGTCCCCAGCCGCAACGGGCGAAGCACTCGTAGAAGCACTGGGTGAACTGGTGGTTGAGTCAGGTGTACCACCACAAGATTTAATCAGAAAACTTCCTGCCACGGCGGAACCCATGAGCAAAAAGTCGCGTCTTTTAAAAGGTCGAGTCATTGGAATAGCACTCCTCAGAAATAAGTTCAAGAACGATGCACTCAAAGATCATTCACAGACAGATCGGCGTCCCCACCACACCGGAGCGATCTTACGGACTTATTCTGGGATATAAATGTAATATTCGATACAAAATCAAAGCTAAGTCTTAACCTTTTCATAAAATGATTTGACTTGAGAGTGTTGAAATTCGCCGAAAAATATGGCTAAACCCTATTTACCATAAGGGTTTTAGCTAAAAACTACTGTCTAGGTGCGCAGCCTAGATCTGGGGTTGTGAATGCAGATTTTCCTTGCCGCGCTGACTGTCTAAGACGATATGCGCGGCGTTAATTTTGAGTAGTGGCGGCTGGCGCGGCGGTGAGCTTAGTGAGCAGTTGCTGCACCCGCTGCATGTTCTTCTGGTCATTTTGGGTCGAGAAGATTTCAGAGGCTTTTTGCAAGTCTTGGATGGCTGATCTTGAGTTGCCAGCTTTAAGCTGCGCAGAACTGCGATTTGCATAAGCATAGGCATAGTCGGGCTTGAGTTCGATGGCCTTGGTGTAGTCTGCGATCGCCGCTTTATATGCTTTCATCTGCACCTGAACATTGGCGCGGTTATAGTAGGCCAATGGCAGATCGGGGTTGAGTTCGATGGCTTTGGTATAGTCTGCGATCGCCGCCTGGTTCTGCCCCAGTTCAGCTTGGGCAATGCCTCGGTTTACCAAGGTGTTGGCATCTTGGGGGGTTTGGGCGATCGCCTGGTCGTAGTCTTTTAGCGCACCCTTCAGGTCGCCTAACTGAAGCTTGCGCGTGGCGGAATTGGTGAGATTAGAACTAGGCGGCTCCACTTGTGGCTGATCAGCACAACCCACTGTCAAACTGCCCCACAGCAGCACAAAGCCCAGCACCTTTAACTGACGTTTCATATTTCGGGGACGCATTAATTACGACTTGTGCTTAACGGGTAAATACTGAACCACAAACGCCACAACCTCGCTCAGCCCTTCTTGATGCTTGAGGTTGGTAAACACAAACGGTTTGACCCCGCGTTGCGTTTGGGTATCTCGACTCATGATACCCAAATCAGCCCCAACGTAAGGCGCAAGATCGGTTTTGTTGATCACTAATAAATCTGACTTGGTGATACCAGGGCCACCCTTACGCGGAATTTTGTCGCCCCCTGCCACATCAATGACATAGATCGTAATATCGACCAGCTCGGGGCTAAAAGTTGCCGCTAAGTTATCGCCGCCGCTCTCGACAAACACAATATCTAGGGTAGGGAAGCGCCTTTCTAGGGTTTCGATCGCCGCGACGTTAATAGACGCATCTTCACGGATGGCAGTATGGGGGCACCCACCTGTTTCAACACCCACAATCCGCTCAATGGGCAACGCCTGAGAACGCACCAAAAACTGAGCATCTTCTTGGGTATAAATATCATTGGTGACAACGGCAAGTTCGTAGTGATCGCGCAGGGTTTTACAAAGCGCATCTACCAAAGCCGTTTTGCCTGAACCCACAGGGCCTGCTACCCCAACTCTAAGCGGACTCATATAGGTTTCTATTAATAAGGGGCAACACGGAACAACTGTCTTCGCACATCAGTCCACTCTGTACTATCGTGAGTCCTGATAGGTCTAGTCTAGAACCTTGAGTTAGTGAGGCGTGTTCAATGAAATTTTATCCTTGGGTGTCTATTCCGGTCGCAGCAGTTGTCGTCACAGCGATGACATCGGCTCATCTCCACAGTACCGCTGCGGTACCTGACATGGAGAAAAAGGTTGAGCGTGTTGTAGAAGTTTTTGAAGAGATCATGACAGACAAAGGCAGTCGCATCCCTAAAAAGCTCCTAGAGCAAAGCCAGGGCATTGCTATTATTCCTGGTGTGGTAAGGGCGGGCTTTTTTTTGGGGGGTACCCGTGGCTCGGGCGTGATGGTAGTGCGCGACCCAGGCGGCTCTTGGAGCAACCCAGCGTTTATAAGCCTAACGGCTGGCAGTATTGGGCTACAGGTAGGCGCAAAGTCTAGCGATATTGTGTTGGTCTTTAAAAGCAGAGAGGCTGTAAATCAGTTCATGACGGGTTCCTTTAAGCTGGGTGGCAGCGTCTCTGGCACAGCAGGTCCCATCGAATCTTCTCCGGTCAATCCAGCGCGTGGCTTCAAGGATTCGCCAATTTATACCTATGCTCGCAGTAGCGGTTTGTTTGGAGGGCTTTCTCTAGAAGGCACCGAGCTATCCTTTGACCCAGAACGGAATCAGAAATTTTATGGCAAAAAGCTAACGCCCCGCCAAATCTTCAACGATCCGTTCTTAAATGCGCCCCCTGTTGCTGAATCGCTCAAAGATACGCTTGAGCAGGCTGAATCTGGTGTGCTGCGACGATTCTAAAAGATTGGATTCATAATTGTGTAAGTGAGGCATTTCGTTAAAGGCTGAAGTGATGGGTATGACCACTTGGGTGATGATTCGTGACGGAGCGGAGCGCCACTCCAACGAAGAAGATCACTCTGCAATGTTGGCGCTGAGGGAGGAGCTTGATAATGTTGCGAAGATCCTCAGCGTTCGGAAGCTGTCCGATTTCTACGACTATACCGAGCTGAACTTTAGCTATAGACCCATTGATAATCTAGAGGAATCGTTAAAGGAAACCTGGCATAACGACGATGCTCAATGGTTCAGTCCTCAGGCAGGAATCGCGACCCTCAGCGCCATTCTCACCTTTCTTGAGCAAACGCCTCAGAGCCTAGATTTGAGTCACACACATTGGACTCTAGACTGTCTAGTGGATGAACTTCAAGACTGCAATGCTGAACTTATGCAGGCCATGGAGCAAGGATACTTATTTCACCTGTGCATCGTGGAATAATTTTTTGCTTTAAAAAGGTCTGCCCATGACTCGCCATCGTGAAAAATCTTGCTCCATCTGTAACCAAACGGCTCAGGTTCTATTGCGCTGCCAATATGAGCGGCAGAGAGAGTGGTGCTTTATTTGCCAAAATTGCTGGCAAAAAGTAAGCCAAGATAACCCCTTTTATCTCTACGGTGGCACCTGGAAAGCCGATAAATGAGGTTGTTTCAGCTCGACAAGGCTCTCACTATCAACACCAGCACTACGACAGCTATCACCGATATCGCAACGAGTGCCACAAGCAACCCACCAAACAACAGCCACAAAAACCGTTTGTCTGCACTATGGCTTTGGGTTGGCTCTTGTAGGTGTGCTTCTAGAAGAGAAACATTCTTGGTATTTGCCTTCCAGGTCATGTCAAAGAGATCGCCTAAAATGGGCACTGCACCCACCAGGGCATCGATCGCAATATTAAAAACCATCCGCAGCAGAATGGTTTTGGGCAGGTTAAACTGCACAACCTGCCACAAAATATAGATTGAAATCCCTAGCCCTACGACATCGCCACCGACCGGAAGCAGCCCCACCAGGGACTCTAACCCCACCCGCCATTTCGTCCCAGGAATGCCGAAGGCGCGATCCCATAGGTCGCTGACGGTTCTAAGTCGTGCCAGTTTGAGTAACTGCGCTTCGTGGGGTGTTGATGAACTGATGGTCAATTTTGACATTGCAACCTTATTCCTTTCTATAACCTGGCCTTCAATACATCGTGAAATCGACTGATTTCCTCAAAAATGAGCCATTACTGGTCATTACAGATTAAACCTGTGACAAATTGCTATTCTGCGTGAACACGCATTTTTGGTGCCGGAAGGGATGCGGCTTACTTTTTATACGCATACACCAATTTTTGGATTTGAAGGAAGTAAAAGATAAGCCTTTGGAGATGTAATTGTCTTACTTTTTAAATTATTTGATAAATGACCTGATATGCATAGGATATGAGCTAAAATTCTCAAAGCCGTACTAAGGAAAGTTCCATGAATAAAGGTGAATTAATTGACGCGATCGCAGAAAAGGCTAATGTAACCAAAAAAGAAACGGATGCCGTTTTAAGTGCTGCCATCGAGACGATTGTTGATGCGGTCGCCAATGGCGAAAAAGTTACTCTGGTGGGCTTTGGTAGTTTTGAAAAACGCGATCGCGCTCAAAGAGAAGGGCGAAACCCCAAGACTGGCGAGACGATGACCATTGCTGCGACAAGTGTACCTGGCTTTAGCGCAGGTAAACTATTTAAAGAGAAAGTCGCCAATCATTCTTGAGCAAAGGCCAATGCAATCATAGGTTGCATTCCCTAGGCAAATTTAGTTCGGCGATCGCTTTGCACTCAAAATGTGTGGCACAACATTGTCTTTAGCACAAAAGACATGCGGCCTCAAAAGCCCCCATCAAACATCATAAGGACAGGATATTCTTCGAGATGACGACCAAAACCCAAATGCAGCCTTTGACCGGAAAAGCACTGCTGCAAAAACTCAAAGAAATTCCACAGCTTTCTCGAAGCGCAAAGGCTCGTGAATGTGGCTACGTTAGCGTTGTCAAAAGCGGAAATGCTCGGGTCAACATTAGTGCATTTCTAAATGCCATTCTTGAGGCCAGGGGCGTTTCACTAGATTCAGATAGCGAAAAAGATGGTCGTGGTCGAGAGGCGACCTATCGGGTTAGTATTCACAAAAATGGCACGATTGTGATCGGCGCTAGCTATACCGAAAAAATGGGCTTAAAAGTGGGTGACGAGTTTGAAATCAAACTGGGTTACAAGCACATCCACTTAGTTCAAGTTGGCGAAGACGATAAGAAGGGCTAAAAGCCTCTTATTTATGGTGGGGCGTTGAGGCGATCGCGGCTTTAGCATTGAGGCTAATAGCTGCTCACCACACGCCCTGCCCCTCGTACCTGAGCATAGTAGTTACGGCTCACTTGCTCACGCTGATCGGTCAGGGAATCAATCCCAATCCCATTGCGACCCTGATCTTTGCCAGAGCTATGAATATAAGCGCCGTCTCCTAGATAAAGGGCAACATGGGTTGCCTTAACGGGTGTTCCAAAAAAGATCAGGTCGCCGGGTTCTAGGGTTTCTACTAAATCTTCAGGGCGATCCCCCCTATTCTCAACGCGCTGCACAAATGCTTCTTGCTGATAGGCGTCGCGAGGCAACCAAATGCCCTGGGTTGAAAATGCATGCTGCACTAGCCCAGAACAGTCATAGTTTGGGGCAACAGTACCGCCCCAAAGATAGAAATTGGGTTGGGTCATGGCAGCTTGGGCAAAGGCGATCGCCAACGGAATCCGCACCTGAATCTCTTCTAAAGACAGACTAGACGGACAATAGGCTGACGTTACAGGCTGAAGAAATGCTAAATCTGAGCCATTAATCCAGCCAGGATAATCATCTTCACAAAGAATGACGGGTAACGCAGTTGCTGCCTCTAAAGCTTCCAGCCCCTTAAACCGAAGCTGTCTGCCAGCTTGAGCCTGGGTTGCAAAAGATTGAAGCGCAGGCGAGTCGTACAAATCTAGATGCTGCGTTACTTCATAGGTAACATTCTGCATTGAAGAAGTATTAGTAAATTGTGCCTGAAGTGCTTCAAACGCAACCATAGAAGCCCTAAATCCTTTTTTCGTCACTGCTTGGCATCATAGCAGGGAGGAAGTGTTTCCTATTGTAAAAATCCCACAAAAACCCCCTTTAAAAAGGGGGTTTGAGAATCATCAACTTCAAGAGTGATTAGCTAGCGAGATAATGGCGCACATCTAACTGGCGTCGTCTAAGGTGATCAAGTGCCTGTCGTTCTAGCTGACGGACGCGTTCTCGACTTAGGCTAAGCTGCTCACCAACCTTCGCCAGCGACAGTTCTTTCCCGTTTTGGAGTCCAAAGCGTAGGGTTAAGACCTCTCGCTGCTGGGGCGGTAGTTCCCCCAAAAGCTGATTGACATCTTCTCGTAACGCTTCGCCTGCGGTGAATTCTTCAGGCGATTGCCCTTCGTCTTCTAGCAGATCTCGAAGCTCTGTATCTTGGTTGTCACCCACGCGTAAATCTAGAGAAACAGGCTGCCGCGCAATCATCAAGAACTCACGCACTTGGGTGGGGTCTAGCTCTAGTTCCTTTGCAATTTCAGCAGGTGTGGCGCTACGACCCAGTTGCTGAGACAGTTCGCGCTGGGCTTTTTTGATTTTGTTGAGCTTCTCTGTAATGTGAATGGGCAGTCGAATGGTGCGAGCCTGTTGGGCGATCGCCCTCGTAATGGCCTGACGAATCCACCAGTAGGCATAAGTCGAGAACTTATAGCCACGTGTAGGATCAAATTTCTCGACCCCCCGCTCTAGTCCTAGCGTCCCTTCCTGAATTAGGTCTAACAGCTCTAGATTACGTTTTTGATACTTTTTGGCAACCGCGACCACGAGACGAAGATTCGCCTCAATCATTTTCTGCTTCGCCCGTTTACCTTGCTTTAAGGCAGACTCTAGCTCTGGCTCGCCTAGGGCAGACTTCTGTGCCCACTCAGCCAGGGTTGGGTCATGGCCTAACGTTTGCGTGAGCGACGCTTGAACATCTAAAAGCGCCATCATTTGCTGCACTTGCTTCCCAAAAATAATTTCTTGTTCATGGGTTAACAGCGGCACACGACCAATCTCATGGAGGTAGGTGCGAACCATATCGCGTCCTGCCGGAGCGGGAGTCGAGGCTCTTTTTTCAGTCACTTTTGCCATAAATCCTAGGTATCCCCCTCAATTTAGGATGGGATTGTGATGGATAGAAATCATCTCTGTCTTTCAGGGCACAGTTTTAGGCTGCACCGTTGATTCGCCAAGTTAAACGAAGTCAGTATGAGTTCATGAAACTATAGTAAGCGATTTTTCCAACAACGCAAAGTCAGCATGGGTGTAAATTTCCGTACACCGCCTTTAGTAAAAACCCATAGTAAGAGTCCATAAGCTGCATCCATAGTAAGAACCCACAAGCCAAACTTGAGCTTTAGTATGCCCAGCGGCAAACCCACTCCGTTATGTCATAAACAGTTAAAGATTTTTTATAGCCTTTATAAGTTGGATCAAGCCAAAGAGCTGTCCAAAAGCACTTTGACTTGATCTAGACGAAAAATGTTTCATAATCAACTCGCAACAGATAAACAGGTTGTGGTTGACCATTACTATACCCAAACTTTCTGAGAGCCACCTGAGTCAAAAGACAGAAATTTGTATCACTTCTTGAATAAGGCTTACGATGCCAATTACCAACGACGAGCTAAATCTTATCTGGGCGATTATTGCGCGAACCACCGTTGACTGATCCGAAAGCCTAGTTTTGAACCCGCACAAAAAATAAACGGTAGATGATCTGGTGCATGAGAGAACGGTAACGATAGAGCAACAGTGCAATCGCAGGGGTCAATAGCGCACATCTAATTTTCAATTCAAATAATCAGCTGACGCTTTAGCAAAACAACTCGATTTTGATGCCTAAGCGCCTTCCAGCTTTTTTGATCAAAGCAACGCAGCAAAAATTCTAAAAACCTAGCAAACCAGTTTCCTCGTTTCAGTCGGCGCGACGCATCCCAAACAGAGCGAACCTCAGCAACGCGCCAGTGGTTGGTCTGGAAAAACTCAAAACCCACTTCAGGCGCATATCGAAAAATAGGTTTTCCATCTGCAAAATATTGATCTGCAATCTTTTGAGACCAGTCGTTAGCCGATTTCTGTAGCGCAGTTGGTGAGAGTATTTCAAACATCCACCACCCAAAGTTAGCTTGGCGATGGAGGTCATCGGCAAGCTGCTGAACCTGCCCTTCTGAGAAGTACGAGATCAGCCCTTCTGTAAGAATGAGTGCATGGCAAGACTCTTTATTAATGCTTGAAAACAGATCGTTTCTCAGCGCAATATTAGTGAGGTCAAGCTGAACGCGTTTTAAATCACAACACGATTTTTTTCCGTAGAGCATTTGAGTTTTGTACTCACAAACCTCGGGTAAATCAACCTCAATCCAGCGAAGGGTGGGTGACAAAGAGAGACGGTAGGGGCGCATATCAAGCCCCGCAGCCAGATTTAATACCGTGTCAATTTTCTCTGTTTTTACAAGTCGCTCAATCACTTCATCAATGAGGTGAGTTCTCAGTGCAATCAAATTGGCAATGTGACGTTCATTGCCCAAGATCTTAACGACTAGCGCACCTTGTCCACCTGCTAAACGCCGCGCATGTAAATCTTGAAACAGTGCATCGGGTCTTTCACTTTCAAGCGCGCGGTACATTGCCACGGCATAAGCAGTTTTAGAAATGGGATTCATCAATTAAAGATTAAAAGGTCGTTTGACCTAGGCCATTAGAGGAGCCTGTACAAAAGCGTATTCTTCCACCACGCGGTTTTGAATTAAATGCTCTTGAATAATACGCTCTAGCACTGGCACCGTTACAGAGTGATACCAAACACCATCTGGGTACACCACCAGAATGGGGCCATGCTGACAAACTCTTAAGCAGTTGGCCTTCGTGCGAAACGTGCAGGTTGGCTGCTCCGGCGTAACCTGATCTAGCTTTAGTTCTTTAAGCCGCCCTTTGAGATAGTTCCAAGACTCTATCCCCACTTCTTTGCTACAGCACAGCGCATGGGTGGGATCCGCACATAAAAACAGGTGCCGCGCAACGGCATGTAGCCCTAAAGACGCTACCCGCCGTTGAAGAGACTCGGATTGGGAGATAGATTGCGGTGTTGTGCTTGGGTCTAGCGCAAGGGTTTGATTTGCGTTCATGCCCTCATTAGGTAAATTCATTTAATGGGCAGACCCATTTCCGTGGTAGTCATCGCTGTCATAGAACCCGTTTTTGGTGCCAAAAAATAGGCAAGATATTGTAAAGACCACGGTTAAGCCAACCAAAATGAGCTTCATCTCCATCGCCACGAACTCCCTTAAAAAATTAGACAAAGAGTAGAATCTGCCCTCTACGCTATCGTAGTCGAGACTCATCTGCAAAATTCTCAATATTTTTGTTGCACTGCATCTAATGCTATGGCTGCTTATTCTTTAGAGACTCAATCACTGAAGGACGATATGGATGCGGTTGGGGTTGCCAGCTTTAAAGCCTTGGCGCTGCAAAGTGGCGTGTCTCGACGACAGATTGAGTGGCTGCGGCGAGGTCAGGTAAGCCGTCTATCGGTTCAAAGTGCCCTAAAATTGGCGACAACCCTTCAGCTTTCTTTGTCAGAACTGCTGCATCGGTTTGAAGATAATTTATCCTCGTCGCTAGAATCAGCACCCCTATCGGCACCTTTAGAAGATTCTGCCGAGGGTTCACAGCCGATGACGGTACCGTTAGCGGACTATCAGCGCTTGGAACAGGCCTTAGCGGATCAGAAAGTACACCTGCTCGAAAATTTTCAGTCCGAAGCGCTCAATATTTTAGAGTCGCTGCTGATCCAGTGGCCGACAGCTGCCCATGCCGCTCAAAATAACTTAACGCTGCCTGCGATTCGGCTGATTCCTTTACTCAAGCCTTTGGAGCAGCTTTTGCAGACGTGGGATGTTGAGGCGATCGCCACCGTCAGCGAAATCATCCCCTACGACCCCACCCTCCATCAGTGGAGCGGCGAAACTGCCCCACCAGCGGTTCAAAGTCCTGTGCAGGTGAGCCATGTGGGCTATCGTCAGAGAGAGCGGCTGCTTTATCGGGCAAAAGTGCGGCTCCCGAAATCAGACGCTGGCACATCGGTTTAGGTTGAGAGAAGTTAAATGCGATCGCCCTTATCCCCTTGGCAGCTCAAACCCCAGCCCCAGCCACCAGACTGGCTGACAGAATTGCTGAACACTCGCCTACCCCAAAGCGACGGACGCTTCATCGCGCAGCTTCTGTGGCAAAGAGGAGTGCAGGACGAAGCATCTGTGTTGGCCTTTTTAGACAGCAGCCACTACCAACCCACGCCGCCTTCCGCCTTTGGGGTTGAGATGGAGCAGGCTGTAGCGCGGCTGATAGAAGCCCGCAATCGCCAAGAAACGGTCTTTATTTGGGGGGATTTTGACGCGGATGGCATTACGGCAACGGCGGTGCTGTGGGAGGGGTTAGGCCAATTTTTTGAGCAAGCGCAGACCCTGCACTTTTTTATCCCCAATCGGCTTAAGGAATCTCATGGGCTTTCGAGGGCAGGCATTGAGGCGATCGCCGCTCAAGGTACACAGCTCATCGTCACTTGCGATACGGGTAGTTCTGACCATGCCGAAATTGACTACGCCCAGTCATTGGGCATTGATATCATCATCACCGATCATCACACCCTGCCGAAAGAACGCCCTTCTGTGGCGGCGTTTCTCAATTCCCGCACGTTCCCGCAAGGGCATCCGCTGGCGCATCTGTCGGGCGTTGCGGTTGCCTATAAGTTTGTCGAGGCGCTTTATGAAGCATTGCCTCAAGTCCCTCAATCCCCCCTCGAAGACTTACTCGATCTGGTCGCCATTGGACTCATTGCCGATCTCGTCCAGCTCACCGGAGACTGCCGCTATCTTGCCCAGAAAGGGCTGGAGTGTCTTAAACAGCAGATTGATCATCCCACTCGCCCAGGTGTCGCAAAACTGCTGGAATTGTGTCGGAGGACTGGCGATCGCCCCTCAGACATTTCCTTTGGTCTAGGGCCACGCATCAACGCCCTCAGCCGCATCCACGGGGATGCTCGCGAAGGGGTAGAACTGCTGACAACCCGCGATCCGGTTCGCGCGATAGCGCTGGCAGAATCGGCTGAAGTGACGAACCTTTGCCGCAAAGAAGTGCAGCAGCGCGTCACCCACGAAGCTGAGGCTTATTTAGCGCGGCTTGACTTAGAGGCAACCTCCGTGATTGTGCTAAGCGATCCGCAGTGGCCTGTGGGGGTTTTAGGCTTGGTTGCCAGCCAGCTCGCCCAAACCTATGGCAAGCCTGCCATCCTTCTCAGCAGTGCAGGCTCTCCCCCAGACGCAATGCCAATCTTGAGAGGGTCTGCCCGTTCTGTACGCGGTATTGACCTCTATGACCTGCTTCAGCAGCAGACGCATCTCCTCGATCGCTTTGGGGGACATCCCTTTGCCGCAGGCTTGAGCTTGCCCCTCGAAAATCTGCCGCTGTTGACGGCATCCATCAATCAATGCTTCCGGCAAACCATTGGGCAATGGACACCCCCTCCCGTAGAGATTGACCTAGAAGTGACCCTCGCCGACATTGTGCAAGACGGCGGAAAGCCTCTATTTAGAGAGCTTTTACAGCTTGAGCCTTACGGCATGGGCAACCCAGCCCCACGGCTTTTAATTCGCAACTGCTGGCTAGAGCGACGGCGAGGTTCTAGCACACAGGCTATGGGCAGTCAGAAAGTGCGGTACAAAAAAACGCGGTTTATGCTGCGGGATGACGACAGCACTTCGAGCTTATTCCCTGGGGTTTGGTGGGGGCATGATGCCCAAGAGCTACCCGATGGGCAATGTGACGTGGTGGTAGAGCTAGAGTATGGGCAGCTTTATAAACAGTCTGAATATCATCTGCGGCTGACTGCCGTTCGCCCTGCGTCAGTAGAACCATTGCTGACAGATTCACCTTCAGTAGAACCGTGGCTGCTCGACTGGCGACAGCAGGCCAATGCGCCGCTTTCTTCAAATCCGATTCTTCGCTTAGAGCAGTGCCCCAGTGACTGGGATGAGCTAGATCGATGGGCGCAGCAGGCCAATGCGCAGCAAGAAAAATTAGCCTTGGCGTATCCTGCCTCGGCTTTGCCCAAAACAGCCCTAAGGTGGCGGCAGTTAGCGGGGTTAGCCAAATATCTAGCCCGCACCCAAAGCTGCGTTACAGCTCACGCTGTTCAGGAACAGTTGGGGTTGGGAGGGCGATCGCTTTCCCTTGGCTTAGCCGCCCTGCAATCGGTAGGGTTTACCATCCTTCTTAAAGCAGAAGCCATTGTTGTTGAGGATCAGACTAGGCTACTCACCGATTCTGAGGTAATAGCTGCCAACCAGGCCATTCAGCAGTTTTTAGATGCAGTGGCAGAAGAGCAGTTTCAGCACGAATACTTTCAGCGCGCCCCTGTGTTACAGCTTCAGCAAACCTTAGAGCAGCGTTTGCTGGGGTAAACGCGCACGCTATTCGGGTAGGTCAAATAGCACGGTGGTCATATAGCGGTCTGCCCATTCGGTGCCAAAGGCAGATTCCAACACCCTTCGGGTTTTGTCATTGCGCTGCTGTTTTTCACAGTAGTAGCGTTGTCCTGCCAGCACCTGGGTTTGCTCTACCACAGAGACAGGGTGAGCGGCGATCGCCTGTTGGCAGTGAATCGCCAAAAACCCCTCGGCACGGTCTAAAAACATCGCCTCTTCTTCTAAATTCATCGGGCGCACGAACAGGCAGAATTCAGAGAAAATGTCTCCCCAGTTTGGCAAATCGCGAGGCTGTGAAAAATTGGGCTGCGGCAGAGCGCTCAGGTCAGCGCGATAGCCACTGGGCAAAATGCGATCTTGGCTGATGGGGGAGAGATCGGCGATCGCCGCACTAATCTGACCACGGGCACCCACAATATCGGTCCCAAACATAGGCAAGGCGTAATCAGGCCGAGGGAACATCACGCAGTGCAAAATATCGAGCCTGTCGCCCACCCGCGCAATTTCTAAATGTAGCTTGCGAAACTGCGGCGTTTGGTAACAGCGGTTTTCAATCACCAGCTTTTGCCCCTCTAAGCGCCCTTCAATGTACCCAAACTCATCGGGGAGCTGATAGGGCGAAAGATCTAAGTAGCGCTGCCAAGTCGCCTCAATCCGCTCTGCCCACTGATGCAGTAAAGGATGAAGCTGTTGACGAATTGAAAGAGGAGGGACGCTAGGCATAAACACTGAGGCGCGCAACTCCTCCTACTATAGGGAACATCAGCCCTTGTTCTTGAAGATGTTCTTAAACGTAACGAAACTGCAATTAATAGACGGTGTAGATACCTGCATTCCCTGGCTAAGTCCTGAATCCCAAAGGCTGTATCCTAAAGCCTCACCCATCCAGACGACGACCAGACCATTGCATAAGGCTTGGCTGCCCCTTTTACGCCGGCAACTTGTAATGGTAATTTGAGATGGTTTTAAGCAAACTCATGGGTCGCAGAATTTTCAGAAGAATGCCAATCTTTTAGAACTTCATTGGTGCGCAATATAAAGAGCAGCTCTTGTTTATCAATGAGTTGACTATCGAGAATCTGAAGCACCTCATTGACCTGTCTCAAGACCTCTGCACTATTGAGCACGAGATCTCTTCTACTCATGGCTGGAAATTGATCTAACGCACCATTTTTAATGGCAACTTGACGCTCAAGGCCTGATAATGTACGCCGTTTACTGTCTGTTAAAAAGATTTTATGCTGTGGATACTTCTGACGAATCCAGCGACAAAGTTGATAGCAATCGCCTTCATAGGCTCGAACGTCCATTAACAGCACTTTAGAAGATTTTCCTGAGGCTGTGCCGAAGTCAATGTGTTTCTTGAATTCTGAAACCGATATCTCCTTTACAATTGAGATATCTCGAAAGGCTAAAATTTCTTGCCAAAATGCAGTCTGAGCAGCAGATGCATGCAGCATAAATACTTGCTTATTAGGGCAACTTAAATCTTTCTCTAAACGACTCTCTAATACCTGCTCAAAGACTAAGACAGTACTGCCGATACAAATGCGATCGCCATTTTTGAGTAATTGAGGCTTAGTGATTGGCTCGTCATTAATGAGCGTCCCGTTCCGGCTGCTGAGATCAACGAAGACGTACTGATCGTTTTGATGGGCCTCAATCTGAGCATGGATCCGAGATGCCATCAAATCTTGAATTTGTACAGTACTTTCCTTACTGCGTCCAAACGTCCATATCGTCATCCCAGAAAGCGTTAAGGTTTCTACGCTCTCGTTATCATGAATAATAAGCTGAGGAGGACTCATGGGATTCAATGCAAAACCCTACTGTGGCAGAAGCTAGATTTATCTTTGCCTTAGTATGCAACCTAAAATCTTGAAATCTGACATCTGAAGAGATTTTGGGTGTGCTAAATACGCGACTGAACTGTCTCTAAGCCTTTTACACAATCTTTACCTGCTCTCAAGACAACCTCAAAGTGTCCAGAATGCCGTACAACCGACACCTTTCACGGCGATCGCTGCTTCATATCATTGGGCTGGGAACCTTAGCAACCCGTCTGGGGCTAGAGTTAATCCAATCTCAACCCGCAATGGCGGCCTCAGCAGATCTTTATGCAGATGCTGTGCTGCAACGGCTGATGCTAGGGAATCAGCGCTTTACGGCAGGGCAGTCCATCAGCCCAGACCACGGACTAGACCAAATCCGAAGCCTTGCACAATCCCAGGCACCTATCGCAGTAATTTTAGGTTGTGCCGATTCGCGGGTGCCGCCGGAACTGATTTTTGACCAGGGACTTGGATCTTTATTCACCATTCGTGTTGCAGGAAATATTGCCGATGATGCCAGTTTGGGCAGCATTGAGTATGCCGTTACTGCTCTGAATGTAAAGCTGGTGATGGTGTTAGGCCATGAGCGCTGCGGTGCGGTAACAGCAGCTCTTAATGCCCTTACCAACGGAACCCACCTACCAGGACACCTGGAGTCGCTGACAAAGGCAATAGAACCGGCAATCGCCAAGCTGCGCCGCAAAAATCTGCACAAAGGATCTGCCCAAGCTCAACGGCAGCAGTCTAATGATCTTCTCGATCAATCTGTACGCGCCAATATTAGAGCTGTTGTTCAGATTCTCTCAACTTCACAGCCTGTTTTAGCCCAGCGCGTTGAGCAGAAAACCTTAAAAATTGTGGGCGGCTACTACGATCTAGATTCTGGCGCTGTCGAAATGATCATTTAGTGCAACGTGTGGTTTGCGTCAGGCCGCATCAATGCTCTAACTTTTAAAATTGAGCGTGAATTGCGGGACATTAAAAGTCCATAATTGAGGCTATTTGGACTGAATCAAGTACCCACAGCGATGTTCGCCATTTACAATCCAGTGGGTGCGCTCGACTTGGCAGTTTTGGAGCGCCACGGCAAACATTTCTAGTTCATGACCGCAAACGCTCGGGAATGACTCCGCAACGTGGGAAATGGCGCAATTGTATTCCGTCAAAATGAATTGTGTGGCTGACGCAGGCTCTACATCTTCTGGCATTGGGTAAAACTCAGCCATGTACCCTTCCGCCTGCCGTAGCCGCACTAGCCCAGCAACCCGCTCAGCCAAATTCCCTTTCCCTAACTCGCGCTGATATTCGATCGCCTTTCGCTGCCACTGCTGCCGCAAAATCGACTGCATTCCATCAGCACCTACGGTTTCAGCCAAAGTGTCCAGCAAATCTAAGGCAAAATCATCGTGACGATTGGGGAGGCGATCGCGGCCCTCTCGGCTGAGGCAATACACATGCTGCGGTCTGCCTAGACCCGACTGATTATTTTTAAACGCAATCAGCCCTTCCGTTTCTAAATCTTTTAAGTGACGGCGAATCGCCTGCGGACTCAGCGCAAGCAAATCCGCTAACTCTTGGGCCGTAGCCTGACCCCGCTTTAACAGATGATGAAGAATATCTTGTTTCGTCGAGGCTGTAGTGGTCACAATTATCGTTTCCAAGACTTTGACAACGAGTTTGTTGCTAAAGTAGTCTTATAGAGTTACGCAATCTCAGTGTTGTTTTATCATTATACATACGCAGCCGCAAAAGCCAGCAATGGCACCGAGCCGAAATTCTAGATAGAACATAGGTTTCAGCCCTAAATCACATCAAATCTAGAAGCGCATTTTGCCCATCCCCTCGTTTTAAGAGACGTTAAGAGAGACGCATCCCATGACTGCAACCGTCCAATCCCTGGTCAATCAGCCCTATAAGTACGGCTTTGTTACCGATATTGCGTCGGATCAGATTCCCCCTGGTGTGAGTGAGGATGTGGTTCGGCTGATTTCGTCGATGAAAAAGGAGCCAGAGTTTATGCTCAATTTTCGGCTCAAGGCCTATCATCAGTGGCTGAAAATGGATGAACCTGAGTGGGCGCACGTCCATTACCCCGCCATCAACTACCAAGATATTGTCTATTACTCAGCGCCTAAAAAGCAGGAAAAGAAAGCGAGTCTGGATGAAGTAGATCCAGCCCTGCTCGAAACCTTTGAGAAACTAGGTATCCCTATCACCGAGCAAAAGCGCCTTTCTAACGTGGCTGTGGATGCCGTCTTTGATAGCGTCTCCATTGCAACCACCTTCCGCGCCAAGCTCGCTGAAGATGGGGTGATCTTCTGTTCTCTTTCTGAAGCAGTCCACGACTACCCTGATCTCATTGAAAAGTACCTCGGCAGCGTTGTGCCTGTGGGTGACAATTACTTTGCTGCGCTGAATTCTGCGGTCTTCAGTGATGGCTCCTTTGTGTTTATCCCTAAAGGCGTAAAATGCCCGATGGAGCTTTCTACCTATTTCCGGATCAACACTGAAGGCGCAGGTCAGTTTGAGCGGACGCTGATTATTGCCGAAGAGGGTTCTCAAGTCAGCTACCTCGAAGGCTGCACCGCTCCCATGTTTGACACCAACCAACTCCACGCCGCAGTGGTGGAACTCGTTGCCCTCGACAACGCCGATATCAAATACTCCACCGTTCAAAACTGGTTTGCGGGAGACGAAAACGGGAAAGGCGGTATCTATAACTTTGTAACCAAGCGCGGACTGTGCGCTGGCAAAAACTCCAAAATTTCCTGGACTCAGGTAGAAACGGGTTCTGCCATTACCTGGAAATATCCAAGCTGCCTCCTGGTGGGCGAAAACTCTATTGGTGAGTTTTACTCTGTGGCGTTGACCAATCACTGTCAGCAGGCCGATACAGGCTCCAAAATGATTCACATTGGGAAAAACACCCGCAGCACCATTATTTCTAAGGGGATCTCGGCGGGGCGATCGCAGAACAGCTATCGCGGTCAAGTCAAGGTGGGGCCGAAGGCGGAGGGTGCGCGGAATTACTCGCAGTGTGACTCTATGCTGATTGGCGATCGCGCCCAAGCCAACACGTTCCCTTATATCCAGGTGCAGAATAACGGTGCCAAAGTCGAGCACGAAGCCTCGACCTCCAAAATTGGAGAAGACCAGTTGTTCTACTTCAGCCAGCGCGGTATTTCTGCCGAGGATGCTGTCTCCATGATGATCAGCGGCTTCTGTAAGGATGTGTTCAACCAACTACCGATGGAGTTTGCGGTGGAAGCCGATCGCCTATTGAGCCTGAAATTGGAAGGCAGCGTCGGCTAGCGCTCTAAAATTTCACGACCAGTCAAATAAAGACCCTCTCCCCCAACCCCTCTCCCAGAGCGGGAGAGGGGAGTAAGAGGTAGAACAGATTTAATTTCTTGGACGGAGACACCCATCGGAATGATTATTGAAAACAGCGAGGTCATCCTCTCAGTTAAAGACCTCACCGCCGAAGTTGGCGGCGTTGAAATCCTTAAAGGACTTAGCTTAGAGATTAAAGCAGGCGAAATTCACGCCATCATGGGGCCAAATGGCTCCGGCAAAAGCACGTTCTCTAAAGTCCTGACCGGACATCCTGCCTATACCGTTACAGGCGGCGAAGTATTTTTCAAAGGCCAAAACCTCTTTGATTTAGAGCCTCAGGATCGCGCTCGTGAAGGAATTTTTCTCTCCTTTCAATATCCACTCGAAATTCCAGGGGTGAGCAATCTCGACTTTTTGCGGGTTGCCTATAACTCTAAGCAAAAGCACAAAGGACTCGAAGAAATTGACGCCTTTGACTTTGATGATCTCATCCGTGAAAAGCTGGAGATTGTCAAAATGAACCCCGCCTTTCTCGACCGGAGCGTCAACGAAGGCTTCTCCGGTGGCGAGAAAAAGCGCAACGAAATTCTGCAAATGGCGTTGTTAGAACCCACACTCGCCATCCTGGACGAGACAGATTCTGGGTTGGATATTGATGCGCTCAGAATTGTTGCCAATGGCGTAAATCAACTCACCAACCCTGACAATGCTGTGTTGATGATTACCCACTATCAGCGTCTGCTCGACTACATTGTGCCCGACTACATCCACGTTATGGAAGGCGGTCGCATTGTCACCACGGGTGGCAAAGAACTGGCCCTTGAACTGGAAGCACGCGGCTATGACTGGATTACCGACAGCGAACCCGTTGAAGTAGGTGCACGATGAGCCTCCAAGTCACAAACCTCGAAGCAGAATTGAAAGAACCAATATCTTTGGTGAGTGAAGGCGATACTCCTAGCCCTTTCAGGGCGGCTTCGCCAACGGAGTCGCTTCGCGATCGCACTCGTTACCTTGCCCAACTCATCGCCCAACGCAATCCATTGGTTGGTTCTGACTGGCTGCAAAGCATTCGCGATCGCGCTCAAAATCTTCTCCGCGACCAAGCGCTACCTAGCACTCGCGATGAAGACTGGCGGTTTACAGATTTGTCTTCACTATATCGAACGACCTTTCAGCCCGCCTCGGCTGCGACTGTCACAGACTTGGATGCTTGGACAACTTCCGATCTCCCGATCAGAGTGGTCATTATCAATGGTGCACTTTCTGCCGAACACTCGACCTTGGACGTGCTGCCCTCTGGCATTACCGTCCAATCCCTTGCAACAACGGATGAGACAATTCAGCCTTATCTGTCTCAACAACAGGGCATGAACGAAGTCTTTACGGCTCTCAATACCGCCAGCTTTATCGATGGCGTTGTGATTCGGATTGCTAAAAATCAAGCCATTGAAACGCCCATTCATCTTCTGTTTCTGACCGTTGCGAGTGACGTGGCTGTAGTGAGTTCTCCCCGCACCCTGGTCATTGCCGAAGCGGGAAGTTCTGCAACGCTCATTGAAGAATATGGGGTCATTGGCGAAGGAACCTACTGGACAAATGCTGTCACTGAAGTTTTCGTTGCTGACAATGCCCAACTGAAACACACCCGCACCCAGCGAGAGTCTGCGACAGCGTTTCACATTGGCAAAACTGCCGTTACTCAAGCCCGCGATAGTCGGTACGCGCTGACCACCCTTAGTCTAGGTGCGCAGATTTCTCGTCATAATCCAGAAATTGTGTTGACGGGAATCCAAACCGAAACCCACCTCAATGGACTTAACCTCGCCGTTGATACTCAACTGAGCGATACCCATTCCCTCATTCACTTTGCTCAGCCTCACTGCGTTGCCAAGCAGTTGCACAAGTGCATCGTTAATGACCGAGCGCGGGCTGTCTTCAACGGCAGAATTGAGGTCCCTCAAGCGGCCCAGCAAACCAACGCTGCTCAACTTAGCCGCAATTTGCTCTTGTCTCCTAAAGCACGGGTGGATACAAAACCCCAGCTTGAAATTGTGGCAAACGACGTGAAGTGCGCCCACGGTGCCACGATCAGCCAACTGGACGACGAGGAAGTCTTTTATCTCCAAAGTCGTGGACTGGATCGCAAAGCCGCCTGCGATATTCTGGTGAAGGGATTTGCGGCTGAAATTACTGAGAAAGTACCTTCGGTGGAGCTGCGATCGCGTGTACTGAAATCAATTCTTTATTTGATTAGTAATGAGTGACCTATTTTTTGCTTAGACGTTCCTGAGAATTAGGAGGTTTAGTGATGACTGAAACCGCAGAAAACTTAAAAACTGAGCTTTCCCAGCTCTCGACGAAAGAGCGTGCAGAGCTGGCTTACTTCCTAATTCATTCTCTAGATGAGGAGGGCGATTATGATGTAGAGAATGCTTGGGATGTCGAATTAACGCGAAGGATGCAAGAGATTGATAGTGGTACTGCTTCTGGGAAGCCATCTAACCAAGTATTTGCTGAGTTGAAAGAGAAATACTCGTGAAATCTGTCATTATTCACAGCGAAGCAATTAATGAGTTAGATGCTGCAATCTCTTACTATGAAGCGCAAAAAGTAGATCTGGGTCTTGATTTTTTGGCTGAGGTGGAACAGGCTCTTGACAAAATTCAGAAAAATCCCAATTTGGGAGCAGTCTATAAAGTTAGAGGGTTACGTCGATACGTCATTCAACGATTCCCTTTCCTTGTTTTCTATGCAGAATTTGAATCGTCTATCTGGGTCGTTGCGATCGCCCATGGAAAACGTAAACCTGATTACTGGAAAAAACGACGATTAGAATAGTGTTGGATGAAGTTCAATATGAGAAGGCCAGAAACCGTTAAAGCGTTAGAAGAATTAGGGCGTGTCCAGCTCTCAAAAAGTTTTTTCATGCGCGAGTTTCTATACTCCGAAATCTCTCAAATTGGACAAATCCCAAATATCCCAGACGATCCAGAACTGGCAATTCTTGCAGGTAAGAATCTATGTGAAAATGTTTTAGAACCAATTCAGGATGTACTAGGTCGCATTAGTATTCGTTCTGCCTTTCGTTCTTGTGAAGTCAACCAAAAAGGTTCAGAAACGAAAGAAAGCTGTTCGACCAATGATAAGAACTATATAGAACATATTTGGGATAAAAGAGATAAACATGGATTTGTGGGGGCGACAGCCTGCATCATTGTGACATCCTTTATTCCGTACTACGAAAAAACTCACGACTGGACTACATTAGCTTGGTGGATTCACGACCATATAACTGCCTATGCAAATATGACCTTTTTCCCAAAATATGCAGCTTTCAATATTAATTGGAATGAGAATCCAGAATATGAAAAGTTTATTTATAGCTATGTTGAAAATCCACATTCTGACAAGAGCAGTGGGTATTTAACAAAGAGCGGTATGGATAACTTTGAAGGCTCCCATGAGGATTCTTATCAAGAATGGATCCGGGACTGTAAATTAGTTTGTGTCAAAGGTCAAAACAGGATCTAATAGACAAACTAACGGAGACACGACCGATGACCTTTAGACCGGAACTGATAGACGAATTGCTCAAAGATTACCATCAACCCCAAGATCTGATGGGAG
>JANNDV010000107.1:0-21998 GCA_031387975.1 Acaryochloridaceae cyanobacterium OTE_75_metabat_521 | reverse complement strand
GTGATGCGTCCGCTGGGGCGATCGCTCCAATTCAAATAGTGCAGGTTCGAGAGATACAGTCCGGTGTCAAGCTGCTTCAGAATGTCATCCGACGTAAGGGTGCCCATCGAAACTTCAGGGGCGCGGAGGCTTTCGCCATTGTTGGCTGCATTGCTTGCTACGCTATATTCTTTTGCAGTACGGGCATTGATAAGGGTATTAGCAAGGTTCCCTTGATCAATCAGCAACACTTCTTCTGGCGCAATTTCGCCCAAACTATTGAAGCGAGGCACGGTGCCACGACTAAAGTTTTCCCGTAGAGAGAAGAGGGGAGATAGGGTTTTACCTTCTCGCAGTTTAAGCAGGGCGCTGCCGCCTTGCCGCAAAGAAGATTCGCTAACGGCTCCCCAAGAAAACATAGAGAGCATTTCTGCCACTGCTGCGGGTGCCAAGTAGGTTCGATAACGCCCTGGGGCGATGGTTTTGACGGGGCGATCCATCACCTCAAGTTGGGCTTTGGAAGCTTCAATTTCGGCCTGAAACTGTTCTGGACTCCAGTTTTGGCCTGCCAGGGTCGCCTTCACAGCCTTTTCAGATGGGGCAATCATGGAGTAGTCGAGAAAAAAGGTTTCAGTGGCAAACCAATGGCGCTGTCCGGCGGAGTTGGCATTGGCGCGAAGGATAGAGCCAGAGGCATAAATTCCGGTAAAGTCTACGCCCTGTACGAGGGGCAAAATGGCTTGGGGTGCATTTTCAGGAGCCAAGAGCTTTCCGGTATAGACCTCGTGGCTAGAGCCGTAGTTGTGAGGCAATACGAGGTACGGATCGATGGGAAGTTGAGGGAGTTCTTGCCGCAGGTCTTTGAGGGCATCTAGGGCGAAAGCTGCGCACCCAGAGTCCGCACTATCCACGCCCAGATCCCCCGTAAACGAAAGCGAAGCCGTTGCCGTACGTTGGTTGTGGCTAAGGCGCAGTGAAATATTGCCATCTACCACCGTTCCAGACTGACGCACTTTGCCATGATTGAGCCGCATAAAGTGGCTTTGTTCGCCAGTGAGATCGATGGTTAAATGTTCTTCTGTACCCAAGCTACCCAGCAGCAGATCGCAAAGCTGATTAAAAGACTGTTCCCACTGCTGACTCATGCCACCCCTCCAAATACTTCAATATTTGTAAATACACACATCGGCGAGGCATGGCCCACACGGATCGCCTGATTGGGTTCGCCTTTACCACAGTAGGGGGTGCCGTACATGGCTACGGTGTGGCGATCGCCCACTTTAACCAAACTTCTCCAAAACTGATTGGTGACACCGCGATAGTTGGGGTTGCGGACGGTTCTCGTCAGCTTTCCATTTTCGATGAGCTTGGCGTACTCGCACCCAAACTGAAACTTATTGCGGTAGTCGTCAATCGACCAAGAGCGGTTAGATTCCATGTACACGCCAAATTCAACATCCCCAATCATGTCCTCAAAGGTGCTGGTGCCGGGTTCTAGGTTGAGGTTTGCCATGCGATCAATGGGTGGACGGTTCCAGGAAGTAGCGCGGAAGTTGGCAACCCCAGGCACCTGAGAGCGGGTTTGGCTTTCTAGGCTCCCCAGTCCTCGCAGCAATAGCCCTTCTTTTATCAAATACTCGCGCTGGGCGGGGGTGCCGCCATCGTCAAAAGCATAGCCTGCAAATTCGCCAGGGACGGTGGGGTCGAAGGTGACGTTCATGAGGGGCGACCCGTAGACGAGGGTGCCAAAGTCGGCAAGCTTTACAAAGCTGGATCCGGCATAATTGCGCTCATCGCCCAAGATGCGGTCTAGCTCTAAGGGGTGCCCGATGCTTTCATGGATTTGCAGCATCATTTGGTCGGGCGCTAGCACGAGGGTGGTAGCGGTGGTAGGGCATTCTTCAGAACCCAACAGCTCGACGGACTGCTCTCCAATTTGACGGGCGCGAGCTAACACGGCAACGGGGTCAAAGACTTCTACGCCAGCTTGGTAGCAGCGGGCGAGGGAACCGTTGTCGGTTCGCCGTTGGGTGAGGGTTCCCTCCTGGGCGGTGGAGGCGTAGTCGGTTTCAACAAAGAAGAATTGCTGATACACATCGGAGCCGTTGCTGCTGATGAATCGCTGCTCGGTTTCGACGGTTTGCGCCATGGCGCTGGTTTGTACCACTTTATCGGAGACTTTGAGGGTGGTGCAGACTTGGGTGAGTAGCCCGACGAGATCCGAGACGCTGATAGTGTCGGAGGGTTTCTGGACGGGGGAGATATATTGCCCAACAGCTTTGGGGCGCACGTCTGTGGTGAAGGAATGAATGGCCCAGGGGGCGGCGGCGATCGCCTGTTGTTGCGCCTGTTCTGCGGCGGCTTGGATGGATGCCTGGTCGAGGCGGTTGGTGGCGGCGTAGCCAAATTGTCCGTTGGCGAGGACTTCAACCATGACGCCCTGGGTGCGGGATTGGCGGTTGGCTTCGGGGTTGCCATCGCGAACGTAGCGGGTGGATGATTTTTCACAGACCTGACGCAGGCCGACCCATTCGGCATCTAGGGTGAGGTTATTGAGGGCTTTGTGGAGATCGAACGCCATAGCTTTTTACAGGGGGCAACCAGACAAATGTAAGGGCTAGTCTAGCGTTTCCTATGGGTATGGTGCAGTTCACAACAGGTTTTGTTAAATCCACACTGGAGGGGCGCACATACCTTGCGCTCCTTGTTACTATTGCGCCCTGTATTTTATTCATCGCTTGCGCTACCTATTCTTGCGAGACAGAAGGATGAATGCGGTCAATGCCTTGCTTTACCCAAGCGATGCAGTTTGCCTCATCCTCAAAGAGCCGAGGTGCCGCTAGATTGGTGAGACTATTGGACGAGTAATGATCATAAAAATATTTCCCCGCAATTTGGGAAATTAAAATGAGATTGCCTTGGTAAACATAACGCTGCTGCACATAGGTGGTTGCAGAGGGCAAATCTGAGTGGTGCTCTAAAAACGTTTGGGCGATCGCCATTACCCGTTCTACAGAACCCCCATAGTCTTCTGTGGGGTTAACGGCTTTATGAAAACGCCCCTGACGCTCAAAGGCACACAGGAGCTGATACGAATACAGGTCAGACCCAGAAATCATGCCGCACTTAAACGGAATGACCAAATAGCCGCAGTGAAAGGCTAGTTTTTCGTAGAGGTACTGGTGCGCTGTCATGATGACCAGAGGCGGGTGAAGCGTTGTCTAAGGGATTACCTAAGATACTACTGGGTGAGCGCCCTCATCATCCGCTGCATTTCTTGCAGAATTCCTGTTTTCTTGGCCTGGGCAGGTAAAACCTGCGCCAAAATCTGGTCGAGGCGATCGCCCGCCGGACGCGTCTCTTCCTCTGCAATCATCTGATAGGCCACATCCGCTTCATCCCACCAAACCTGCCAAGCCGAAGGATAAGCCCGAAACACAGCACCTTTCTCGAGGGGGCGCAGGTAATAGCACGTCTCTAGCAAATCTAAAAATCGCTCGCGGAGCTGCCGCCCTGCGTAGCCAATGCCCACAATGCTCACGTCTTGGAGTTTGGGGTTAAGCAAAATACAGGGGCGATCGCCCGCCAGTCCACAAATTTTCTCGACGGTTCCCACCTCAACAGAAGTTGGCGCCACAAACACAAACGCTTCATCCTCTGGCTGCACAGGCTCCAGTGGCTCATTCACCCCCTTGATGGTGTAGGAGGTTTCGCCCCAATCTCTACGAGCTAAGGCCGCAGCGCCAGCATCTGCAAAAAATACCTTAAAGTGCGTCCCCAGCTCCGGAAATAGGCTCAGGTACTGCTGCACCACAGGCATTGGCTTTAATTCAGGGAACAAAATTTCAACCTGGAGCTGGGTGTGTCCAGCCGCTAAGGCCGCTTTGGTGGCCTCAACGGATTGGGCGATCGCAGTTTCAAGAGTATCGGGAAGTGTCGCCATCTTAACTATCCTGTCGCTTACGCCTAAACAAAAGGGGTGTGCTTTCGTCACACCCCTTTCAACAATCTAAATGCTCTATCCCATCAAATCAGCGATCTAATCGGCAGAAATCAACTCAACATCAAATACCAGCGTTGCATTAGGTGGAATAACCCCACCCGCACCCCGTGCGCCATAGCCTAATTCAGGGGGAATCACCAACTCACGACGACCGCCCATCTTCATCGTGGCAACGCCCTCATCCCAACCCTTAATGACGCGACCTGCGCCAATGGGGAACGAGAAGGTCTGACCGCGATCGCGGGAGCTGTCAAATTTAGTGCCATCGGTGAGGGTTCCGGTATAGTGAACCGTCACGTTCTGTCCTTTGGTGGGGGAAGCCCCTGTGCCTTCTACAAGTTCTTTATACTTCAGGCCAGAGGGGGTGGTGACGTAATCTGAATCGGTCATAGCAATTAATCGTTCCGTAGAGTTAGGTTGTACTGGTGCGGTCGCCGCTGCCACTAGTTCTGTTGGTGACGAGGCTACCGCTAAAGGCGATGCCAAGACATCAGCGGGTTTTGAGGTTAGCTGTACAACGACTAAAGCAACAACGCAAACGATGATGGCTGCTGCGCTAATTAAAATCCCTTGCAAGGTCTGTCTCCTCTTTTGGATGGTCTTAAGGTTTTACTGGCAGGTTTTGTTTCAAAAACTGCCTAACGCCAAGATTTATTTTCTAAGTCTCGAACTTGACGCTCTAGCCGATCAATTCTACCGCGCAATTCATCTATTTCAGGCTGACGCGCCACGCCAAAGTCTTGCATAATGTTGCGGAACTGCCGCTGAAACTGGCTTTCCCACTCTGACGGGTCAGTCCGCATCTGCTGCATCAAGTCATCTACAAACGCTTTAGCCTGGTCGGGGTTGAGCCGCCCTTCCTTGACCCATTCTTCACTGACTTCACGGATTTTATCAGTGACAAAGCTGGTGGTGCCGATCCCCATCAGCAGCATTTGCTTTAGAAAGTTGTTGGTATCCATAAAAAGTTCCAGTTCCAGGAGGGTATCAATTGAGGCTGCTGCTTAACCTGTCGTCGATGGGGTGCATTGCTCCGCAGCCTTCCTTTTTATTTTGCCAGACTTTCTAAAGCTCTGGCGATAGGGCGACTGCCTTAGCAGCGCAGCCCAAAAAATTGATTCATAAATCAACAAAACGAAAATCTTTAGACTAAAATCAAACCATCCAACCACCCTCCAGGCATGGTCTAGCGGAGAACTATTAGAAATGAATCAAAAAATCCTATTAAGTTTGCTGGCAATCCCGACAGCCGTGGGTGCCATGCTAATGCCTTGTTTAATCGTTGCCACCGCTGCTCAGGCTGCGGAATCGTCTAAGGTGGGCGTCCAGAACGTTACAGCACAAGCCTTTTGCGATGCCCCTGCGCCCTCAACCCTTCATCCCTCAGGGTTTAAGCAGCGTCGCAGTATTTTAATGGCATCTGCTGGCAAAATTTCTGGGGATGATTTTGCGACTGACTTTAGCGAAGCCGAAAGCGATGCAGCCGTTCAGCTTTTTGGCTGTGATTGCCCTGCCTGCATCCGTTCTCTGCGCCAGCTACAGCACAACCAATCCTTAAGCCAAAAGGTTTTAGGCAGTGGCGGTAATCAAGGGCATTGCCTTGCCTATCTTCAGAGAAAAGTGTCTCCTCAGACTGTGAAAGACGTTCTTAAAACCCTAGAGCGGGAAAAGCCTTAAATACTCCTGCACCCAACGACGAAATGCTTTAAGAGATTGGCTTCTGCCTTGGGCTTGGCAGCGTTCTAAAAACGCAGGCAGAATTGTTTTGAGCGGCCAACTCGGGAAATGAGGGCTGAATTCTGAATCTATGTATGCTCCGTTTTTCAAAACGCTCATTTGCAGTGCTCCACCTTCGAGCTGCCACAGTTCTGGTACACCTAGACTTTGATAAGCATCCAATCCAGTCTTAGATGTCACGTCCACTTCAATGGCTAAATCTGGGGGCGGGTCAAGGGTGAGATCGAGCCGCTTTTTCCCGATCATTTGGGTCGCGTTCTCAACATAAAAACAGTCGTCTGGCTCAATTCCTTTTGCCATGTCCTCTCGCTTAAAGGTGCTGGAACCAAAACACTCGTTATCAATATCAAGCTCTTCGAGCAAAATTTTGAGCATATCGCCCACAAGAACCTTAACTTTTTCGTGTTCTGGAAGGGGCATCCGAATCTCCAAAATTCCGTCGCTGTAGGCAATCCGAGAGAGACGCTTATTGTCTAGCTCCTCCAGAATGGCTTCAAACTCATCCCAGTTAACGTTTTGAAGCTGAATGTTCTTGCCAGGTTGAACCACAAGCTGCCGAAGCTGGAGCGTGACCATAGCCGCTGACCGTAAAGGATCTTTTTTAAGTATAGCGATCGCCTTTCCTAGAAATCCGCTCTGTAATCTCGGCATTAGGCGATGCTGTCGCGCAAGGGCGGGGTCATAACCGACGCGTACAGCAAAGTAACCCCATTCTCCATGCAGAAATTGACTGCTTGCAAAACGTAGGTCGAATCGGGCGCTATCAGGGCACCGTACTTTACTCCACCCTCATGCCCTGCCATTTATGTGCAGGAGCGGTCGTGCAGTTTGGCATTAAAACCGTCATCGTCGGGGAATCTAAGACCTTTTTGGGCACCCAAGACTTTATGGAAAGCCAGGGCGTTCAGGTGATTGACCTCGATTTGGCTGAATGTAAACAGCTCATGCGCGACTTCATCGAAAAAATCCGCTGCTCTGGAACGAAGACATTGGCGAGCTGTAGCGTTTTCTATTGTCCCAAACACCACGCCAACGGCATCGCAGGATGGGATAAATCTGACATATCTACCGCTTGGGTTTCGGCATCTAGCACCTCGGCGGCATGACGGTAAATCGCATCCGCCTCGGCAGGGGAATTGCCAATGCTGGTTAGCCCTACTTTGCCAAATTCTGACAGACAGCCCATCAAATGAAACACAGAACCCGTTTCACTTCCAGACTCAAAATGCAGATGATGAGAGGCAATAATATCCATCAGATCATTGGGCAGTAGGCCACGATAGTGAGGCTTTTGGAGGTTATCTGAGGCCACGTAGTATTTTGGTGTGCCTTTTTGGCCTGTAAAAAGCCCCGTTTGGGTATCGTATTCGCCATTGGTCAAAAGCTTCAGCGTCATAAAGGGGTGGGTTGTGCCCCCTTTTCGCAGGTTGATTTCGATCGCCTGGATATCCCAATTTGCGCCATCTCCAGATCGAGGCACCACGACAAAATCTACGCCAAAGCGTTCAAACACCCCTTTGCTCGAAAGGTTTTGACCCACCTTTAAGCCCAGCTCCTGCAATTGCAGCCGATAAAGCTCATCGGCAGGGAAGCGACAGCCCAGATACACCTGACCATTTGGCCCGCCTAAGATTTGGTCATGGGTGGAGAGGGCTTCTACCTCGCCATTGGGGGTAACGCGCCCCTGAAAGCTCGGCGAATATTTCGGCTTGCCCTCAATATAAGATTCAACAATGGCACCCAAAATAGGGATGCGATCGCCATAGTGTGCCCAAGATTCTGTGGCAGACTCAAACGCCAACGACGGCAGATGAGCATCGAGTAAATCCATCCGCTCTGCAATAGACGGCTGCGGACTAAGCTGTGGATAAAGCGGCGTTAAATTCAAAATGCCGTTGCCTTCTCCAGAAAACCCTTCGTTGAGCTTTACCACCATGCGCTGGAGCTGGGGCTGTCGCGCCCAAAGCAGTGCAGATTCTTTTACTAAATCATCTACAGTTTTGACCAAATCACTGCCGTCAGGGTGAGGTAAACCGCATTCTGCAAAAATTTGGCGGCTACCGCTTTTTGTACCCCAGTACAGTAAATCTGGGTCGGCGGCGAGGAGCGGAATGCCCAACTGTACTGAGAGCGATCGCTCCAAAGGCGTGGAGTTATAGCACACCATATAGGCGCGGTCGGGCCGCAGGGCATTGCGGATACGCTCCATGAGGCGGGGTCGCTCTAGAATTTTTTGGCTGAGGGGCTTAAGGGACTGGTCATAAATGGGGACCAGTAGCAGGCGATCGCGGGCATGGGAGAACGGAATACCTGGCAAGAGCTGAAGGTAGTAGTCAATAACGATAGGCGGTAGCGGCGCAGAGGTGACGTAAATCAGCCGAGTGCGGGGATTTCGGAGGCGAATGAGTGAAAACAGCAGCCGTTCTTCGTAGTGCAAAAACCCATCAATTTTTTGCAGCTCCTGCTGATCGACGCTGAAAGAAGGCACCACCAAAATATCGGTATCGCCCTGTTCGTCGGTTTCCATCGACTGCCAGCGATCGCTCAGACTAGCCTGGAGGGCTTTGAATTGGTGAATGGTTTCTGGCAAAGACAGCGTAGCCATACAGCGAGAATCCTAAGTTTGAGCAATCCATTTTAATCAGGCACCAATCCCCAGATTGAAGCGCGCGTAAGGCTCTTAACCACCTATCCGAGATCCTAATGGGCTAACGCTAAGATTTACAGATTTATTCACGATCCTTCGCATCCCCTTTAACCCCACAAATTAACCCTACAAACTAACCCTACAAACCACTGCATTCTGCTACATCTACTGAATTCAGTAGTTTCCCCGATTGACGCTTTCGGGTCTGGTCTGACAGCTTAGTAGGGCGGGGAAATACTTTGCTAACGTTGTCCTTTTCATAGCCCAATCAATGAATACCGTGACTGAACCACTGAAGCCACATTTTCTGGCCTCAAAAATTTATGTGCTTTCGCAGCTCAATTACATTGAGCAAATTCAGGTCATCACAAGCCATCCGTTTTTTACGGGTCAGTGCCCCCAGTGTAAGCAAAAGCTTTCTCTGGTCGCGCGTACCCCCGGGCAATGTTCTTGTCCGGCCTGTGGCTGGTCTGATCAAGAAGACTCTGATGCTGTGCCTTAGATAGTAGCGTTGAGTAGCGGCGTTGAGTAATTGTTACAACGCACCTGTTAAAAATCGCTAGAATTATCCAATTCTCTGCGGATTGTTAACAAGAAGCAAAACCTTACAACAACTTTTGCTCTAGGCGCTGCGATCGCCCATCACAGCGGCACTGGTCTATACCTAATCTTGCCGCTTCTAATTCTCGACTTTCTTCAGAGAAAATCTGAATTTTTTTAGACAGCCATTGCAAAACGGTAGGAAACCAAATCTTTTCTTCAGAGGTTTCTAATAGCTCTACTGCACGTGCTTGAATAACGTCATGACGCTCAGGATGAATACTAGCAACTTGAACTAAGCGGTTAGCCTGATTTCTTAGCTTTTGCTGAAACCTGGAGGCGTTGAGTTTCGTACATTCAAAGCAAACATCTCCCTGAATCAGGTTGTTGTCGCTATAGAGCAACGTCCGAATATTGCGAACCCAAAAAGATTCGTGACACACAATACAGGTCATTTGGTCGGGGCAAGTGCTGAGTTTACGCTCTAATTGAATCTTCATGGTTCTCAGTCACTGAGTGACCCTGTTCTCAATACGGCTGACAAACAAAGATCACGGCTTCTGCTAAACCTGGTCTCTGCTATTTCTAATCTATCTGATAAATTTGATACACTTTAGCCCGTTTTAATAATTCGAAACTCAAATTCTTATTTTTCAACATAAAGTGGACTATTGGGTTCCAAAACGCCCAATTGGGTGGCTAGCACTTGCTTAACATTTGGATAGAAACTCAAACAAAAAGCCTAAGGATGCAGAGAGAATGCATCTTTAGGCAGAAATTAAAGATTGAGCTTGTATGGCTTATGCGTGTTGCTTAGGCTGCGAATCTATCCTAAAAATGTCGAGCGCAGGGGTTAATGCCCAAGCATCCAAGGCCGACCGCCGGAATGGGTTCTAGGTTTACTGCGAGCGTCTGGATCGACAATTCGCTTGACTAACTCTGGCTCACGAGACTCCTGCTTAAATCGCAGCGTTCCAGAGAGCTGAAGGGCAGGGGGTGAAAAAATCCGCCGTGATAGTTCTGCACAGGACGGACAGGGGGCAGGGGTGCTGCGATCGGCGATCGCCCGCCAAGCGTCAAAGACACCGCATTCATCACAGCGAAACTCATAGAGGGGCATAATCTTAGAACATCCTTATACGGGCAGAATACTTTTATCAAAAATCTCAGTGGGAATGGCGAGGGTACAGCAGGCATTAGGGATATCCACAATGCCGCTCACCCTACCTTCTACAGGCGCACAGCTTAGGAGTAGATAAGCCTGTTCGCCCGTGAAGCCAAACTTCTTAAGATACTCAATGGCATTGAGGCAGGCGCGGCGGTAAGCAATATGCACATCCATGAAATACTGCTTGCCAAATTCATCCACAGAAATCCCCTCAAAGACCAAATATTCTGAGTAACGGGGTTCCACAGGCCCTGGCTTGAAGATGGGGTTAACCATGGCATACTTTTCAACCCCGCCCTTGATGATGTCCACATGCAGGTCAATAAAACCCGACATCTCGATCGCCCCGCAGAAAGAAATCTCGCCATCTCCTTGAGAGAAGTGAATATCCCCCATCGAAAGCTTTGCGCCCTCAACATAGACCGGGAAGTAGATTTTTGTACCCCTAGAGAGGTTTTTAATATCGCAGTTGCCGCCGTGTTCACGGGGTGGTACGGTACGGGCACCCTCAGATGCCACGCGGTCAAAGTCGGATTTAGGGAGTGTGCCCAAAATCGCATTGGTGGGGTTAGGAAGTGCCGCCAGGACGGGAACATCCCCTGCAAAACCTGTGCCGTAGGTGCGGACATCCGGCTGAGAATTTTGCAGTTCTGTTTCCCGTTTATTCCAGGTTGCCAACAGCTCATGGGAAGGCGCACAGCCAATCAGCCCAGGGTGGGTGATGCCTGCAAATCTGACGCCAGGGATATGACGAGAGGAGGTATAAATCCCCTGAAAATCCCAAATGGCTTTGGCTGGGTCAGGGTAGTGGTCGGTCAGAAATCCGCCGCCGTTCTTTTTGTCAAAGATTCCCGTAAACCCCCACTCATCGCCTTGAAGTGCGCCAATATCAAGTAGATCAACCACCAAAATATCGCCAGGTTCTGCCCCATTAACCCAGATCGGGCCGCTCAAGACGTGGACTACGGTAAGGTCTACATCTCGCACATCGTCGGGGCTATCGTTATCTTTGATTTGACCATCGGTCCAGTCTTTGCATTCAATCCGAAAAACTTCGCCAGGGTTGACCGAAACCACGGCTGGGATGTCAGGATGCCAACGGTTGTGTCCGGGCAGTTCTTGCTGATCCATTGATTTGGTTAAATCAACTTTGAAGAGGGTTTTAGGCATGGAGAAAAATCCTGAATTGGAATAAGGGTAGAGGGTGGTAATGCAGAAGGTGCAAGGGAATATAGAGGGCGCAAAGCCTTGCGCCCCTACGGCAGGGTTTTAGGCTGGTGCGACTTTACAGGCATCATGGCATTGGGCATCGAGACTACAGCACAAGGAGCAGATGGAGCCTTGATAGACGGGGCAGTAGGCCATGTCTTCGCGTTCGTAGTCGATTTCGCAGATGGAGCAGTTGGTGAGTCCGGTAATTTCTGGGTTGTCATGGAAGTGAACGTCTTCGCGGGCAATGTAGTATTTGCCTTTGGTGACGATCGCAATAATGGGCGACAGAATAAAGGCAACGCCCAGCGCAATGAAGGTCGAGAAGGCTTGCGGCCCAGGCCCCATAAAGCCGAAAAAGGCGATGACGGAAATGATAGAACCCACCATCATGGAGCCAAACCCGACGGGGTTGAAGTCATAAAGGTGCGCTCGCTTGAACTCGATGTAGGAGGGACTGAGGCCAAGGGGTTTGTTGACGACCAGATCGGCTACGAGCGCACCCACCCAGGCGATCGCCACATTAGAGTAAAAGCCCAGTACCCACAGCAGCACATCGAATACGCCCATCACCTGCAACGCCAAGGCAATGATGAGATGAAAGACGAGCCAAACTACTCGACCAGGATGGGCATGGGTTAAGCGAGAGAAGAAATTAGACCAGGACAGCGAACCAGAATAGGCATTAGTAACGTTGATTTTGACCTGGGACAAGATGACAAAAAACGTCGCCAAGGCCATGTAAATCGCAGGGTTGGAGAAGATATCTTTAAAGCCTTCGATGTACATGTGGATGGGTTCGTTGGCTTTGGCAATGTCTACGCCATTTTTGACAGCGACTGCCGTGAAAAATCCGCCAGCTAACTGTTTCCAGGCACCTAAAATCACCCAGCCTGGCCCAGCCAGGACGACTGACCACCACCACTTGGTTTTATTTTGTGGGGTCAAGTCCGGCATAAATCGCAGGTAGTCAACCTGCTCTCCAATTTGAGCAATCAAGGATAGCGCAACCCCAGCGCCGGAAGCACACAATAGTATGTTGAAACCAGAACCGCTCGTAGACTTGCCAGCAAAATTCATCCAGGTAGAAATTGACTCAGGATCTTTAGCAAGGACTGCAAACCAAGGGGCAAACATCCCTAACAGCCAGATCGGCTGAGTCCACACCTGCATTTGGGCCAAGAGGGTCATGCCAAAGACCACCAAGGGGAAAATCGCAATGGTGCAGAGGATATATCCCCACACCAACGGCAGACCGAAGTAAATTTCGATTGCTTGGGCCATAATGGCCCCTTCTAGAGCAAAGAAAATAAAGCAAAATGACGCATAAATGACGGACGTGAGGGTTGACCCGATATAGCCAAATCCTGCACCTCGCGTGAGCAGATCCATGTCAATGTTGTATCTTGCAGCGTAGTAGGAAATCGGCAGACCTGTCGCAAAAATAATGACTGCCGAGATCATAATGGCCCAGAATGAATTGGCGAACCCGGAACTAATGGCGATAGAGCCGCCAATGGCAAAGTCAGCCAAATAAGAAATACCGCCCAAGGCCGCATTCGCGACGGTAAATTCTGACCAGCGCCGAAAAGACTTGGGCGCATAGCGCAGCGAATAATCTTCTAGGGTTTCGTTCACAACCCAGGAGTTGTAGTGTCGTTTGGTTTTTTCAAGACGTTCTGTCGCAACCTGACTTCTGCTCATCTGTTCTCTCCAGGGTTATCAATGAGAATGAGAATGGACTTGGGGCAAAACAAGAAAAAGCTGCGTAGGGCTGTTCTGTAAGAGGGTGACGGTGGAAGCATCTGGGATGGGAAGTCCTTCTGCTTTCAGCGTTTCTTTGGGTTCCTGTGTAAGCTGGGCTTTATACTCTGGGTCGTCCCTGGCCTTTAGCAAAATGCGCGATCGCACTGAGCGTTGGGGATGTACGGTATTAAGAGAATTGCGGAGTTGATGAATTTCCTCCTCTGTTAAAACAGGCAGCACAAAAAATATTTCACCTGCTCGACTTTCTAATACGGTGACGTTTTGCGCAGGTGGGATGAGAATTTCCATCTCATCCAAAACAACTTTTGGATTTTCTATAAACCTGGCGCGAAATTCAGGCTCATGAACGGCTTTTGCCATGACTTGGGTTAGCTGCATAAAGAAGAAACCTGATATTGCAATGAAGCCTGAGAGCCTGACGAAACTGGATTCAAGAGAGACGTTTCTTTCGCACTCATAATTTCTAAAACTCTGAGCCGCACTTGATACCTGTTTCGATGAGATTTCTGAGATGTTTGCTTCGCTAAATTTTGTAGCGCACTGCATAGACTGTTATGGGCATCTGAAAACGAATAGCCAAACTGAATCGCAAGCGCAATGGCATCCTGATCGGCAGCCGAAACCGCCCTTAAAGCGCGTTCTCCCTGATGCTGCTGATAAAGCTGATAGCTTGCTAAGCCAGTGACAGCAAGAGTTGTGACCACACCCAAAAGATTTTGAGCCATCAGTTCAACCAGTAAAGCGACACCTCCCATCGACATCACAACAACCTCCCGTGATGATGACCGGATGCCTTGGCCTTGAATGCGAGCAACCTCATGCCAAAAAAGCAAATTGCGCTGGTCTAAATTGAGGGATTGCCAACGGTTGAAATCAATCTGAATCGAGTAGTCTCGATGATGCAATCGCTGAGTATAAACCAGATCTGAATCGATCTCTTTGAATAGAAAAATGGCGACTTGCGATCGCAATTCTTCCGGCAGCAGCGCGGTTAATCGCTGGGTTTCTCGCTCTTTCGTCACGCAATTCGTCGGTAAATTCATTCATGTCTCCTTGACCAAACGGCATACAAGAGATCTAAAAATTGCAACCTAAAGCGGGCCGAGGAAATGACCCTATTCGTCATTTCCTCCGCGAATAATGTTTGTTAGATCGACCTAGACTGATGGCTCAATCCTGTTACGAGGTCGGCGCTATAAAAGAAACGTTTTGATGTAAGCGAATCTTACAGAGTGGATCCAATCGTTTTTGTATGCTGGTTTACAAATTAACTATTAACCAGTTAACTATCTTGGAATCAAGATAATTGAGTCATGCAGCATCCCTTGCTACGGAATCGTGGTGGTCTAAATTCCACAATGCAGAGATATCCCGCTTTGTGGATTTGAATGTATGCCCATCTCTGCTCGCTCTAAGATTGTTGAAGATCGGCGCGATTACAATACCTGGGTAGCTACCGAATCTCTAGAAGACTATGCCCTTCGATTTGCGCCTAAATCCTTTCGGAAATGGTCTGAGTGGCTGGTAGCAAGTACCGCGCTGGGCGGGATTTCATTTTTGGCGCTGGAGGCCATTGGCGGGGCGATCGCCATGAGTTATGGCTTTACCAATTCGTTTTGGGCGATTGTGGTGGTGGGCATTATTATTTTTTTGACGGGGCTGCCCATTGCCTACTACGCCGCCAAGTACAACGTTGATATTGATTTACTCACGCGGGGTGCGGGGTTTGGCTACATTGGCTCTACCATTACCTCCCTCATTTATGCCTCGTTTACCTTTATCTTTTTTGCTCTAGAATCCGCCATCATGGCTCAGGCCATTGAGCTGTACTTTGGCTTGCCGTTGCCCATTGGTTATGTGGTTTGTTCGTTGGTGATTATCCCCCTGGTCTTTTTTGGGGTAACGCTGATTAATCAGCTTCAGCTTTGGACTCAGCCGCTCTGGATTGTTCTGCTGGTGCTGCCCTATGTCTGCGTGTTAAGTAAAAAGCCCGATGCCTTTACGGATTGGCTCAACTTTGCCGGAACTTCCAGTAGTGGCGCAGGCTTTGACCCGCTCGCTTTTGGCGCTGCTGCCACCATTTCGTTTTCTCTCATTGCCCAAATTGGCGAACAGGTAGACTACCTCAGGTTTTTACCCGACAAACAGGAATCCAACCGCTCCAAGTGGTGGTTAGCGGTAATTCTCGCTGGTCCAGGCTGGATTATTTTAGGCTGTGCGAAGCAGTTAGGCGGGTCGTTTTTGGCATCCTTGGCGATCGCCCATGGCGTCAGTTTTGCTAAAGCCACGGAGCCGACCCAAATGTACTGGGTGGGGTTTCAGTATGTGTTTTCTAACCCCGCTGTAGTCGTGTTCGTCACGACATTGTTTGTCATTATTTCGCAGATCAAAATCAACGTCACCAATGCCTATGCGGGTTCCCTGGCCTGGTCTAACTTTTTTTCGCGGTTGACCCACAGCCATCCAGGGCGGGTGGTGTGGCTGGTGTTTAACGTGGCGATCTCCCTTCTCCTCATGGAGCTTGGGGTCTTCTCTACTCTCCAGGCCGTTCTCGGTCTGTATTCCAATGTCGCTATTTCCTGGGTGGGCGCACTGGTGGCCGACTTGGTTGTCAATAAACCCTTGGGTTTGAGTCCTTCCTACATCGAATTCAAACGGGCGCATCTCTACAACATTAACCCCGTTGGCTTCGGCTCCATGCTGATTGCCTCGGCCGTCTCAATTTTGTGCTTTGTGGGCGCTTTTGGAGAAGTGGCAGCGGCCTTTGCATCCTTTATTGCCTTAGGGTTAGCGTTTGTGTTGGCTCCAATTCTCGCTGTTGTGACGAAAAGTAAATACTATATTGCCCGTGAAGACACTTACTCAAAAACGTTAACCACCGGAGAGGAAATCTCCTGCCATATCTGCGAGCAAGACTATGAACCGCCGGACATGCTGTTTTGCCCCATCTATAACGACTCGATTTGTTCACTGTGCTGCACCCTCGATGCATGCTGTCACGATGCCTGTAAAATTAGCTTGGATGTTGACCCAATCCCCGCCATTTTAGAACCTGTTTCTGTCAGCCCCAAACGATTATTGCAAGGCAAGCTGTCGCCACAGCTCGGGGCAAGGCTGCTCAAGTATGCGTCTGTGTTTTTGTCTTTATCGGGGTTGGCGGGTGCAACCCTAGGCTTTGTCTATCACCAGCAGGTGGTTGCTATACCCCATTTACCGAGCGTAATTGCCCAACAGCTTACGGCAACCCTACTCGGAGCCTACGGCATTTTTTTGGTCATGATTGGCATTGGATCGTGGTGGTTGGTGCTAACTCAAGAAAGTCGGCAGTTAGCTCAAGAAGAGCTAGACAAGCGCAACCTTCAGCTTCAGCAAGAAGTCAAAGAGCGACAGTTAGCCGAAGCCCAACTCCAAGAGAAAGCGCAGCAGCTTGAGCAAACGCTGCAAAACCTGAAGCAAGCTGAAACCCAGCTCATTCAAACCGAAAAAATGGCGGCACTGGGGGGGCTAGTGGCGGGGATTGCCCACGAAATTAATACCCCCATTGGCATTGGCGTAACGGCTGCGTCGCTGTTGGTCGAGAAAACCACTGCGTTTTCAGAGCGATTAGAAACAGGTACCCTCAAGCGATCTGAACTGGGGACTTTTTTAGACATTGCTCAACAAACGGCTCGAATGACGCTCACCAATCTCAACCGTGCTGCCGAACTCATTGCGAGCTTTAAGCGCGTAGCGGTAGATCAGTCCAGTGAGTCTAGGCGCGTGTTTCCTTTGGCAGCTTACCTAGATGAAGTGCTGCTTCAGCTGAGTCCTAAGCTTCAGGCGACGCAGCTACAGGTGCGGGTAGAGGGCGATCGCACCCTTACGCTCAATAGCTACCCTGGCGCGTTTTCGCAAATCGTTACGAACTTGCTCATGAACTCTCTGCTGCATGCCTACGGCGCTGAAGCCCTTGGTCATATCACGCTGAGCTTTAGCCAAACGCCCGAAGTGCTTTGCCTTGAATACTTCGATGATGGGTGCGGTATTCCTGCCGAACACCTCAGCAAAATTTTTGAACCCTTTTTTACCACCAAACGAGGTCAGGGCGGCAGCGGATTAGGATTACATATTGTCTATAATTTGGTAACGCAAAAGCTCGGCGGCATTATTTACTGCGAAAGTCAGCTTGGCGCTGGAACAAAGTTTGTGATCGAACTTCCAATTCTAAAGGGCTAGCCCATGCCCGATTTAACTATTCTCTACACACTCTAAGCTGCATGAGTTCGTTTTTTACTCAAGACGATGAAGCGCTTTCCTTTGCTGAAGAAACAGAACTGATTCAGCCCGACCAAAGTTGGAAAATTCTGATTGTTGATGATGACGCCGAAGTGCATACCATTACTCAATTAGCCCTCAGAGATATCGTCTTTGAACACAAATCTCTGGCTTTTTTGAGTGCCTACTCGGCGAAAGAAGCACAGCAGTTGATCCAGGCTCATCCTGATACTGCGGTTATTTTTCTAGACGTCGTGATGGAGACAGATGATGCTGGTCTGCATCTTGTTCATTACATTCGTAAGGCGTTAGGAAATGCCTGGGTCAGAATAATTTTGCGAACGGGACAGCCCGGTCAAGCCCCTGAAAATGTGGTGGCAATTGACTATGGCATTGACGACTATAAAATCAAAACGGAATTGACGGCTCAAAAGCTCACAATTTCAGTTGTTACAGCCTTAAGAGCATTTTCGACCCTCATGACCTTGATGGATCTCAGTCGTGGGTTGAAATCGGAAATTATTCAGCACAAGAAAACCGAGATTAACCTGCGCATGAGCGAAATGACGGCGATCGCCAAGGTGCAGCAGCTTGAGCAGTCACTCCAATCGCTGCGGCAGGTCCAGGTTTCGTTCGTAGAGCGCAAAAAAGTAGAGCAGCCCCTCCATCAACTTTTGACGGAAGCCGCCCATGATATCGTTAAACTTCCGAGCGGAATGGATGTCCTCCAAACGATGTCTATCGTTACACGCATTGCCCGATCTGTATTACGAATCACTGACGAGCATTCGGCTCAGTTCGGCATGTCTCAGACTAAACTTGCGGTTCTGATGTATTTGAAGGGTGAATCAGCATTTTGTGCCAGCCCCTCTGAGCTTGCAAAACATTGCGGCATCTCTCGAGCCGCGATGACGGGGCTGCTAGATGGTTTAGAGGACGAGGGCTATGTAGAGCGAGAGAATCATCCCAGCGATCGCCGCGCCCTAAGCATTACGCTAACGCCAAAAGGACATCAATTTTTAGACTGGATTGCACCACAAGATCCCTATCAGCTTTCTGATCTGATGGACGCATTAAGTGAGCCAGAACAGGAAAAGCTCTACGAACTTGCGATTAAAATCACGCATTTGTTTGCCTAAACCGGATGGCTGTGTTGCACTTCAGTTTTGAATGGACGACCTACCAAAGTCCGCGTACAGGTGCTTCTGGTTGAACCTCAACAGGTGCAGGCCTTACTGGCGTAGGAATTGGCTTTACAACACTTGGGGTAGGTTGTTCAGTTGCAATAACTTTTATTTGGGATTTAATATCCCGAGCCATCAGCGTGTAGCTCTCTAGCCTGTAGATTTTTTGACAGCGCGAGGGCGTCACAATAGAGGTAATGACAACCCGATCACCCACTCCTAGCGTACGACGACCTTCAGGAGACAGCACGAAGTCGATAAATTCACCATTATCTAGCTCCACCTCGACATCATGGGTCGCAAGTTTGGTGATTCGACCTGTTTGCAGTAAGCTACCATCCACTATCACGTCAGACCCTTGAGATATCTTAAGTGCTCTTAAGATATCTCCATTAACTTTATAGACCTGGGTCTCATTAACCGTTTGGAGGGTCATTTCAGAATCGGTCAGGTTTACAATCTTTCCTTCGACCTGCTTGCCACCTGCCAAACCAGCATTAACTGCTTGCGCCCAAGCGGGAGCAGCTGCCGAAACAAAAACAGCACAACCTAAGGCAACACCGACTAAAATTTTCATGTTATGAGCCTTTATTAAAAAAAATTCTATAAACCTGAAAATTTAAACTGCACAGATTGAAAGTATTCCTCTTTGAGGTACTTTCATGGGAAAATCTTCATTTTACAGAGGAATGGTTAGATTTTCTTTCATTAGAATATCAGAAACTTCAAATATAAAAAAGCAGCGTATTAATCGGTGACAATTCTAAATTTTAAAATTTATCAAAACTAATGCAGCACCCTGTAGTGCAGAAATAGCTCACCCTCAATTTGCTTAACGCTGATTAATTCTAAATGAGGTGCCTGTTTCTGTAGAAAACCAGCGCCAGCCACAGGCGTGGGTGCGTCCTTGCCGCCAAGCAAAATAGGGCAGACCGTTAAGTGCAGTTCATCAATTAAGTCAGCTTCTAGCAACGCAGCCACGATTTCCCCACCGCCTAAAACCGCAATGCTCTCAATCCCATTTTGATAAAGTTCAGCCAGCGCATAGTGCCAGTCGATCTGATCCGTCTGCGCCGAAATTACACGATCAAAACCCGCCTGTGTTTGCCAGCGCTCAGCACCTGCTGCGGTTGTCAGTAAATAGCGTGGAATCGGCTGCTGGAAAAATTTCAGCGATGGATCAATCTCGCCCGTTCGGGTACACACAATCTGAATGGGCTGCTCTGGCTTACCGCTTTTTACCCGTTCTGCAATTCGCGCCGGGTTGATAACTCGCATCGCAGTCTTCCCAACCCTCAACGTGTTACACCCAAACAAAACAGCATCGGCTAACGCCACTTGCAGCTCTAGGTGGTCGAAGTCATGTTGAGACCCAAAGTGCGGATTTGATCGCCCCACATCCGAAATTTTGCCATCTGCGCTCATTGCCAGCACCACCGTCGTGAGTGGGCGTTGGTGTACAGATGCAAAATTGTTAGACCCAGAATTTTGAATGTTCACAATAAAATTTAGCCCTTTTGAAAGCGTTCAATTCACCATCGTCCAATTCGCTATCGTCCAACTTTGTAAGTATCCAACGTAAGTGTCCAACTTTGTAAGTGTCCTAGTTGAACGACCTATGACTGTCAATATAAGCAATTATCAGAAAACCGCACATCATCATTTGGGGACAAAGGAGCCAGCGCTTGCCTAACGCGATTCGCCAAGTCCAACCGCCGCTAGAGTTTTTACCCTCCGCCCTTAACCTTTGGGTTCTGGCTGCCAATCGGATGATTCTGCCGCTTTGGATGCGCTACAAACTCCACATTACCGATATTCAGGCAGACAACCTAGAACAGTTAGTCCAGCTCTATCGACAGTTTCAAGATGGGCGGGTGCGCCTGCTATTCACCTTCCGTCATCCCACCACAGACGACCCCTTTGCAATGGCCTATCTGTTGTGGTGCCTTGTTCCTAAGGCCGCTCGCCGCGCCGGAATTAAGCTTAAAAAGCCTGTTCATAGCCACTTTATCTATGACAGAGGCATTTCTTTGTGGGCAGGCACCTTTGTCAATTGGCTGTTTCCACGTTTAGGCGGTACGCCGATTTTGCGTGGCAAAGCCGACCGTCAGGGTCTAAAATCTGCCCGTGACCTGTTGGTTAATAGCGTCTTTCCCCTGTCCGTTGCCCCAGAAGGGGGCACCAATGACCATAACGAACGCATGAATGCGCTAGAGCCAGGTGCGGCGCAATTAGGGTTTTGGTGTGCAGAAGATATCCATAAGGCCGGACGAACAGAAGAGACTCTGATTATCCCCATCGGGATTCAGTACAGCTATATTGAAGCGCCCTGGGGAAAACTTGATGCACTGATGGGCGACATCGAGCAATCTTGTGGCTTTACGCAGCAAAGCTACCCTGCTGGACTCATCGACGATCCGAGAGCTGATGCGCTGTACGGAAGACTTCTAGGGTTAGGAGAACATTTACTGAACCTCATGGAAGGCTTCTATAAGCGTTTTTATCAAGAAGTCTGCCCTGCTGCTGCCGCTGCTTTGCCTAAAGATGGACTTGAGCGAAATGAGCAGGTAACAGCGCGGCTCCAAATTTATTTAGAAGCCGCGCTTAAAGTTGCAGAAGAGCGACTAGGGGTTAAGTCTCAGGGCAACTGTATGGATCGCTGTCGTCGTTTGGAGCAAGCGGGCTGGGATCGGATTTTTCGAGAAGATGTGGCGCAGCTTAGCCTCATTGAGCGTGGCATGGCGGACTGGATGGCAGAAGATGCCAGCTTGGCACTATGGCACATGCGTTTAGCCGAGCGCCTAACGGTCATTACGGGCAATTACATTATTCAAAAACCCAGTGCCGACCGCTTTGCCGAAATGCTGATTATTTTGTGGCGCATTACCACTTGGCTAGAGGGGGGAAAGCAGGGAGAGACGCCTAACTTGGGGGCGAAGCGGCTACGGTTAACCGTAGGGGAACCCCTATCTGTGACCCAACGCTGGTCTCATTATCAAGAGAATCGCCGGAGTGCTCGGGCTGCGGTACAGCAGCTCACTGAAGATCTGCAAATGGCAATGGCACAGCTGATTCGATAATGTTGTGCGTCGCTTATATTCAGAAGGTAGTTGTGTTTGAGGTATGGTCATTATGGCTCGGACTGAATCAACCATGCTGCCGTTGGGAAGCATTGCGCCAAACTTTGAGTTGCCTGATGTCGTGACAGGTGAGCTTACTTCCCTGAGTAAGTTTGCAGACGTAAAAGCATTACTGGTGATGTTTATCTGTCAGCACTGTCCCTTTGTAATCCATGTCAAAGATGAGCTGGCGCGTTTAGGCCATGACTATGTGCCCCAGGGGTTAGGGATTATTGCTATTAGCGCCAATGACGTGAGCAACTACCCTCAAGATTCTCCCGAACATCTCAAAGCAATGGCTCAAGACCTGAACCTGAACTACCCTATTCTGTACGACGAAACCCAAGCCGTTGCGCAGGCGTACCAAGCGGCCTGTACCCCAGACTTCTTT
>JANNDV010000173.1:0-33855 GCA_031387975.1 Acaryochloridaceae cyanobacterium OTE_75_metabat_521 | reverse complement strand
CTGTGGCTTAGAAGCTAAAAGGGCTGATGCTGGATCTATACGCACAGCTATAAGTGTTCCCAAAAATGGGGGGAATGCGATCAATCAGACCTGTTGAGATAGCCCATCTAATACTGTTCGGTCAAGCCTAAACATCCTTGTACTTGACTCCAGCCCCCAAAATCGGGCTTCGATGTGAGGGCTAAACCGAGCGGCTAACGTGTACACACATGTTTCATGAAACTCATTCAACGCTGCTAGGGCTAAAAAAGGTCTACGCCCTCAACCGTGCCGTGATGATGGGCATGGGCGGCTTCTCCGCAGGTGCGTGGTGTAGGAAACACCTTGCCAGGGTTTGCCAACTCCTTGGGGTTAAAGGCGGCGCGTACCCACTGCATCGTGTCTAAATCTGTCGCAGAAAACATATCCGGCATATAGCAGCGCTTATCGGCTCCAATGCCGTGTTCCCCAGAAATACTGCCCCCTGCCCTCACGCACAGCCTCAAAATTTCGCCGCCCAGTTCCTCTACCTTTTCAAAGGCACCTGGCACCGATTCATCGTACAAAATCAGTGGGTGCAGGTTGCCATCTCCCGCATGGAACACGTTCGCAATGGCGTAACCAAATTTTTTGCTTAACGCCTCAATTTCCTGAAGCACAGACACCAACTTTGTGCGAGGAATCACGCCATCCTGCACAAAGTAGTTGGGGCTAAGCTTTCCGGCAGCAGCAAAAGCGGCTTTGCGACCTTTCCAGAACTTGAGCCGCTCCTCAGCATCTTTGGCAGCGGTGACACCACGGGCACCATTGTTGAGGCAGATGGTCTGGACGCGATCGCTACAGGCTGCCACTTCCACGCCCAATCCATCTAGCTCAATCAGCAGAATTGCCTCTGCGTCTCTGGAGTAGCAGTTCGTTGCCACCACGTCTTCTACCGCGTTGATGCTGAGCTTGTCCATAATTTCCATGCCTGCGGGGATAATGCCTGCGGCAATAATGTCGGCAACCGTGGTTCCCGCTGCTTCTACGCTGGTAAAGTCTGCCAACAGCACCTCCACCACTTCGGGGGTTTTTGTAATGTTGAGGGTGATTTCTGTGGCAATGCCGAGGGTGCCCTCTGAGCCGACAAACAGTCCGGTCAGGTCATAGCCAGGGGTTTCGGCAATCTTGCTGCCCACGTCAATCAGTTCACCATCGGGTAGCACCATCTTCATGCCCAGGACATGATTGGTGGTGACGCCATACTTGAGGCAGTGAACCCCACCAGAGTTTTCGGCAATGTTGCCGCCAATGGAGCAAATAATTTGGCTAGAGGGGTCAGGAGCATAGTAGAAGCCTTCGCTGCTCACGGCCTGCGTGACCCACGCATTGATGACTCCAGGCTGCACAACCACGCGCTGGTTCTCAAAATCTACCTCTAAAATGCGGTTCATGCGAGCGGTCACAATCAGCAGACAGTCTTCGGTGGGCATGGCACCGCCCGAAAGTCCTGTGCCAGAGCCTCGTGCGACGAACGGGATGTTGTGGCGATCGCATCGCTCAGGTCAGTATTGCTCTGCCCATGGGTGGCTCGGTCATTAAGCGTACCAACCCCCTGGGAAATGCCATACCCCGCGACTCCCATTGTGGTTAACGTCGCTGCCGTGATTAACCCCGCCCCAATCGGCGCACCCAGCCCAGACGCAATCAACACAGCCCCAGCCGCAATGCCCAACCACGGCAGCACCGCATCCGCCACAGACTTCACCCGCTCCCCTGGGGTATCAATCACCGCATGGCTATTCTCAGTGATGATGTTGGGCTTTTGGTTCGGGTCATTGATATGCCCATCGGCAAAATAGCTCACCCGTCCTGAGGGCAGCTTGTTATTCGCTCTCCAGTCCGCCATGTCCTGATACAGCCGACCGTTCTCATCCACAAAGCGGTCTTTGCCATCTTTACCCGTCACTCGGAATAACGGCAATTGCAAAATGGTTTTTGCTTCTGGGCAATCTACCGTGATGGGGAGGGTGGTGACTTTGGCGTTCTCTCCCCCCACTTCTTTGATCTTGGCTTCAACTCTGGCGATGGTTTCCTGCTGTCGCTTGAACTGCTCTTGTTTCTCTTTCTGCTGTTCTGGGGGAAGAGACTTGTATTGCTCTGGTAGGGTGGTGCCGTTGAAGAGGTCGCCTTGCCATTTGCCTTGTTTGAGCTGTTCGGCTTCGGGGGTGCCTGCTTGGAGGGCGTTGTTGGGGGTAAAGCCGAGGGATGAATCAAACATCGCCATCCCGATTTCGTTGCGCAGGTTGGAGCCGCTAAGGGTGCGGGGGGTATCGCCACGCAGCTGCTGGTATTCGGTGAAGGTGGGGTTGGTGTAGTTTTGATAGTTTTGTGAGTGGGCGTTGTAGTGTTTGTGGGTTTGTGGTTCTGCGCCTGAGATGTTGACGACTGATTTGACGCTGGTGGGCTGTTTGTCTTGGGTCAGTTCGGTGGCGTCAACGGATACGATCTTTTGGTCTTCGCTGGGCGGGGTGATTTTGACCCATTCGGTGGGGGGCTGCTGCTGTGGGTGTTGTGGGTCGCTGCCGTTGTGATTCCAACTGTTTACTTCTGCACCGTTTTTGGGGACGTAGTATTCGGTGATGGGTTTGCCCTGAGCATCGGTTTTTGTGATGGCGCGCACGATTTGGTCGCCGTTGACCCAGACGTTTTTGTTGGCGAGAGTCCAAGGTTATTGTGCGGTCGATTCTTGCCCTGATCTCAGGCTAACTTACAGACTCTGAAATGCAGGATTTAACCTATGCTGCGGGAGTGTAAATTAGTTTGTGTCAAAGGTCAAAAGAAGATCTAATAAACAAACTAAGGGAGACACGACCCATGACCTTTCGACCCGAACTGATTGATGAACTCCTCAAAGACTACCGTAACCCTGAAGACTTGATGGGAGAGAGTGGGATCTTCAAGCAATTGAGCAAAGCCCTTATTGAACGATGTTTAAGCGCAGAACTCGACACCCACATAGAAGAAGAACGCTCAAACCCAGAAACAGACCTGCCCCGCAATCGCCGTAACGGTCATAGCAAAAAGACCATTAAAGGAGACTTTAGTGCCGCAGAGATCGCAATCCCTCGCGACCGCAACGTTGCTCTGTACAAAAAGAATGCGTTTCTAGACTGGGGTGGCAGTGACAAACAGCCGCCCATCGTATTCTTCTGTCGTATCGGCTAAATCTGCCGGAGATTGTAAATTAAACTGTTTCTGCCATGCCATTGCGATAGTTCCTGGCATAACGCCAACTACTTTAGAAAGGACATCGTTGGGGATGGAGCGGATTTCATCAGTGCTAAAGCGGTTACAAAGCATATCGAGTAGGTCAATGGCACGGCGTAGGGGAGCCTCTGCCTGACAAAGAGTTTGCATTGACGCAATGTTGTCCATGCGGCAATGAAAGGCCGTCTGACGCTCTTCTAGGGTTGCTGGAGCCGTAAATTCTGCTTTCCCTAGGGTGTAGATTGTGATGCAGTTAAGGTCAAATAAACCTCCAATGGCGGCTCCTGGGCCAATAAATTCTGCGAAAAAAGGCTTCTGCAAAATAATGCCTGAGGGTTCACTGTCCGTTATGGCAAGCAACTGACCGCTTTTGAGTAGTTCGATGGGCTGGTTACTTTTAGGACTCATAAAGCACTTAAATCCTGATTTAATTCTGAACAGAGAATAACTAAAAAAACTAACTTATAAGGGTATTTCTAAGCAATATGGGAGTTTAGCGTGCCGATATGACCATAGTCGCTCATGATAAGCCCAGGCAATACCCTTTTGCAAAGCTCACCTAATCAATAAAAGCAGTATGAAAGATTTGATGCCTTAGGTTGCTCACACCTAAAAGGTTAATGAGCAATCGAATTAATTTTCATTATGCTGAATTCAGCCTCCACGGCGCTACCGTGAGATTACGGGAAACAGCTTTACGCACTTTTACTGAGGCTGAGTCACTATTTTTATGATTATCAGCTAGTGGTGACTTTAAAGTCAGGGTTTGTTGATGCAGAATAGAGAGATCCATAGCCTCCTCCTCCTGGGGTTTTGAGGGTGAGACAATCTCCTGATTGAACTGTAAAACTAATGTTAGCGGGTAATGAGGTAGAGGGTTGATGGGAAGGAGAGCGTAGGCTATTTCCCCCAACCTGACCAGATTTGCCGCCGTGTAGCCCAAAAGGGGGTACAACCCGATGACTAGACAGAATTGAAACGGTCATGGATTCTAAAAATTGAATGGCGCGAACAACGCCGTTACCGCCCTTGTATTGCCCCTGACCGCCGCTGTGGGGTCTAATTGAGAATTCCTTAAGCAGAACCGGAAAGCGCTCCTCTAGCACTTCAGGATCGGTCAGACGAGAGTTGGTCATGTGGGTCTGGATTGTATCGGCTCCGTGAAAGTACGGGCCTGCCCCTGAGCCGCCGCAGATTGTCTCATAGTATTGATACTGATCTGTTCCAAAGGTGAGGTTGTTCATGGTGCCTTGAGATGCCGCCATGACGCCTAAGGCTCCGTAGAGTGTGTTGGCGATCGCCTGGGAGGTTTCCACGTTCCCTGCCACGACTGCCGCAGGATACTTCGGATTGAGCAAACACCCTTCAGGAATGATGATGGTCAGCGGCTTTAGACACCCTGCATTCAGCGGGATGGAGTCTGCAATTAAAGTCCGAAAGACGTACAATACCGCTGCCTTGGTGATGGTAGTGGGGGCATTTGCATTGGTGAGCTGCTGTGGGGAAGTGCCCGTAAAGTCGATGCAAGCGGAATGCTGCTGCCGATCAATGGTGATTTTGACCTGGATCTGGGTTCCGTCATCCATCGGATAGGTGAATTGACCATCCTGAAGGCGATCAATGGCGCGGCGTACTGACAGTTCGGCATAGTCTTGGACATGCTGCATGTAAGCCTGAACTATGGCTAAGCCATATTGGTGAACAATGCGCTGAAGTTCATTGGCTCCAGTTTGGTTCGCTGCGATCTGAGCCTGCAAGTCCGCTAGATTTTGCTGAGGGTTACGGGCAGGGTAAGGTTTGGCACTTAGTAAAGCCAGCATTGCTTCACGCTGAAATTGCCCCTGCTGCATGAGGGCAAAGGGCTGAATTAAAATCCCTTCTTGGGTGATGTCTGTGCTGTTGGGGGGCATGGAGCCAGGGGTGATGCCACCAATATCGGCATGATGGCCTCTGGCGGCAACGTAAAAACAGGGTTTAGGTTCTGTTGCCACAAAAACGGGGGTGACGACGGTAATATCTGGCAGATGAGTGCCGCCCTGATAAGGGTTGTTGAGCACATAGGCATCTCCAGGCTGCATCGTCTCTCTAAAGACATTCAAGACAGCCTGGACGCTATCGCCCATAGAGCCTAAGTGGACGGGGATATGGGGCGCATTGGCGACCAGTTGCCCTGCCCCGTCAAAGAGGGCACAAGAAAAATCGAGGCGCTCTTTAATATTGACCGAGGCGCTGGTGTTTTGGAGCGTGACCCCCATCTGCTCGGCGATCGCCTTAAATAAGTTGCTGAACACTTCTAGCCGCACGGGATCGGGCGAAGCGGCTGAGGCTGAGGTAGAAGCAGAAGGCATGGCTAACGTCACTGCCACACGGCAAATCAATAGGTGCCCTCGTTCTGTGAGGGTTGCCTGCCAGTTGGGTTCAATCATGTTGGTGCCCGTTGGCTCCAGAATGAGGGCAGGGCCTGTAATGCGATCGCCGACCTGCAAGACAGAACGCTGAAAAACGGGGGCAGCCTGCCACTGATGATGGGTATAGATTGAAACTTGGGCTATGGGCTGAGGTAGATCTGGCGTAGTGCGGTTGAGTAAGGGTTCCTCGATGGCTGCTGCACCCCCTACAGCCTCTACGCTTAACGACTCGATGATGAGCAATCGCTCTTGACCCGCAAAGCCATAAAGGGTTTGATGACGCGCCGCAAACGCTTCCTGCATCTGCACTGCCGTCCCCCAAGCAACACTAATCGTTGAGTCAGTCCCTTCGTAGCGGAGATAGGCGGTACATAACATCTTGCAATCTGAACTATCCACGCCCTGCTGCGTCAGTTCTGCGATCGCCGCTGCTGCCAGACGCTCCAAAAGCGGCAGCAGTTGAGCAATCCCTTCTTCTGAAAGGGGCGTGTTAACGGTTTGCTGACGGCTTACTCGCAGGTCAGCTAAGCCCATGCCATAGGCAGAAAGCACCCCCGCAAAGGGATGAATGAGAATCTGCGTCATGCCGAGGACTTCGGCGATCGCACAGGCATGCTGCCCGCCCGCGCTGCCAAAGCAGCAGAGAGTGTACTGCGACACGTCATAGCCCCGCTGAAGCGAGATTTTTTTAATCGCGTTTGCCATATTTTCGACCGCGATGGTCAAAAACCCCTGAGCAACTTGTTCGGGGCGCTGAACCTGGCCTGTTGTTTGAGAAATATTTTCAGCTAGAATCGTAAACTTTTGCTGAACCGCCGCCTCATCAATCGGCTGATCACGACTTGATCCAAACACTTGGGGGAAAAACTGAGGCTGAATTTTACCCACCATTACGTTGCAGTCTGTCACCGTTAATGGCCCATTTTGCCGATAGCAGGCAGGCCCAGGATTAGATCCCGCAGACTCTGTCCCCACGCGAAATTTCACGCCGTCAAACGCCAAAATGGAGCCGCCCCCTGCTGCCACAGTGTGAATTGCCATCATGGGGGTGCGCAGTCGTACCCCAGCCACCTCGGTATCAAAAACGCGTTCGTACTCGCCGTTGTAATGGCAAACATCTGTAGAAGTGCCGCCCATATCAAAGCCGATGATGCGGTCAATTCCGGCAGCAGCGCAGGTTTTAACTGCCCCCACAACGCCCCCCGCTGGACCCGACAAAATGGTGTCTTTACCTTTCACTCGGCCTGCTTCCATCAGTCCGCCACTAGACTGCATCACCATTAACCGCGTTTGGGTGAGGGTCTGGGTCAGACGGTCTAAATACTGGTGTAGAACTGGAGAAAGGTAGGCATCTGCAACGGTGGTGTCGCCTCGGCTGACCAGCTTAATCAGCGGGCTAACCTCATGAGACACCGAGACTTGGGTAAAGCCGATGTTACGGGCGATCGCCGCTGCCTCTTTCTCATGCTCTGGGTAGCGATAGCCATGCATAAAGGCGATCGCACAGCTCCGAATGCCCTCGTTGTAAATGGTCTGTAAATCTTGCCGAAGGGCGATCGCATTGATCGGCTCTAGGACTTCCCCTTGGGCGCTGTAGCGCTCCTGCACCTCAACCACTCGTTCATAGAGTAGGTCAGGCAACACAATCTGGAGGGCAAAAATATCGGGTCGGTTTTGATAGCCAATCCGTAGCGCATCCCGAAAACCTTGAGTAATGACCAACACAGTCCGTGCCCCCTTGCGCTCTAGCAAGGCATTGGTTGCTACCGTCGTCCCCATCTTTATGGCTGAAATTTTTGCCGTTGGAATAGGAGCTTGAGCTGACAATCCTAAAATTTCGCGGATACCTTGCAATACGGCATCTTCGTAAGCACTAGGGCAATCTGAGAGCAGTTTATGGACGATAAATGTTCCATCCGGTCGCCGCGCCACAATGTCTGTAAACGTGCCGCCTCGGTCTATCCAAAATTGCCAACCCGCGTCAGTCACAGCAGATTTCCCTCAAAACTTCGCCACGCTTATCAACACTGGGTGCATCAATTCACCATTAAACCGCTATCCTTAACACAGATAAGCTCACCCTGGCGTTATGACTCAACCTGAACCCGATTCTTCCCAAGAATACAATCCCTACGAGTTGTTCACAGAAGAACTTGATCTAGACGCGTTTGACCTAGAACAGACCCCGCCAGAGGTCATCGCTTCTTCCCAAAAATCCGCTGCATACCAAGATTCTGCCGAGGCACCCTTCGTTACCCAAGATGAAGATCGTCTTTATACTGACGAACTAATTCGCCAAAACGAAATGGCGTCTCGATCCCTTTTTCTGAGCGTCGTTACCGCTGCCGCGATTAGCATTGGCATTGGTTTATGGTATCTCTTGTCCCAAAAAACCCCACCGCCTCAGCCGCTTGCACCGCTCCCAGTCCCCGAACAGCCCTCCATGTTGCCACCGCCAACGTACAATACGAACCCTACCATCCCACCGCTTCCCGTCACGCCTTCTGACTCTATTCCAAACCTGCCACCCACGGCTCCAGGCAGTGTCCCCAATAATCTACCGAATAGTTTGCCCAATGGCTTACCGAATGGCTTACCGAATAGTATGCCCAACAGATTGCCTAATGGTAATTCAGTACTTCCCGCGCAACCCAGTCCTAACGCAACTGTTGTGCCCCCACCGCCCCCTTCAACGCCTGCATTACCCCAAAATTTAGGCCGTTAACCTCGTTGATTGATCTACACCATAATTCCATGAAGGTTTTAATTCTCGGCTGCGGATATGTCGGACAGCGATTAGCGCAATGGCTTGTGCAGGAGCAGGTTGAAGTGTGCGCAACCAATCAAACGGGAGCCTCGATTCAAGGCTTAAGCATCCCGATTTTTTCCTTTGTCTGCGCGACGGGTTATGATTCAAAGCCACTGCCTGCTGCTGCTTTAGAGAACGTGACCCATGTTGTCAGCACCATTGCCCCCGATAGCCAGGGCATTGATCCCGTCGCGGCTAGCCTCATGCCGCTGCTCAAAAGTAGTCTTTGCCTACAGTGGTTTGGCTATCTGTCTACAACGGGTGTTTATGGCGACACTCAAGGCGCATGGGTGGATGAAGAAAGTACGGTGAACCCTCAAAATGCGCGATCGCAGCATCGTGTCACCATTGAAGCTACTTTCTTAAGCTCAGGCTTACCTGCCCACATTTTCCGGCTTCCCGGCATCTATGGCCCAGGCCGCAGCATCTTAGATAAGCTTCGTGCAGGTACCGCGCAGCACGTCTATAAGCCGGGTCATGTGTTTAGCCGCATTCATGTAGATGATATTGTGCAGACGCTCTGGAAATCTATGCGGACTCCTGGTGCGAAGCTATCGCCCCATTCCGGCGCTATCTATAACGTTGCCGATGACGAACCCTCAGAATCAGGAGACTTACTGAAAGAAGCCGCCACACTGCTCAATATTCTGCCCCCCGCCGCCCAGCTCTATAGCCAAGTGATCCTTAGCCCTATGGCAGCCTCTTTTTGGAGCGAATGTCGCCGAATTCGGAATAACAAGATTAAGCAGACCCTGGGAGTTCAATTAATGTATCCGACCTATCGAGAAGGGCTACGGGCAATTTTAGCCACCGAAGCTGAAGCTACAGCCGCTATGCCGCAACCATAGACATCGTCACCTGCTGCACCAGATGCTGTAGAACTTGTGGCTCAAACGATTTGGCAAGACAATCCATCGCGCCAGAACGTCGTGCCCAGAGCCGTTGAACAATTCCCTGGCGCTCAGTCAGCGCCACGACAGGCATTGCCTTAAACCGCTCAGATCGAGACAGCGCTTTTACAAAGGTATAGCCATCAAAATAATCTACATCTAGCAGCAAAACTTGAGGCTGATGCTGCACTAGCGTTGACCAAACTTGGGTTGGTTCCATCAGCGAAACGACCTCATACCCCTGTGGCTCTAAGGCCATTTTTACGTTGGTCTGCACCTCTATATTTGCATCAATACAAACGACAGTAAGCTTTTGCATTGTTGGGGTACTGTAAGGCTGCATTGTAATCAACTCACGCTGCACCAACGACTGAAGCAAGGGCACGATCTTACTGACATCGACATCCATTTCTCGCGCAATTTGATAGAGGCAAAAATTCTGACCTAAAAACGGCTGAAGCAGATGAAGGTGGGGGATAGCCTGCCCAGGCATCCGAAGCATTTGATGCCACCGTGCCAAATTCTGAATCACAGGTCGCTGGAGGGGGGATAGAACCTCTGGTAGAGCAATTTGCCACTGACGCAGCGAAGCCAGAATGGGAGACAGTAGCTTAACAATGGGAAGTGACATAAGGATTGGGTCTAAGCCCAGTTGCCGATCAACCCGAATCTTGGCTTGAGAAAGCTTAAGAACTTGAAGGAGAGAATCTTGGGTAATCAGAATTAAAACGTTACGCAGTTGAGCAAGGGTAATTTTCCCCATCTGCCATTGCGCACATAAAAACTGATAATCCGTTGTTTTTGAGTATTCAGGCGAAAATATGATGCCTGCATGATTGAGAAAGTAGTTGAGGCGCTCACGCTGCCCTCCCAAGCAGGTTGCAAAATGAATTTGCCCATTCCCCACAAAGATTTGCCATAGTATCGACGGGTCGTGTGGGTCAGAAACACTGATCTTTCCAGATTCCTGCGTCACAATCATGCGGTGTAGCACCCGAATGGGTGAATCTAGCCCAAAATGTGTTTCTAGATCCAGCTCCAGAGTCTCAACGACTGGCGTGATCGGCTGTCTAGCGTTAGTTGGCAGAAATTCAACTGTTCTCATCCATTCCCCCAGCAAATTCATTATTATTCAGAAAGACAGGCTGTCTTGGTAGTGACTCCTCTGATTTAGGCAGAAAAAATCAATACCCAAAACTAAAGACCCGACCATACATGCTTTCCATTGCTTGTCTATCTGTCTAGATGCTCCTATGGAAGCATCTACGGAATGCTTTGGACATTTGTATATTGGCTTTCATTCCCTCAGGCAATTAACAAATTACCTCTGGCGACATAAAAACCTATGACCAAGCGCTTTATTGAAACAAAACATGAACGACCTTAACCACCTAAGCCACTCACCCAGGACTCAAGCTTGAGATACTAGTCAAAGTAGATTGGGTGATTCTAGACACCCTTTACTGAGTCAGATTAAATATTAAATTAATCTTAAGTTTCTATACTAGAGGATTTTTCTGCATCTGTACAGCTAATTTTTGTATCAGAACAACTGAACCAAGAAATTTGTAGTCTAAGTGTTGCTTGATACATTTGAAATTTCTCTTTTTGTATGGAGAAGGCTCTCAACGTACCATCAAGATTTATTTGTGCATCTATACATTGTTAATCGTAATGTTTCTGTGTTTTTCCAGGTTCCTAGGTGTCATTCACAGACAGGTGATCAGATCAATGATTTGAGTTGGGCTTCATAAGGTGATAAAGCCTCTTTTCCAAGATAGGGCTGCAAAACCTCTGGAATCAAGACAGATCCATCTGTTTGCTGATAGTTTTCGAGAATTGCCGCCATTGTTCTGCCAACCGCTAACGCTGAGCCATTAAGCGTATGGATGAACTGAGTTCCTTTTTGTCCAGGTGACTTGAAGCGGAGGTTGCCGCGACGCGCCTGAAAGTCGTAAAAGTTGGAGCAGCTTGAAATTTCGCGGTAGCAGTTGGCGGAAGGCAGCCAGACTTCAAGGTCGTAACATTTAGCGGCAGAGAAGCCAAGATCGCCTGTACATAGCTCCATGACGCGGTAGGGAAGCTTCAGCGCCTCAAGAATGTTGGCGGCATTTTGGACCAAGGTTTGGTGTTCTTGCTCGGAGGTGCTGGGATGCACAAATTTAACCAGCTCTACTTTATTGAACTGATGCAGCCGAATTAAGCCCCGCGTATCGCGCCCGTAGCTGCCTGCTTCGCGCCGGAAACAGGGGGTATAGGCACAGTGGTAAATGGGCAGATCTTCGGCGGAAAGGACTTCGTCTCGGTAAAGATTGGTGACGGGCACCTCGGCAGTGGGCGCTAGCCAAAGGTCGTCGTGCTTACACTCAAAGCTTTCTTCTGCAAACTTGGGCAGTTGCCCCGTGGCGGTCATAGACTCGGTGTTGATCAGAAATGGCGGCAAAACCTCGACATAGCCCGCTTGGGTATGGCGATCGAGCATAAATGAGATGAGCGCCCTTTCTAGGGCTGCGCCTTTGCCGATAAGCGCAACAAAGCGACTTTGAGCCACTTTTGTGGCGCGCTCAAAGTTAAAAATGCCGAGCTGTTCGCCAATTTCCCAGTGGGGCAACAGTCCCTCTCGCTGGGAGATTAATTCATCGCCCCAACGACGCACTTCGACGTTTTCGGCTTCGCTTGTGCCGATGGGTGTGGAGGGACTGGGGAGGTTCGGTAACGTTTTTACGTACGCCTCAATTTGGATCTTAATATCTCGCTCTTGTGGCTCTAGTTCGCTGAGCTTGATTTTAATCTCAGTTCCCTCTGCTTTAAGCGCCTGTATTGCTGGGTCTGTAGGTTTTGCGCCGGCCTTCATTTGCTCGCCGACGGTTTTACCAATTTGGTTGCCGCGCGCCTGAAGCTGCGATCGCACCTCCTCGATCTCTCGCTGCTGCCGATCTAACGCCAGTAGGGGCTGAATATCGTAGTCTCCCCGTAAATTTAAGCGAGCCGAAAACTGCTCTGGGTCTTCTCGGAGCTGCTTTAGATCGATCACAAATGCTGCCTCTTCTTCGCTATCCCTATGGTCTTCAGTCTTTTAGAATACCGGATTCTATCGCCTAAGCAGAGCAGCAGAGATACAAATAGAAGGGTACAAATAGAACCACAACCCCTTAAACTGATTGAAGGCTTTGAGAACCAACGCGTCAAGAGTAGATCCTGTAAGGGTTAAGACTCTGGCCCGTTGAGAGCTGGATTTTTAACCACCTAACGTCTTTTTGATAACAAACCGTGCGCAAAGTAGCGATCGCTGGCAACTGGAAAATGTACAAAACCCAGGCAGAAGCCCTGGAGTTTTTGCAGGCTTTTCTTCCGACTTTAGAAACCGTCCCCGAAGACCGGGACATTATTTTGTGTGCGCCCTTCACCACGCTCTCCTCAATGTCTAAAAACCTTCACGGAAGTCGCGTGCAGGTGGGTGCCCAAAATATCCACTGGGAAGATGCAGGAGCCTACACCGGAGAGATTGCGGGCGCAATGCTAACCGAAATTGGGGTGCGCTTTGTGGTGGTGGGCCATAGCGAACGCCGTCAATATTTTGGGGAAACGAATGAAACCGTTAACCTGCGGCTCAAAGCAGCCCAAAAGAATCGCTTAACGCCGATTTTGTGCGTCGGGGAAACCAAGGCACAGCGGGATGCAGGAGAAACGGAATCTCATCTGTTTGAACAAATAGAGAAGGGATTAGTTGGGGTTGATCAAACCCATCTCATTGTTGCCTATGAGCCGATTTGGGCCATTGGGACAGGAGACACCTGTGCCGCAGCGGAAGCCAATCGCGTGATTGGACTGATTCGCTCTCGCCTCAAAAATCCTGATGTGACCATTCAGTATGGTGGGTCAGTGAACGCAAACAACGTGGATGAACTGATGGCGCAGCCAGAAATTGATGGCGCTTTGGTGGGTGGAGCTAGCCTAACGGCGGATAGTTTTGGTCGCGTTGTGAATTATCAGTAGGCGATCGCAGCGTAAATAATATCCAGGTTTTGTCGGGGCGGGTGAGTCGTGGCGCTACTGACTAACCCACCCCGCCCTACGGGCACCCCTCCTTGGAGGGGATTTTCTCAGACTTGTGTGTACAAGGTAGGTCTATGAAGATATTAAATCCTTAGTCTTAAGCGGTTTCAGTCTCCTATTGATATTCGGGAATTAGAGGATTAATGGTCGCCCATGACATTTTTGCAAGACCCCATTTTTCTGACTCTCGGCGTTCTGGTTGTTGCCCTCGTTGCCTTTGTGGCAGAGTGGTTTCCCGTTGATCTGACGGCACTGTTTGTGGCGATCGCCCTCATCGTGCTGGGCTTAGTCACCCCAGAAGAAGGCGTGGCAGGGTTTGGCAATACCGCCACCATCACCGTCATGGCGATGTTTATCTTAAGCGCAGGTATTTCGCGCACGGGCGTTATCTTGGTGGTGCGCGATTGGCTGGTTAAGTGGGGCGGCAAAAACGCGAACCAGCAGATCTTGATTTTGGGGTTGATTGTCGGCCCCATTACTGCCTTTATTAACAACACGGCGGTGGTTGCAGTCTTTTTGCCTATCGTTGAAGACTGGTGTAAAAAACAGGGAATCTCGCCTTCTAAGCTCCTCATTCCGCTGTCCTACGTGACGGTTCTGGGGGGCATGATTACGCTGATTGGGACTTCGACCAATATTTTGGCAAGCGGCGTTTCTAAAAAGCTGGGTTATGGAGAATTTGGCCTGTTTCAGTTCACAGCATTAGGGTTAATTACGTTCTCTGTGGGGTTGGCGTACCTAACCCTGTTTGCTCCTAAGCTATTGCCCGATCGCAAGTCCTCTTCTGGCGACTTAGAAGGCTATGGCCTTAAAGACTACGTGAGCGAAGTGGTAATTGCGCCCCGCTCGGTGTTGATTGGTCAAACCCTGCGATCAAGCGAGATTCAGCGTAAGTTTGACATTGATGTTTTAGAACTGATTCGAGATGGCAGCCATTTCCCGCCGCCCGTGGCAGATAAAAAGCTGCTGGCAGGGGATATTTTGCTGGTGCGGGGCGGTCGTCAAGAGCTGCTGAATATCCGCGACGAGAAGGGTTTAGATATCGTGCCCGACGTAAAGTTTGGCAAACCAGAGCTAGACGCCGAGCTAAATTCTAGCGAAGACGAAGTGGCCGAAGTTTTAATTTTGTCGAATTCGCGGCTGGTGGGCGCAACCATCAAAGATCTGCGGTTTCGGCAGCGCTACAACGCCACGGTTTTGGCAATCCGGCGAGGAGAAGAGCTTTTACGAGAGCGTCTGGGCAAGACCCCGCTTAAATTTGGCGATCTGCTGCTGGTACAAGGGCCAAAGGAAAGCTTTAAGGGGCTACAGACCAGCCGAGAATTGCTGGTCATGGAGCCACGGGATGTAGAAAATCTGCGCCCTGATAAGGCATGGATGGCGATCGCCATTACCTTGGGCGTGATTGTGGTATCGGCCTTTAACTGGATGCCCATTCTGGTCAGTGCCCTACTCGGCGTGGCGTTGATGGTGGTTACAGGCTGCCTAAAGCCTGGTGAAATCTATGGTGCAGTCCGCTGGGATATTATCTTTTTGCTGGCGGGGCTGCTGCCCTTAGGTACCGCCATGGATAAATCCGGCGCAACCAAGTGGTTGGCATCTCAGCTCTTAAGCGTAGGGGGTCATCTCTCCGGTTTTTGGGTGCTGGTGTTTTTCTACATTGCCACCACGCTGTTGACCGAAATTTTGTCTAATAACGCTGCCGTGCTGTTAATGATTCCCGTGGCGGCAGAAGTTGCCAAGACCCTGGGCTTAAACCCTCTGGCCTTTATTTATGCTGTGACCTTTGCCGCCTCTAACAGCTACCTTACGCCCATCGGCTACCAGACCAACACCATGGTTTATGGGCCAGGGGGCTATAAGTTCTTAGACTTTACTCGGGTTGGGGCACCCCTCAATCTTATTTTGACCATTCTGACCCCGTTGCTCATTGTGTGGCTTTATGGACTCTAATATCGGCAGTAGCAGCAATAAAAAAGACTCTGAGATGCAGGTTTTTTGGTCTACGGTTGTAGCCTTTGCAAAATCTACGACCACTCAGGTTGGGGCGCAGCTCCTCAAAGATTTTGGGCAGATGCAGGCGCAAGAAAAAGAAGATGGTAGCCTGGTCACGCCCTCTGACCAGTGGGCAGATTTGGCCTTGAGAGAGGCGATCGCCCTCCAGTTCCCCAGCCATGGCGTTTTGAGTGAAGAAGTGGCGCATGTCTTCCCTGCGACAGACTGGTGTTGGGTCATTGATCCCATTGATGGCACCACAAACTTTACCCAAGGCATCCCGCTGTGGGCAATTTCTCTAGGGCTGCTTTATCAAGGCACGCCCGTATTTGGCTGCATTTATCTGCCGACGCTGAACCAACATTTTCACGGGTTTTGGTCAGCGCCCGATCAGGCCAACGGCGCATTCCTCAACGACAAGCCAATCCAGACCCGTGCCGATGCCCCTGGCTCTAACCAGTTCTTTAGCTTTTGCGCCCGCAGCATCAAATATTTTCGCTATCCGTTCCCGTGCAAAATTCGGATGTTGGGTAGCTCCTGCTATAACTTTTTGACCGTTGCGGCAGGCATTACCCTAGGCTCAGTCGAAGCGACCCCTAAAATCTGGGATATTGCGGGGGTTTGGCCCATTGCCCAGGCCGCAGGGGCAACGTGGATTACACTAGACGGGCAGACTTTATTCCCTCTCACGGTGGGCAAAAACTATGGGCAGCAGGCATTCCCGACGTTGGTAGTGTCGCGATCGCAGTGGGTTGAGCAATTTCTGCCCTTCCTCGAAGATCTAGAAACGCCATAAAATCCGAATGAACTATAGAATGATTGAGCGCATTTAGCCCAGCCGTTTGATATCCCTCTGCCTATGTCTGCCGTTACACCCCTTTACGAAGGGAAAGCAAAAATTATTTACCCCACGGATAATGCCGAGATTTTGCTCTCCTACTTCAAAGATGACGCAACCGCCTTCAATGCCCAGAAAAAAGGTCAGATTATCGGCAAAGGTGCAATGAACTGCGCTATTTCTGCCCATTTATTCAAGAAATTAGCGTCTAGCGGCATCCCCACCCACTTCATCGACCAGCCCAGCGCTAACGAAATGCGGGTAAGAGCCGTCTCAATTATTCCGATAGAAGTCGTCGTCAGGAACATTGCAGCAGGGAGTCTCTGTCAACAAACAGGACTCACCTTAGGTACTGCCTTGCCATTTTCGCTCGTCGATTTTTACTACAAAAATGATGCTCTGGGCGACCCGATGCTTAGTCCTGATCGAATTTTGCTGCTGCGCCTCGCAACAGCGGATCAAATTGACCAGTTGCGGCAGATGGCCCTCAACATCAACCAAATTCTGACTGAATTCTTCCAAGGCTGTCGCATCACCTTGGTAGACTTCAAACTAGAATTCGGCATAGATGCTCATCAGCAGCTTTTACTCGCCGATGAAATTAGCCCCGATACCTGCCGTCTATGGGATCAGACTGCCACCGATACGGCGGAACGAGTGCTCGACAAAGATCGGTTTCGGCAAGATTTAGGCAATATCGAACAAGCCTATGCTCAGGTGATGGAACGCGTACTGTCACAGACTGTCTAACGAGAGGGTAGACGGTACGTTACAATCCCTCCTTGAGTCTAGCAAGGCAACATAGCCCTAAATAGCGATCTAAATGGGGCTTCTAGATTTTGACTAACGCTGTTGTCTGTGGTGTGTGAAGTGGCGCAAGAGACCTACCAATTTATGACCTCCTATTCATTAACGCTCTTTCGGACGGCACTAACGCTGTCTATTTTTGCAGGTGTAGCAACGCCTCTGGCGGCTCAAACAGTCTCCAATTCTAAACCCATCCTGTCTAAAGCTGGGGCTGCTGCCGCTGCGACTTCTTCAATACTGCCATCACCGCAGCAAAACTCGGTTCCTGCACTTTCGCAGTCTACCTTGCCTGTTATTGCCCAGTCTTCTACTGACCCTGCAACTCAGCCTACGCAGGTTTTTCCACTACCTAAGTCCAATGTTGCCCCTAGCACTCCTCCATCCACAAAAACAAAGCGCCCCATCACCCCAGCGCCCTCTCCTTTGCCAGCCGCCGATAGCCCTCTTCCGGTAGAAACGGCTCCGGCTCCCAACTCGCCTACACCTGCACCCACCAGCCCTGAAGTTCCACCTGCACCCACTGAAGCACCCCAATCCACCTCAGAAGAAGTGCAGCCTCCCGAACGTCAGGTCTTGGTTTCTGAAGTGCTGGTAGAAGGTGTAGACGGCGAGCTTGTGACTCGGGTTTATGAGGCGATCTCTACCCGACCCGGGGTCATTACCACGCGATCGCAGCTTCAGGTCGATATCAACGCCATTTTTGCAACGGGTTTCTTTAGCGCAGTTCGTGCAGAACCCTCCGATACGCCTTTGGGGGTACGCGTCACATTCATTGTGCAGCCCAACCCCGTCTTAAAATCCGTACAGCCCACTGGAAATCAAATTCTGACCCAAGCAAAAGTAGATGAAGTCTTTGCGCCCCAATACGGCAAAATTCTGAATCTCCGAGATCTGCAAACGGGCATTAAATCTGTCAACCAGTTTTATCAAGATAAAGGCTACGTCCTGGGTCAAGTCACCGGATCGCCACAGGTGAGTGCAGATGGTGTCGTCACGCTTCAGGTGTCAGAAGGTGTGATTGAAAACGTAGACGTTCGCTACAAGAGTAAAGATGGCGAACCCACTAAAGGCAGAACGAAAGCCTACATCGTTACCCGAGAAATGCGTACCAAGCCAGGAGAGGCGCTCAATCGAGATAAGCTCCAGGCCGATCTGCGCCGTATTTTTGGGTTAGGACTCTTTGAGGATGTGCAGGTTGCTCTTGAGCCAGGGCAAGATCCCTCTAAGGTTGTTGTCAACCTCAATGTGCAGGAGCGCAAAACCGGAAACTTCTCGGCAGGGGCTGGGTTTAGCTCTAACAGCGGACTCTTTGGAACTGCTTCATACACTCAGAATAACTTGGGTGGCAACAATCAAAAACTCAACACCCAGCTTCAAATTGGCACCCGTGAGTTTCTCTTTGACGCCAGTTTCACAGATCCTTGGATTGCAGGCGACCCCTACCGGACATCCTACACCGTCAACCTCTTCAATCGCTTAACCCGACCTTTAGTCTTTGATGTTGGCAAAACAGACATTAACCTTGGCAATACGGGCGATACTGGCCCCTTTGCTAACCCCATTAATGGGCGGAATGGACAACCCCAAAAGTTTGGGGATACGGGGATTACGCCTCGCGTTAACCGACTAGGTGCTGGCGTCAGCTTTGCGCGTCCTCTCACGAAAGACCCTGATAAGATTGCCCGAGCCTGGACTGCGTCCGTTGGCGCTCAGTATCAGCGGATTTCAATTCGGGATGATGACTTTAAGATTTCTAAGTTTGACGTATTGGGTAACAACCTGAGCTTTAGTGGCAAAGGCCAAGACGATCTCTTCTTGATCCAGCTTGGGATCTCTCGAGATTTGCGGAATGATCCACAGACCCCAACCAAGGGTTCTCTCCTTCGTGTTGGTCTAGATCAGTCTATTCCTCTGGGGTTGGGCAGCATCACCTTAACGCGTCTGCGCGCCAGCTACAGCTATTTTGTTCCGGTGAAGCTGGTCAAATTTACGAAGGGACCTCAGGCACTGGCCTTTAACGTTCAGGGTGGCACCATTTTAGGAGACTTGCCCCCCTATGAAGCGTTTACCCTAGGGGGTGGTTCTTCCATTCGGGGCTACGATGAAGGCGAAGTGGGCAGCGGTCGCAGTTTCCTTCAGGCTTCGGCAGAATATCGCTTCCCACTGCTCAAGTTTTTGGGTGGTATCGGCGGCGTTCTGTTTGTAGATTACGGAACGCTGTTGGGAACTCAGGGCAATGTCCCCGGTCAGCCCGGTCTTGTTAGAGGCAAACCCGGCGATGGTCTAGGTTATGGGGTAGGGCTACGCGTCAAGACGCCCATCGGGCCTGTTCGGCTAGACTATGGCTGGACGATTGATGGCGGTAGCCGCTTCCAGTTTGGCTTTGGTGAACGCTTCTAGAGAAATGACGGTGAGCAGCTTAGCGTCGGCGCTTTTATCGGCCTATCAGCACACCCTTGGGTCGGTGGTTTGTCAGAGCGGTATTGGTCTGCATACGGGGCAGCAGGTAGATGTAAAAATTCTTCCTGCACCTGTTGATGCCGGTCGGTATTTTGTGCGAACCGATATCCAGTCTGGCTCTGTCACCATTCCAGCCCACATTAATGCGCTCTATCAAACGGTGCTTTCGACAGAGCTATCATCAAACGGGGTTGGCGTTAGAACCGTAGAGCATCTTTTGGCGGCGCTTGCCGGTTTAGGCATTGATAATGCTCGAATTGAGGTCAATGGCCCTGAGATTCCGTTGCTAGATGGCTCTGCCCAAGACTGGGTGCAGGCGATCTTAACGGCTGCATGGGCGACTCAATCTAAGCTGCGCGAAAACTTTGTGCTGCAATCTCCGGTGACGGTACAGCAGGGCGATGCGTTTGTAACGGCAATTCCCGCTGAGCTATTGCGGTTGACCTACGGGATTGATTTCTCGAATGCAGTGATTGGGCAACAGTGGCACAGCATTGTTGCAACCGAGTTTATGACTGAAGTTGCACCCGCACGAACCTTTGGATTTGCAGAAGCGGTTGAAAAATTACGTGCGGGGGGGTTAATCAAAGGTGGTAGTCTAGACAATGCTTTGGTGTGTAGTGATGAGGGGTGGCTGAATCCGCCGTTGCGCTATGCCAATGAACCCGTCCGCCATAAGCTACTGGACTTAATGGGAGATTTGAGCCTGCTCGGTGTTTTGCCAAAAGCACACATTGTGGCCTATAAGGCGAGCCATGCGCTCCATACTCAATTGGTTCATCGGCTTTCACAACTCCGGCAGCTTGGGTTTAGCCCAGATGTTATGGCTTTTTGATTTTTACCCGTTTACTGTCACATTGACCATGCCAACGTTAACCTCTTCTTCTGCTTCAGCTACATCTTCTATGTCGATAGAGACTCCTGAGGTACCTAGCATTCTTACGATTGAGCAAATCCAGGCGCTTTTGCCCCATCGCTATCCGTTTTTGCTGGTCGATCGCATTATTGAAAATCATCCTGGTGAGCGAGCGGTCGGCATTAAGAATGTGACGGTGAATGAGCCATTCTTTCAGGGGCACTTCCCGGGGCGACCCATTATGCCCGGGGTACTCATTGTGGAGGCGATGGCGCAGGTGGGCGGCATTGTGCTGCTTCAGATGGCGGATCTTAAGGATAAGCTGTCTCTGTTTGCCGGAATTGATAAGGTGCGGTTTCGCCGTCCGGTGGTGCCAGGAGATCAGCTTGTGATGACGGTTGAGCTGATTTGTATTAAGCAGAAGCGGTTTGGCAAAATGCAGGCTCGCGCAGTGGTTGATGGGCATTTGGTTTCTGAGGGTGAACTGATGTTCTCCCTGGTGGATTAGTTTTTGGTGCGGAAGGCTGCGGTGTTAGCCGCTACGTCACCATGACCCATCAGATTCACGCGACTGCTGTGATTCACCCCCATGCGCAGTTGGCGCATGGGGTGGAAGTGGGGCCTTATGCAGTCATTGGCGATCGCACTTCCATCGGCGCTCGTACTCGTATCGGCGCCCACGTTGTCACTGAAGGCAATGTTGAGATTGGGGCAGATAACCAGATTTTCCCAGGGGCAACCATTGGGCTAGCGCCTCAGGATGTTTCTTATCAGGGCGCAGAGTCTTGGGTTAAGATTGGCGATCGCAACCAAATCCGTGAGTATGTAACCATCCATCGACCCACCCAGGCAGATGCCCTGACCCACATTGGGGACGATAACTTTTTGATGGCCTATGCCCACGTCGCCCATAATTGCCACATTGAGAACAATGTCACTATTGCCAATGCCGTGGGGTTAGGCGGGTATGTCCACGTAGCGTCAAACGCCGTCATTGGCGGCATGACGGGGGTTCATCAAAAGGTGCATATTGGTCGCCTCGCCATGATTGGCGGCATGAGCCGGATTAACCGAGACGTGCCGCCCTACATGCTCATAGAAGGCAACCCTGCCCACGTGAGAGGACTCAATGCCGTCGGCCTAAAGCGTAACGGTATCGCTGCAAATAGCGCTACCTTCAAGGATTTCAAAAAAGCCTATCACCTGCTGTACCACTCAGATATCCCCTTTGCCAAAGCGCTAGAGCAGCTGATGCAGCACGCCTCTGGAGATCTTTTAGAGCATCTCTGTTCGTTTTTGCAGCAGTCTCAACAGTCCGGTCGGCGTGGTCTGATTTCGGGGCGAGGTCAAAACGGACGGGGACGCTTTGGCAATGATGAAGGCCATGATTAAAACGTTCCGTCTTTTGATCAGTACGGGCGAAGTCTCTGGCGATCTTCAGGGCAGCCTTTTAATTCAGGCGCTTCATACTGCCGCTTCAAAACGCGGGTGGTGCCTCAAAATTGATGCCCTGGGTGGCCCTCGGATGCAGAAAAATGGAGCCACCCTGCTGGCAGATACGACCAGTTTGGGTGCCATTGGACTCATTGAGTCGTTGCCCTACATCAAGTCTGTTCTAACGCTCCAGCAACAGCTCAAGCAGCACCTCAAAACTTCGCCGCCAGACCTTACCCTGCTCATCGACTATCCAGGGTCTAACGTACCTTTGGCGAAGTACCTTAAACAGCGCTACTGCTGCCCTATTATTTATTACATTGCCCCCCAGGAGTATGTTTGGGCCTTTAGTAAAGGCACCACGCGCAAAATTGTAGACTTTACCGATCAAATTCTGGCAATCTTTCCTCAAGAGGCAAAATACTATGCTGAGCATGGCGCTTCTGTGGAGTGGATCGGGCATCCCCTTGTGGACGCAATGGCGCAACTGCCCACCCGTGCCCAAGCCCGTGAACAGTTAGGGATTCCGGCGCAGCAAAAGGCGATCGCCCTTCTGCCCGCCTCGCGGACCCAGGAACTGCGATACATTCTGCCCGTTTTAGCCGAGGCGGCTCAGCACATTCAAACACAAGTGCCCGATGCCCACTTTTGGATTCCGGTTGCCCTCCCGCAGTTTAGAGCGCCCATCCAAGCCGCCATCGCGCAATTTGGGTTGCGCGCCGCCACTTTAAGCGATCATCCGCAACTGGTTCTAGCCGCCGCTGATTTATGCATTGGTAAATCGGGCACCGCTAACCTAGAGGCGGCGCTGCTAGACATTCCTCAAATTGTGACCTATCGCATTCATCCCTTCAACGGCTGGCTTTACCGCAAGCTGCTGCGCTTTCAGGTTCCCTATATTTCTCCCGTCAATCTGGTGCAAAATGCTGCCGTTGTGCCAGAACTCCTTCAAGAGGCTGTCACACCACAGGCAATTACGCAACTCGCCCTAGAACTTCTACAGCCCTCCACCGCTCGTATACAAATGCTTCAGAAGTATCAGCAACTTAGAAACAACCTAGGTCCCCGTGGAGCCGTTGAGCGGGGTGCTGAAATTATTCTGAATCATCTGATATGAATGTTTCAGTCCCCAGCAGCGTGTCTTGAGAACTCGTAACAGACTGAATTGACATGAGCGCACTGGCTAAAGACTGCTGCGAAATAGGACGCATATCTAAGATGTGGAGCAATGACCGCACCTTTGCAACAATATCAACTAGCTTAGAAAATAAATGTTCTTCAGGGAACGCCGCCACCAAGTCTAAGGCTCCTTGATGGATAGCCCACTGACGTTCTGAAGGGGGCACTTCAATGCGAGTGCCGCTGGTGAGCACAATCTTAAGCTGTGGATACTCACTGTGGCACCATCGGCAAAAGCTGTAGGGGTTTGGACGCAGAATGGTCATATCAACCAGCAAAAGGTCAGGGAGCGATCGCCCAGACTGTGCCCGTTGCTCAATAATCTGTTGTAAATCGACGTCAGCATTTAAGTCTACGAGCGTAACACCCTGAGAATGAAGGGCTGCACGCCAGATATTGCCTTGGTACTGAGACGCCTGCATAAGCAGAACAATCTTGGGAGAAGAATCTGGCGTTCTCGGCTCTATATGCTGAGTGGGCAGCTTTTCTTGGAGCTGAGTCGTCATCTCAGTAACGGCAAACTGAAACTCAACCTCGGTTCGACCAATGGTCAGTAAATCTCCATGCTTCAGACGAACGGGCATGGTCACACGCTGTCCATTGACAAAGGATCCATTGCCGCTGCCCAAATCAACCAGATAATAGCTGCCATTATCGAGAAGCTGAATTTCGGCATGATTACGAGAGACCCATCGATCTAAGAGCACTACGGTACTGTCTAGACTCCGGCCCATGCTCCAAGATTTCCCTTCTACCAAGGCAATCTGAGTATCTTGTGGGGCAACATGCACCACAAGCGTTGGGAAAGAGGCAGAAGAGGCACTCATATTGGGCGCAGAGGCTAGTAGGGGTCGATCAAATAAAAACAGCAAATCACTGGGAGAAGAAATAGGCGTTAGAAAAGCGCCCTGCCCATAATCACACTTCATTGCCTGAAGCTGAGCAATTTGGGGTTCATTTTCAATGCCTTCCGCAATCACTCGGAGTCCGAGCTGATTTCCGAGGTCGAGCATTGAGGCAACGGCCACTAAGTTTTTCCCGACTTTCATCTCACTAATGAAAGAACGATGAATTTTAAGGTGGCTAATGGGCAAATAACTTAAGTCTCCAAACGCAGAAAACCGACGACCAAAAGCATCTAGGCAGAGATAAATGCCAAGGTTGCGTAGGGGCTTGAGCTTAGCCGTCGTAGCCTCGATATTTTCAGCAAATAGACGCTCATTCACCTGAAGCATGAGGCAGTGCGCGGGTAAAGCAAGGCTATTCAACGTCTGATGCACCCGCTGCCCAAATTCTTCAGCTTCTAGCTGCGGCGCAAATAGGGTGACAGACATAAAGAGTGGCTCAGCCGTAGATGCATAACGCTGTCGCCAAGCCTGAAGCTGCTCACAGGCTGACTTTAAAGCCCACCAGCCAATGGATGCAATTAATCCAGTTTCTTCTGCAAGGGGTAAAAATTCAGGCAGCGTCAACAGTCCCCGCTTGGGATGATTCCAGTATAGTAATGCCTCAAATCCAGCCAACTGGCGGTCTGGCAAACTGTGGATGGGCTGATAGCGCAGGACTAGCTCCTGTTGTTCTATGGCTCGTCGCAGTTCTGTTTCAAGTTCTAGCTGCGCGAGGGCATCTGCATGCATCGTTGGGGTGAAGAGGTCATATCGGCCTTTTCCATTCGCTTTAGCACGATAGAGGGCAATATCAGCGTTGCGTAGTAGCTCATCGGGCTGCTGCTCTGGCCCAGACGTAAGCGCAATGCCAATGCTCGCAGACGTATATATTTCTTGATTAGAGAGGTTGAACGGCTGGCTCATTTGACTGAGAATACGCTCGCTGACCTGGATGGCATCTTTTACCTCTACGACATTGGGCAGCAGCACCGTAAATTCGTCTCCGCCAAAGCGAGCAACGGTATCGCCTGGGCGAAGACAGTCGTTTAGCCGCTCAGCAACGGCGGTTAAAAGCTGATCGCCAACGATATGGCCTAGGCTGTCATTGACGACTTTAAATCGATCTAGATCTAAAAATAAAACGGCAAAGCCTGTGTCAGGGTAGCGCTGATAGTTTTGATAGGCATGCTGAAGCCGATCGGTAAACAAGACGCGATTGGGTAAACCCGTGAGGCTATCGTGCATGACATCATGCAAAAGCTGAGTTTCAACGGATTTACGATCGGTAATGTCGTAAAGGGTTCCGGTGGTGCCTATCACCTGCCCCTCAGCGTCACAGAGTGGCTGATAATGAGCCTCGACCCAGCGAGTCTCGCCTGCTTTGGTGATGTAGCGAAGTTGAGGATAAACAGATGCTTGGTGGGTAGAGATCGCCCCTGGCTGTTGGTTCAAGACAGAAGTAAATGCTTCTTGTAGCGCTAGGGCGTCGTCAGGGTGAACAAAATCTTGCCAGCGTTGCCCCAGGGTCTCTTCTACAGAAAACCCCGTGAGTGTTGACCAAGCAAGGTTCAGAAATATCCAGACCCCATCTCTATCGGTCTGAAAAATAACGTCTTGGAGCCGATCTAAAACCGTGGGAGGGTGGAGTATGGAAGCAGGGACGAGGGTATGGGGCGGTTCTGGCAGCAGGGTCGCGGCGGCGGCTCCTTGAATATTAAGGAATGCTGTGGGCGCGTCGTCTGAGGACGCTGACTGAAGCTGATCTAGGACATAGGTCTGCTCTGTAATGGTGCCAATGAGACGAGTGGGATCACCTAGGGGATTGCGTAGGACAATTCCGCGATCGCATACCGTTAAATACTGGTCGTCAAGGCGACGCACGCGATAGGTGAGTGCAAACTCTCGATGATTTTGAGCCTCTTGCGCTAGAAAGCGTTCGAATTCGGGTCGATCTTCAGGATGTACCCGATTGAGCCACCAAGCGAGAGAGGGAGCCACTTCAGCTTCGTCATAGCCCAGCAGGTTCACAATGCCCTGGGTGCGAAGCATCTGACGCTGTTCAAGGTCAAGATCATAAATAATGCCGCGCAGCCCTAGTGCCGCAAGATTGAGGCGTTCTTGCACCTGATATTCACGCTGAGCAAGTTGAACATAGGCCAAAATTGAGGCAACGGAAGCGGCTACGCTGCTGAGCCAATGAATGACGTATTTTTCAACAGGCTGGCAGTCTGGATGAGCCAGGGTTAAAACCCCAACGGTCTCCTGTTGATAGAGCAATGGAATACTGACGACGGTGCAAAAGCGGTCGGCAAATAGCTCAATGCCTTTGAGCTGAGGAATCACGACTGGGTCTAGCGCCTCTGCCCAGACGGAAGGCTGTTGGGTGGTAATCACCATTCCCGACAGGGTCTGCTGCGCGAGGGGAATGGGTTTATGTTGAGCAGAGGGTGCTATCCCAAAAGTTGATAAAATCTCTAGAGTTTCGACTTCTGCGTTGAACTGCTCTATAAAAGCCAGCGGAAAGTCAAACGTCTTTGCGATAACGGCAATAACGGCATCTAGCTGATCAAGGGGTGAAACAGAACTGCTGCTTTGACGCTCAGCCAACGCCTGAAATGCCAATAAAACACGACTGCCTAACGCCCAATATTGGTCTAGGTGTGCTTCTCCCTCGGGATCAAACGCTGAAGAAGGGATTAACTTCAGAGCATTTTGAAGGGCTTTGGTGAAGTTTGCAATCATCGGGTTTCGAGAACTGTTCACTGCTTCTGCTTAACTACCTTTATGGTCAAATCTCAACCTTTCAGAACTTTAAGGATTTATCCCACACGATGTAGGGTAATCCTAGTAAGGCTAGGGTGCCCTTTTGAGGGGCTAAATCAACGGTGAAAGATTAAGCTTTTCAAGGCTCTAGAACAGTTTTGAGCATTTCTTGCTCGGATAACTCTGGGTGGCGTAAGTCCACAATTTCTGAGTATTCCCCACGGTTAGCACATGACGGGGCGTTTAGCGAAGGATACATGCGGGATTTTCATGGGTTTCTGGGTAAGTTTTCAATAGAATAATCCTTAAATGTCATAAATACCAGCAAAAATGAGTTTAATCTTGCATATTTTCTCTAATTTTTGAGAATGAGATCGTTATTTTGAGAAGTATCTTCAACGAGTTTAGATACTACTATAAATTTCAGCACTAGACCTTAACCTGAAACACTCTCGACAAAATTGGGATGTATTACGGTGATTTATAAGTAAATATGCCGATCATAATTGGCCTAACGGGTGGGATCGCAACGGGTAAGACAACGATTTCAGATTATCTGTCTCGTCATCATGGCTTAACAATTTTAGATGCAGATATTTATGCCCATGAGGCGATTTCTGAGGGTTCTGAGGGGTTGAAAGCTGTTTTACAGCGATATGGAGCCGAGATTATGCAGGCAGGCCATCAGTTAAATCGCGCACGGCTGGCTCAGGTGATTTTTCAGAATTCTGCGGAAAAACGATGGCTGGAGGCGTTAATTCATCCCTACGTGCGCGATCGCCTTACCTCAACTGCAAAGTCACTGGCGACACAGCCCATCATTGTGATGGATATTCCGCTGCTGTTTGAAGCGCAGATGACAGATCTGGTGTCAGAGGTTTGGGTGGTGAACTGTGAGCCTGGGCAGCAGCGCCATCGCTTGATGCAGCGCAATCATCTCACGCAGCAAGCCGCACAGGCAAGGATAGATAGCCAAATGCCGTTGGCGCAAAAATGCGATCGCGCCGATATCGTTTTAGATAATTCTGGCACTATTGAGGCGCTGTATACCCAAGTTGATCGGGCGTTGCAGCGCCATTTTGCTTAGGATCGTGGATTTAATAAGATCCAGAATTGTTTAGAGTCGATACGCCTTACACTCCCTCATCCCCTTTCTTATAGCCGAAGGCTTTACCCCTTCTTCTCCCAAGGCGGGAGAAGGGAACAAGATTCTTCTTACTCCCCTCTCCCGTTCTGGGAGAGGGGCTGGGGGAGAGGGTCAAAGTTGGAGGTTATTAAATCTTTGATCCTTAGGAGGCGCGCTTGGTTGTTTTGACTTGAGAACGGGAGGATTTTGACGGGGGTTTAGATGCGGCGATGTTAGAGATTGGATTGCGAATTTGATGAGCCTGAGTGAGCAGGGATGTGGCGAAGGCCAGCATTTGGTCGGTGGCGCTGCCCCCTGCAAGTTGGGCCAGTTCTTGAGGGCGCTGTTCTTCGGCTAAACGCTGAATGCGGACAATGGTTCGATCTTCTGATGTGGACATATCACTGCCGCCTGCATGGTCAGAAATGACGGCTTTTTCGACGTGGAAATGCTGGTCGGCGATCGCCGCAATAATGGGCTGGTGCGTCACGCACAAAATCTGGTGGGTGTGACTCAGTTGATGGAGCTTTTCGGCGATCGCCTGAGCTACTCGTCCTGATACCCCTACGTCCACTTCATCAAACACAAACGTAGCCACAGGGTCAATTTGCGAAAAACAGGCTTTAAGCGCCAGCAGAAAACGGCTCATTTCGCCACCGGATGCGGTCTCGGCAAGGGGCTGAAGGGGTTCGCCAGGGTTGGGGCTAAACACAAAGGTAATGAGATCGGCTCCGTGGGCGGTAGGTTCCATGGGACTAATCTGGACGCAGAACTGAACTTTTTCCATTGCCAAGGGCTTGAGTTCTGCGACAAGTCGCGTTTCTAGATCGATGGCGGCGGCTTGCCGCAGAGTGGTGAGATGCTGACAGGCTTGCCCTAGGGCGGCTTGAGTGGTGGCGTAGGCTTGCTCTAGCGCGTCGAGGGACTGTCCTTCTCCCGTGAGGGATTCAAGTTCTCGTTCGATGTGGGTTTGGTGGGCGATCGCCTGCTCTAACGTTGGCCCATACTTTCGGCAAATTTGCTTGAGCTGCTGAAGCCGCGCTTCTACTTCCTGAAGCCGCTGCGGATCGGTTTCGAGGCTGCTGCCATAGCGATGGATTTGGGTACCTGCTTCTTGTACCTGGGCTAAGGCTTCTTGCACCAAGTCTGCAATCGGCTGCATTTGCGGATCAACCGCGCTCATGCCTTCTAAAACAGCCGCCGCTTTCCCCAATAGGTCTGTACAGGCGGCACCCTGGGGATGATCGTACAAAAGCTGATAGGCGGCACTGCTCTGCTGCTGTAGCTCGACGCTGTGGCTAAGGCGCTGGTATTCGTGGGTAAGCTGGGTTTGCTCTTCTGGGTCAACGAGCGCAGCATCCTGTAATTCTTGGAGCTGATAGCGCAGTCCATCAATCTGCTGAAAGCGCTGCTGTTCGTTTTGGCGATAGTGGTGGAGCTGCTGTTGGGCAATGTGGTACTGCTGAAATAATTCTGTGACCTGCTGCCGTTGGTTCAGCAGCGCTTTGCCCCCAAAGGCATCGAGCCAGTCGCGCTGGAGGGCCGGTTTGCCGAGCTGGAGCGTCTGACCCTGAGCGGTAATTTCGACCAGGCGATCGCGCAGGCTTTCCATCTGCTGTTTGTTGACGAGCACTCCATTCACCCGCGATCGGCTGCGCAGCGTACCCTGAGTGCAAGAGACCTCACGGCTGCACACTAAAATGGATTCATCTAGGAGATCAATTTGGGCTTCTGTAAGCCAGGTCTGGAGGCGATCGCTCAGTTCAAAGCTGGCTTCTAACAATGCCTTGGTTGCGCCTGTGCGAATCATGCGGCTGTGTGCCTTCCCGCCTAGGGCAAGGTCAAGGGCATCTAAAATAATCGACTTGCCTGCTCCTGTCTCGCCCGTGAGAACATTCAGGCCATTCCCAAAGGTTAGATCGAGCCGATCAATGAGGGCAAAATTTTCAATTCGCAAAGAAACCAGCATAGGCAGTCAGCGATCAATGCGTCCAAGGCTATAAACAGCAAAGCTGTCTCTCAGGGTATCAAGGATTGAGCGAAAACGAAGGTTGTGGTGTAACAACCTGCCTTAGTTCCGTGAATCTATTCCGTTAGTCTATTAAGACCCCTCACAGTCGCGCGAGATACCCAGAAATCTCCCTTTTGTTGTTACAATCCTTTACATAAGATTAATTTAGCCATCTGCAGCAGCGGTCATTGCGACGTGCGCCTTTTGCTTTGCAGATCTTCATTCACCCTCCCACTCTTTACCGTGCTGACTATGACGCTGGCAGAAACCCCGAAACCGATGTTTTCAGAAGATGAAGGCGATCTGCGCATGGCTGAAGTGGTGGATTGGGTACCGCAAAACCCACTGTCTTCGGCTCAGATGCCGCCGCCACGGGATACGACCGTTCAGCCCTACGACCCCGAACGGATTCGGCAGCAGTATCAAGGTCAATGGTTTTTAGTTACGCAGCGGTGGCTGGCAATATTGTTGCCCTTTGTCAGCTTTGTGTTTTTCCGGTGGTGGGATGCCAAGACGGACAAGGCGCGTAAGAATGAGCGATCGCGTGCTGTTGCGCTGCGGGAAATGCTGACCAACCTCGGGCCAGCCTTTATCAAAATTGGTCAGGCGCTGTCTACCCGTCCCGATATTTTATCCGCCGTCTTTCTAGAAGAATTATCAAAGCTTCAAGATCAGATTCCACCCTTTGATAATGCCGTCGCGTTTCGCTTTATTGAAGAAGAATTGGGCGCACCCTACTCCGATATTTACGATGAACTTAGCCCCGAACCGATCGCTGCTGCCTCTTTAGGCCAAGTTTACAAAGGACGGCTCAAAACGGGTGAAACCGTTGCCGTCAAAGTGCAGCGCCCTGACCTTGCCGAACAAATCACCCTCGACATCTACATTATTCGAGGCTTAGCAAGCTGGGCGCAAAATGCATTTAAGAAAAATATCCGTACCGATCTCGCGGGCATTTTGGATGAATTTGCGGGTCGTCTCTTTGAAGAGATGGACTACATCCAAGAAGGCAAAAACTCTGAGCGCTTTATTGCGCTGTACGGCTACTTACCCGATGTCTACGTCCCTAAAATTTACTGGGAATATACCAACACCCGTGTCCTAACCATGGAGTGGATTACGGGGATTAAGCTCAACCAGCCCGAGAAAATTTTGGCCCAAGGCATTGATGCCAGTCACCTTATTGATGTGGGCATTCAGTGCTCTCTTCGCCAGCTCCTAGAACACGGCTTCTTCCACGCCGACCCTCACCCAGGCAATCTGCTGGCGATGCCCAACGGCAAACTGGCCTATCTTGACTTTGGCATGATGAGCGAAATCAATGTAGAGCAGCGCTATGGTTTACTCAATGCGATTGTTCATATCGTTAACCGCGAGTTTGATGCTCTGGCTTATGACTACGTGCGGCTTGGTTTTTTGACCCCCGATGTAGATGTTTCGCCCATCGTGCCTGCGCTGGCAAAAATTTTTAACGATGCCCTTGGCTCTAGTGTTTCGGATCTCAACATTAATCGGATTTTTGACGGGCTATCGGATGTGATGTTCGAGTTCCCGTTTCGGGTGCCTGCGTACTACGCGCTGATTGTGCGATCGCTCATTTCAATGGAAGGCATTGCCATGAGTGTGGATACCAACTTTAAGGTCATGAGTGCGGCCTATCCCTATGTTGCCAAGCGGCTACTGACCGATACCTCCCCTGAGCTGCGTGCTAGTCTTAAAGATCTGCTGTTCAAAGACGAAAGTTTCCGCTGGAATCGTCTCGAAAACTTGCTCAATAATGCCCGTAATGTTGAAAACTACGATCTCAATCAGGCGCTTAATCAGGCCGTTGAGTTTTTGTTTTCAGAGCGGGGCGACTTTATCCGCGATCGCCTTGCCGATGAACTGGTCAAAAATCTAGACCAGTTTGGTCAAGATACCCTCCAAAACTGGGGTCATCAGATCCAGCAACGCCTGGGCTGGGCATCCCCCGCATCCCAGACTACGCTAGAAACTCAGCCGCTGCCGCTACCCCGCACCAATGCAGATCACATCCAGCGAATTTGGGGTCTGCTTCAAGACACCCCTGGTTTTGATGCAGGGGCACTCATTCCCGTCCTTGCCAATGTGGTGACTCGAACCGAAGCCCAGACTTTAGGCGCACAGGTGGCAACAGGTCTGGTGCAGCGCACCACAGCGCGTTTACTGCGAGAATGGCTCTTGCCCAAAACCGCCGCGCCAGCGCTCAATCAATACGCACTCGCGCCAAAGCGATAGTAAATTTCATAGTTAATTCCAATGGCTTGGTAAAATAAGAGTCTGTCTTGCTCGACATCGGCACCACTGGCGATGTGAACCCCACACAGATATCCAAGGAGAAAACGTTGCTTACGGACGCCTTTAAAACAACCAAGTCAGAAGAAATTTTTGCAGCCGCACAGCATCTTATGCCGGGTGGCGTGAGTTCCCCCGTGCGGGCTTTTAAGTCTGTGGGCGGTCAGCCCATTGTGTTTGACCATGTGAAGGGTGCCTACATCTGGGATGTAGACGGCAACCAGTACATCGACTACGTGGGCACTTGGGGACCTGCCATCTGTGGTCACTCCCACCCTGAAGTGCTCGATGCCCTGCGTTTAGCATTAGACAAGGGCACCAGCTTTGGCGCACCCTGCTTACTAGAGAACGTGCTGGCACAGATGGTGATTGACGCGGTGCCCAGCATTGAAATGGTGCGGTTTGTAAATTCCGGCACTGAAGCCTGTATGTCGGTATTACGCCTGATGCGCGCCTTCACCGGACGAGAAAAAATCATCAAGTTTGAAGGCTGCTACCACGGTCACGCCGATATGTTTTTGGTGAAGGCTGGGTCTGGAGTGGCAACTTTGGGCTTACCAGATTCGCCTGGGGTGCCTAAATCAACCGCCAGCAGCACGCTGACCGCACCTTACAATGACCTTCAGGCGGTGCGCGCGCTGTTTGAAGAAAACCCTGAACAGATTGCTGGGGTCATTTTAGAACCTGTGGTGGGTAATGCTGGCTTTATTGTGCCCGATGCCGGCTTTTTGGCGGGGCTGCAAGAGCTAACCAAAGAATACGGTGCACTGCTGATTTTTGACGAAGTAATGACGGGCTTTAGAATTGCCTACGGCGGCGCTCAAGAGAAATTTGGCATTACCCCAGACCTCACCACCATGGGTAAGGTGATTGGCGGCGGTTTACCCGTAGGTGCCTATGGTGGACGCAAAGACATCATGAGCATGGTGGCTCCGGCGGGGCCGATGTATCAGGCAGGGACGCTCTCGGGCAACCCTTTGGCGATGACGGCAGGCATTAAGACCCTGGAGCTGCTGAATCGTCCTGGCACCTATGAACAGCTCGATCGCATTACGGGCAAGCTCATTAATGGGCTGCTGAGCGTTGCCAAAGAATGCGGTCATGAGGTTTGTGGCGGACATATTAGCGGCATGTTTGGCATGTTCTTTACGGCGGGGCCGGTCCACAATTTTGAGGACGCCAAGGCTGCGGATGTGCAAAAGTTTGGGCGCTTCCACCGAGGCATGCTAGAGCGAGGCGTTTACTTGGCTCCGTCTCAGTTTGAGGCTGGGTTTATGTCGCTTGCCCACACGGATGAAGATATTGACCGGACGTTAGAGGCCGCGAAGGCGGTGTTGTCTTCGATTTAGCACGTTCACTCTTAGGATCATAGATTTAATAACTTACACTTTTGACCCTCACCCCCAGCCCTTCTCCCAGAACGGGAGAGGGGAGTAAGAAGAATCTTGTTCCCCTTCTCCCGCCTTTGGAGAAGGGGTTAGGGGATGAGGGAGTGCAAGGCGTATCGATTCTAAACAATTCTGGATCTTATTAAATCCACGCCCCTTAGCCATATGAAGACCCTCGATCCTGTGATCGAGGGTTCACTATTAGACCTATTGCATGAATATACCAGCGAAGGGTCATGTCAGTCATTTCCAGAAGACGGCAATGGTGGCGCTGAATTGGGCGGGGGTTGGCTTCGGCTCCGCTCACTCACTCAGATCCGCTCACCCTTTCAAGGGCTACCGTATGCACACAAGTCTGAGAAAATCCCCTCCTCGGAGGGGTGCCCGTAGGGCGGGGTGGGTTAGTC
>JANNDV010000274.1:0-11413 GCA_031387975.1 Acaryochloridaceae cyanobacterium OTE_75_metabat_521 | reverse complement strand
TAATCTGATACTGAGGTTTGACCGCCCCTACCATACATAAATCCTGTCACGCCAAAGACTTTCTATAAGGTAGTGCATTTCAGGTTTTTATTCTGGCAACCAGTCTTCACTGAGGATTTGCTCTACGGAGCCGATGGGGGTGGCGGGAAAAGTCTCGATGGGAAGATTGGTGCGATCGCCTGCCTCAGCTCTAGCGGCTTGGTAGCATTCGTCAAAAATCTCTAAGAGAAAAGGTTTAAGACTAGGGCTATCTTGCAGCGTATCCTTTAGCTCTCTACGAAAGGTTCTAATCTCGCCTTTCCAATGCCCTTCATTTCGAGCGCGTTCTGTAGACCAATATTTAAGCTTAAGCAAGTGTTCTAACAGTCGAATCAGTAAACTTTTGACGGTGCGTTTCTCCCGTCTACCCATGCTCTCCAATTCCTCAAGCAAATTCTCTAAGTCCACTCTTACAAGCGGCTGCCCACACCGAATTTGATGGAGAGTTGTCTGAAGCCACAAATAGTAGTCTTGGTCGTATAGGGTCTGAGCCGTAGATTGCTCTGTTAGCATACACTTTCTCAGTTCATATTTTTATGAGAAACGCATTGACACGACGGATAGAGGTTAAGCTGTATCCTCACGTTCTATCGTTGCTGTTCAGCGGCGGTACAAGTTTTCGAGTTATTTCCAGAGTGTTGATGGCTTCAGTTACACCAGCTTTTTTATGCTGCGCTGCAACCGACTTTCTTTTGTATTTTTATCCATTCTCAATCTAAGACCGGATAGACTACTGAATCCTATATTTAACTTGTAATTCTGTATCAATTCTTCCGTCTACTTCCCAAGTTTTCCCTTTCTCATCACATTGAGCTAATTCAAGCCATTCAGCGCAATGAAGGAACATATTTGTCAAATTATCATAAGCAAGCTCATACTTGCCAAACTCCGTATCGTACAGTCTCACGGGACTCTTATCTTTGTCCCCTAAAACAACGACGTAAAATGCACCTTCATACCAAAGCTGAAGAATAGGTAGCCACCTCGGATCGTCTGGTATTGGCTCAGATCCTTCATTCAATCCACATGGTCTCTTACGAAGCCTCACTGCACCCTCAAGAGGCAATAAATAAAATTGGCGAAATGCAACTCTATCGTTTTCCGATGAGCCATTACACCACTCATAAAGCTCATAAAGTTCATTGGGAACTTCAAACTGTAAATCCTTTACAATCTTATCAATGCCAGCACGAGAAAGCCCTGGTCGAAAAAAAGATCGAGACTCATTCTTGTCATACCAAGCACTTATACTTTCTAACGCTGAAATTAGCTCTGACATCTAATTTATGAACCATTAGTAAAGTTTGAGACCACCAGAAAAAACATCTAATTAGCATAACTTGATTTTAGCTGAACTTCCTTATTCATTTATGAGCCTAGTTAACGTTGGCATTGACCACAACGGGTTCAAACTGAAATAAATTGGGATCGCTGGGGTCAACGGTGGCTCTCACCCAGTGCATATCCGGTGGCCCAAAGGTTTCGACACGGGTGAAGTTCATGACGCGCTGATTGCGCGAATCGACCAGCGGCTTATCCATACGAAAGTAGTGGCTATCACCATGCACCAGAACCACGGGCTTACCAAACTGCTTCACTTCAGGCTGAAGGGCATCTAAAAAATCATTAAAGCCACTACGCTGCTCACGGGGGAGATCAAACCCTGGATTTGCCTGCATCACCAGCATAATTCCGCTGCGCTGCTGCTGCCGTGCTAAAGCAAAAGAAGACTTCAGCCACTCTAAATTGGCCTGATTACGCGCCTTAAATTCTCGATCCATCTCAGGGGTGCGGCCTAGGTTGTTATTACTCCCAACCAGGTGTAGCCCCACAAACAAAACAGAGCCATAGCCCCAACGCACGTTTTCGCGGTAGGCGGCATACTTTGGCGACTGACTTTGACGCTCTAGCTTTAGGACGGTCTGACCCAAGCTATAGTCTGAAGCAAATAATAGCTCCCGAAGCTTAGCAAGACGCGTCAGCGGATCGCCTCCAGTGCGATGGCAGTCTGTCCATTCGTTGTCACCCGGCACAAACACAAAGGGCATGCGGAAGGTTTGGTAGAGCGATCGCCGACTCATTACCAGTTCATCAGTACAGGGCGTGGCGCTACTCTGGATATCGCCATCATGGATCACAAAGCTTGCCTGACTGCGATTGATATCCGCAATCACATTGGGATACTGCTGCTCTTCTAAGGCAGAATAGGGGGCATCGCCAATCAGCGCAATTTCAAAACGGTTGGGCGTGGCAGCAGCACCCGTATTACCTGTATTAATAGTCGTTTGAGCCAAGGTTATACCCGCTTGGCCTAAACCAACCGCAGCCAGTACCCCAGACATCCATCGTAGACACCTTTGAGAAGGCATATTTAACTGCTCCTGAGGCGATTTACAACCCAAACTCAAGACACGTCAGCCGTTGTCTCGTGACACTCTTCTAAAACAATGCGATCCATCCGAGGATCTGAGGAGATTACCCTAACCTGAAGGTGCTCGCCTAACTCTACCGCGCGGGTAAAGCGCATTGCGACTTCCAATCCCAATTCTTCAAGCATAATCAGCGCCAAGCCTTCATGCTCTCGCAGCCAGCGAAGCGTCATCGCCTGCCAGACGGTATTGCCCTGACGGCGCAAAAACTCTAGGCTCCAGTACCGATTGGTCTGGCGCTCGATAAAGTTAGATTCTTGCACGATGGTGCCAATGCTAGACAGCAGCGTCGGCAAATCTTCTGCGCTAAAGGGTAGAGGTTCACCCCGCAGGTGGGCTTTAATTTGAAAGTGCGCCAATAAATCTGCGTAGCGACGAATGGGGGACGTGACCTGGCAGTAGCCCTCTAAACCCAAACTGGCGTGGCGTGCAGGCGTAATGCCCACCTCACTGCGCGGCATACAGCGCCGGATGGCAGAGGACCGCACGGGGCCGGCCTCAAGCTGCATCAGCTCTTCTTCGGGCGGGAGTTCGGGCTGGGGCTGAGAACGAAAAGGAAGGGGCAGCCCGTGAGCTTGACCATAGCTGGCAGCCACTTCGCCTGCCAAAATCATCATCTCAGCCACAAGGTTACGCGCCTGAGAATCTTCTAGCACCGTGATGTCAATGTCATCCCCATTCACCTTAATGACCGATTCTGGCATGTTGATGGTGATGGCTCCTTGCCCCATGCGCCATGCCTTACGACGATCTGCCCATGCAGACAGGGCAATCAGTTCAGGTTCTGCCTGTACCCCTAACTCTAAAATCTCGTCTACGTCATCGTAGGTGAGGCGATAGGTGGGTTTAATGGTGCTGGGCGCAATGTCATAGCTTTCCACCGCGCCCTCGTCACTCAAGGTAACGCCAAAGCTGAGGGCGCAGCAAAGCTGACCCTGAATGAGGCTCATTGGCCCTGTAGACAGCTCAATGGGGAACATGGGAATCATGCCCGTGGGCAAGTACACGGTCGTACTGCGGCGCTGGGCTTCTTTGTCGAGTTCATCCCCCAAGCTCACCCAGCGACTGGGATCGGCAATGTGGATCCATACGCGCTGTCGTCCATTGTCTAGGGTTTCTAGGCTCAGTCCATCGTCAATTTCAGCGGTGCTTTCATCGTCAATGGTGTAGACCTTGAGGTGGGTGAGGTCTTTGCGATGAAGCTCTAAATCTGGCGGAGTGAGGGTTAGGCGATCTTGCGCAGCGGCTAAGACGCTCTCAGAAAACTGCATGGGCAAGTTACTCCGGCGCACAAATAGGTTTTCATGAATGCTCCACAAGCCCAAATCGACCAAAACCTGAAAGGCCGATTGGGGGCTGTCGGGTCGCCCAATTTGCTTAAGGAGATCGGCGGCAGTTGCTCGAGTGATAGATTCTTCGGCAAAGAGGGCGTATTTCTCTAGGGCGGTGAGGTAGGGGCGATCGCCTGTTTGCCATTCCACAACCTCACCTGCCAGCGCATGTTGCCAACGCTCAAAAAACGCCTTTTGCTCAATTTGCCGCTGGGCTTCTCGCTCAATTTGGTGCTTTAGCTCCGCCACTTGCGTTGCGGTGCGCGGTTCGTAAACATCGCCCTTTTGCTTGAAGTACAGCTTGTCTTCGCTCAACAGCCGATGGGCTGCGTAACAGCAGGGCACAGACTGCTCTGAAAACAAAAGCTGCGCCAGCTCTTTTGGCTCAACGGAACGCCCCCCTTCTTCAATCAGAATTTCCCAGGCAATTTCTAGGCTGGAGGGGTCTAGAAAGGCTTCCACGGATTTTAGGAATGCAGAAATATCCGCTGCTCGATAGAGCTGATCGGATGCGGTAAACGTAATTTGGCGAGGATGAAGGGTATGAGCATGGTCTCTTTCATCCACCACCACCCAGTTTTTTTTACCCTCAGGCCGCTCCACAACGCCCAACTTGGGCGCGTCCCCTTGGCCTCGAAACTCAACTAATGTTCCCTTATCCACAAATGGCGGCTCATTGACCTATAAACATCAGTAAGCCTAGGTAAAGTTTTAAAACCTAGGCTCAATGCAACCCTATTTTAGACCCAGTTCACCGGAGTCTTTGTATTTTTTAAACGTTGCCTTATCTAAAGCCGCGTTCTGTCTTGTGGACTTAACCTTCTGCGTTGATGAAGGGCAACAGTGCCAGAATGCGGGCGCGTTTGATGGAGGTGGTGAGATCTCGCTGCTGTTTAGAGGTTAAACCTGTGATCCGACGGGGCAAGATTTTGCCACGCTCGGTAATGAAGCGACGCAGAAGGTCAACATCTTTATAGTCGATAGGGTCGCCAGGTTTAATGGGAGAGACGCGACGTCGAAAGTAGGCCATAGTCTTAGAACTTATGCTGGGTTGATTTAAAGCAAGTTGAGTTTAGAGCAAGCAGCGCAAGGCGTCTTACTTAATTTCTTTATGCACTGTATGGGTATTGCAGTGCGTACAGAATTTTTTTAGCTCTAGCCGTGTAGTAGTATTACGACGGTTTTTCATTGTGGTGTAGCGCGATACGCCAGGCGATCGCTTGTTGGAATTAGAGCGACACTCGGTACACTCTAGGGTAATAATGACACGGACGCCCTTAGCCATGAGTCTTTACGGGTAATTTAGCTAGACACAGTCATCAATTATCTCATAGGTCTACCCATCTTCGTCAATATTTTTTGAGCCAATGGCATAAGTGACGCCTCAGTAAAGACCATCGCACCCTATCGGATCGCTGCTATATCCGTTAGGGCTGAGCGAAAATGGCGATCGCAGCCGCTTACGGCTCATACCTGCGAGGCGTGTAGACCCAAACCTGATCATTCGCGCGTTGAACCGTTCGAGTTTGGCTAGAGCCAATAATCAAGACCGTTCGCATATCCGCTTGGTCAGCCGTTAAATCTCCGAGGTTGATCACCTGAACCCTTTGTCCCGGTCTGCCCATGTTTCGGGCAAGGACGACGGGGGTGGTGGGCGATCGCCACTTCAACAAAACTTCCTTAGCGGCGGTAAGCTGCCAGGTGCGCTGCTTAGAGACAGGGTTATAGAAGGCGATCGCAAAATCTGCGGCGGCGGCGGCGGCAATTCGCTGCTCAATCATCTCCCAAGGCTTGAGGATATCAGACAGAGAAATGGCGCAAAAGTCGTGACCGAGGGGCGCACCTACTGCCGCCGCTGCCGCCTGCATGGCTGAAATACCAGGGGCAACGTGAATATCGAGACTGTTCCAGGCGGGGTTAGCATCGTGGTCAATCACCTCAAAGACTGCCGCCGCCATTGCAAAAATGCCAGGGTCGCCGGAGGATACCACCACCACCGATTTTCCGGCTGCGGCTAACGCCAAGGCATGACGGGCGCGGTCAATTTCTACTCGGTTGTCAGATTCATGCCTTTGCTTCCCCTGGGCGAAATCTCCGACCAAGTCTAAATAGGTTTTGTAGCCTACTAAATCCGTGGCAGATTGGAGAATTGCTCTCACTTCGGGCGACATCCACTGGGCAGATCCTGGCCCTGTTCCAATAACCGAGAGTCGTCCCTGAGGCATCACCGGATGGTAGACGAGGTGGGTGGCATTGCCCGTGACGGGGCGCTCTGTCACTTCAATCAGATGGGTGCCCTCAAAACGAAAGGGCAGATTGCTTTGGCTGAGCCACGGCGCTTCTGCTCCCATCAGCCGGACGGTCGCCCCTGCAATCAGGTCAGAGGTGAAAGATTTGGCATGTTCTGGATTCGCCAGTCGGTAGCCAGCGGGGGGAGCCTCTAGCACAATATTGAACCGCAGTTGCCCCGTGGCGGTAATGGCGGCTTGGATGTGCAGGGTGGCGGCGATCGCCTTTGCTAAATCATTGGCACCCGTCAACCCGCCCAGCAATGGCACCACGGCACTGCCGTCTTCAGCTACCGCAATTACAGGTGGCTCAGCGCGTTTGTCACACAGCAGCGGCGCAAGGGTTCGGATTAAAATACCAGCGGCGCAGATCCCAATAATGGGGGTGCCTTGGGTGAAAAGCTTCCTGAGCGTGTCGCCAAAATTGGCGTAGGTTTTATCTGTGGATTGGGTGCGCTCAGTCAGGCCATAGACCGTAGCATGGGGGAGAGCGGCCTGGATTTGACGGGCGATCTCAGCGCTGGTTTCGCCCAAAATAACAATGGCGATCGAATTCAGAGGATGGGGCATTGGAGTGACGCTGCTGCGGTTCTACGAAACGATGGAACAAACACAATTGCCCAATGGACATGGCACCATCTTACTTAGAATAGAGAACAGCCCAACCCTTCGGCAAAATAAGCTATTCCGCGTGTTTTCAGCGTTGACTAGGCTTAATCAACAGAACCCATCAAGGAGCCTTATGTTAGCCAAACGTATTTTGCCCTGCCTAGACGTAAAGGCTGGACGGGTTGTCAAAGGGGTCAATTTCGTCAACCTCAGAGATGCCGGAGACCCTGTTGAGCTGGCTCAAATCTATAATCAAGCCGGAGCCGATGAGCTGGTGTTCTTAGACATCACCGCCACCCACGAAGATCGCGGCATTATTTTTGATGTGGTCTATCGCACCGCCGAACAGGTGTTCATTCCGCTCACGGTCGGCGGCGGGATCCAATCCTTAGAGACCATCAAAGAATTATTAAGGGCTGGAGCCGATAAAGTGAGCCTCAACTCCTTTGCTGTCAAAAATCCTGACTTTGTGAACCGAGCCAGCGATCGCTTTGGGGCGCAGTGCATTGTTATTGCCATTGACGCACGCCGTAGAACCGATCCCAACCATCCAGGCTGGGACGTATTTGTGCGAGGAGGCCGAGAGAATACGGGATTAGACGCCGTGACTTGGGCAAAAGAAATGGCACACCGAGGCGCAGGAGAACTGCTCATCACCAGCATGGATGCAGACGGAACCCAAGCGGGATATGACCTAGAGCTAACCCGCACCATCGCTGAGCAGGTTGAAATTCCAGTCATTGCCTCTGGCGGTGCAGGCACCTGCGACCATATTTATGAGGCGCTCACAGAAGGCAAAGCAGAGGCGGCGCTCCTCGCATCACTTCTGCACTACGGTCAGCTCAGCATCGGTCAAATCAAGACGCACCTTCAGGCGCATCAAGTGCCCGTTCGCATGACAGATGCATCAGCCTAAAGCCCCGCTACGCTAGATTTAAAGCCCGATTGGGCCGCAGAGCCTGTTCTCCAAAACTCCGCTGACCAATTATGAAAACAAGCCTAAGATGTTTACATTAATCGTGAGATTCATCTTTACTTTGTTAACATAAGTAAAGATATGATTATTTTGATTCTCACGATATCGGCTTTAATGTTCTGGTCTTTGCGGCTTATGCAGAGAGCAGTACGTCAACGTGAATTTTCTTTGATGTTTGCAGGTGCCTTGGTAGCAGTGGCAGGCGCTGGCATTATTACCGCCTATAGCCTCATGGTGGGCTGCGTAGGTTATTTAGGTCATGCTTCTTCCGCTACAACGCTGCCCCCATCTCTAACCACAGCCTATGCCGAAGAAACCTGGATTCCGTTCACGGATAGTAAAGAAGACGCAGGTAACTTTGTAGACCCAATGCACTCCCTTTCCTTCGGTAGACAAATTATCGAGTAGTGCGCTGCGGTCTTTAAGCGTTCTTGTTGACGCGCCTTGCGCTGCTTTAGCCTGTAGCAAAAAGAACCGAAGGGGGGATAATAGCCCTCATGTTCTTCAATGTCTATGGGATAGCTATGTTTCCTTTGATTAGCTCAATTTTGATTGCCCAGGCTGTTCCCGTCGTTGCACCCAAGCCTGAAGTGATTGTTCAGCCTCAAACGATTCGAGTGCTGCCTGGACAACTGGATGAAGTGCTGATGTTTAACAGCAATAGTCCTGAAGTGGTTCAGACTGAAGGTATCCTACTCTCAACCTTCCCAAAAGTTGGCAAAACCCATCCTGAAGCGCACCTTAATCAAGCCTTTCAAGGGCGCTTCGATTTATTTGCCCATCACATCTCTAATCAGGCTAAAACGACAGAGCCGATCAAAACGCTGTATCTAGGTATTTTGCTTCATAACCCTGGATCCATTCCTCTGAAAGTAGATGTATTGCAGGCTGCCAGCTATTTAAGTCAGCCGGATGCGCCTTTTATTGACCTGCCCCCCATGACGGAAAACCCGATTGGAACGGTTTATGCGGGGCCTGGAGATCGCGTCACTAACGACATTTTGCGACGGCAGCGGCAGCCTAGCTGGCCTGCCACCCTCGTGATCCCTCCTAAAACGAGCGCAATGTTATTGAATGTGCCCATTCCGGTCAAAGAATTTAAGCCCCCCGTGAACGGACGCTCTACCCTCGCCTACCTCCGCAGCAGCGGGTCAGTCTATGCCGCCAGCCTCGCCATGTATGCCAAAACCGATGATGCTGGGCAAGAGCGCGCCCCTAACCTGACGGAGTGGGAAACCCTCTTAAATACGGGTGCATTGTCAGAGCCAAGAGATAAAGCGCCCACTTTACCCAAACCAGGCGGAAACCTCATCTACGGAAGGGTTTCGGGTGTCGCTAAAGGCGGTCGCTGGAACGCCCGTCTGACCGATCCGAAGCCACTTTTGCAAAAACCCAACAGCCCAACGCGAGAAGACACTCTGTCGTACCCTTTTCGGACCCCGCGTGCCCTGGAAACACTACAAACTCAGCGTTCCATAAATGCATCCCCTTCGCAAATACTAACCATTCCAAAGGTGGGAGAAGCCTTTTCGTACCCTTTAAGCACCCTGCCTAGGGGCACCTTTGGCACAGAGCAAATTCAGAGTGCGCCTATGGTGGTGCGCTACCCAGATACGGCCTATGCCGCCCATGGCAACTATAGTTTGGAGTACAGCCTTACGCTTCCGCTGTACAACCCGACGGAAAGTGTGCAAAAAGTCACTCTCATGCTCCAGACGCCGCTTAAAACCGATGCAAAGCCAACGGAACTGACGTTTTTTAAAGTGCCCTCAAAGCGCGTCTTTTTTAGAGGAACCCTACGAGTTCGCTACAAAGACGATGCAGGAAATGCCCAAACCCGCTATGTTCAACTGGTGCAATTTCGGGGGCAGCGCGGCGAACCCCTGGTGGAGCTTAATTTAGAGGCTAAAACATCTAGACTGGTTCAGGTCGATTTTCTGTATCCTCCGGATGCAACGCCCCCTCAGGTCTTAACGGTGCAAACGGTCGATCAGCCCTGAGCCAAAAAAGAGCCTTGCCCAAGTTTGGGCAAGGCTCTAAAAATTAAACGTGTAGATTAAAGGCGATTGCGCAAATAACCTTAAAAATTCATTTCCGCAGCCTGAACCTTCTCGACCTGCTTCTTCTTAAGAACCAGCATGATCTGAGACAGCATGATGGCGGCAAAGAAGGCCATCAGCCACTTCACTCGCGTTGGGTTTTGGAGCACAATTTCAATGTCATGCTGACCAAATCCACCGACATTGGGGTTATCGGTTAGCGCTTCACCTTCTTTAATTTGCTGACCCTTCGTTACCAGTAGGCTCGGTCCAGCAGGAATAGTTTCTGTGACTTTTTGTCCGTCCGTTGCGGCGATTGTGACTAAATGGGCACCTGCATCACCGTCAGCAATATCTGAAATAACGCCAGATGCAGTCGCATTAAAGACGTTATTGTTGGACTTGTCGCCGGTGGGATAAACTTGACCGCGACCTCGGTTGCCCCCGACATTAATGAGGTATTTACCAAAGTGGACATTCTTATCCGTCGTTGGGTCAGGGGATAAAATCGGGAAAACGATTTCTTGATGATCTTCACCTGGCAGAGGGCCGACCACTAAGATATTGTCTCGTTCGGCACTGTAAGGCTGGAAATAAACGCCGCTGGTTTTTTCCTTCATTTCTTCAGAGAGCCGTTCGGGGGGAGCTAGCTTGAAGCCTGGTGGCAAAATGAGAGCAGCACCAACATTCATTGCTCCTTTTTCGCCATTGCCGAGCACCTGCTGTACGGCAGTGTCGTAGGGGATTTTAACGACGGCTTCAAATACCGTGTTGGGCAGTACGGACTGAGGTACCTCAATCTCGGTTGGTTTTTGGGCAAGGTGACAGTTTGCACAAACAATCCGACCTGTCGCTTCTCGTGGGTTTTCGTAGGCTTGCTGCGCAAAAACTGGGTAGGCCTGGGCAACAGAGGGCAGCGCCAAATTCCCAAACAGAAGAATGCCCAACATCGCTAAGAGCTGAGCTGATTTCTTTGTGATTTTAGAAAGCAGCGTAAATCTTGAAAATAAAGTTCGCTTCATTATGGTTCAGGGGGTGCAATGCGAGACAGTGGAAATGCAGAAGGGATTGAGACGAGCCGTAATACTAGCTCCACCAAGGGGCTTTATCGGTACGGAAATCTGTTTCAGTCCAAGTCGTGAAGACCAGCTTGTCGTCTTCGCTGACGGCAGCGTGCGCCAAAGGTAGCGAGAGGGGAGCGGGGCCACGCACGACTTTGCCCGTGTTGTCATACTGCGACCCGTGGCAAGGACAAATAAATCGGTTTTGCCCCGCATTCCAAGGCACAACGCAGCCTAGGTGCGTACAAACGGCATTAATTCCATAGCTGGCAATGGTACTGTCTTCTTGCACAATCACGTAGGTGGGGTCTCCCTTAAAGCCTTGGGCTAGGGAGTGGTCGCCCGCTGCGTGGCTTTTGAGATATTCAGTGACCATAATGTCATTGCCTAGGGCATCTTTGGCAATAAGTCCACCGCCAGCACCGCCGCTAGAGGGCGGGATAAAATACTTTACAACGGGGTACAGGCCACCTAGTGCCGTACCTGTAATTGCGCCAAAGGTCAAAAAGTTCATAAACTGACGACGACCCATATCGGGCACGTCAGGGGTTCCAGAGACTTGAGCCATGGTATACGTCGCTTCTAGTGATGTTCTATGAAATCGGCAGATTTAATCTGCCCTGGCTGCTGCTCATTCGCAC
>JANNDV010000217.1:0-3510 GCA_031387975.1 Acaryochloridaceae cyanobacterium OTE_75_metabat_521 | reverse complement strand
TTTAATTTCCATGGAGAGAACCTTCGCGGTCTATCTCAGTTTCATACTGATAACGTTCCCCAATCTATGGCAAATATCGACATTTTAGTGACTTGTGGCATTAGCACTTAAGGCAATGAGCGTGATAAGAGACGCGTTGTAATCGATCGCATACTCATTGGTTGCGTAAGATTTAGCGTTATCGACATAGCTTAATACCCCCAGGTTTTTGGGTGCAATGCCATCCTGTGCGCCGCTGTTTGGCCCTCCAACAAAGAGTCCAGGAATATAGATGTTTTTAACCCGCGCAAATAAATGATTCACATCTTTGACAGGATTTGCGCCAATACCGCTCACGAAGGTCTGATTGAACGGATTTCGCCCCAAAATAAAGTGGATTTGATCTCTCGCAGCACTTAAATAACGCGGGTCTTGAGTAATCTGATAGGCGTAGACGAGGGTTATGCCTTCTTCTGCCGTCATTTTGTTAGAACCCCAGATAAAGCGATCGTTCGCTAACCGATAGGGATTCTGCTCAATTCTTTGCAAAAGCTTATCGGCGTGTGCCAGCAGTTTGGTACGGATAAGACGTTTGAGAGCAGGCTTTGCGAGATTGCCCTCTTTTTGCAGCAGATAATCCACCATGCCTAGAGAGGAAGGATCTTTCCACTCAAAGAGGGTGTAGCTCATCTTTTTAAGGTGCGCGGCAAAATACTGCTCAAACTGCGGCTGATGCAGCGTAATGGAGAGTTCTGCTGCCGCCCATAGGCGATCGTCTTCGTCGGTTTTAAGACTCTCCTCGTGATCAATGTCAGAGAATAGGTACTTTCCAGAGCCACTGTCGTCTCCGTCTACCCAATCGACCTGCATGGCGGGCTGGCTTTCCAAAAACTGCCATGCATCCGTTGCTGCCTTGATGTAGCGTTCGGCATGGTCTGGCAAAAGGGGCTGGTAGATCCGACCCGCCATTGCCATCACTGCTGCAAACTTTGCGGTTTCTGGTGTGGTGATGCCATAGACGTAGCGCGACTGCTGGTCTTCGTCTGGGGCTTTTTCATTAGGCCACTGCCGCCCCGATAATTTGCGATACACTGCTCCATCGTGGCGCTGCTGTGTGAGCATCCAATCCAATCCCACCTGCATTTCGTCCAGCAAATCGGGGATGCCGTTGCTGCTTTCGGGAATGGCAAGCTGTGCGTCTTTGAATGGATGGGGGAACTGCTCATAAAGGCTGAGCAGTCGCCCGACAGCAATCGCTGCGGTAGACGTATATTTGCCATAGTCTCCGGCATCGTGCCAGCCTCCTGCTGCCGTAATGGTCTGGCCTGCTGAGTGGGTATTGTCTGCATGGGCGATCGCCCCATCTTTAAGATGACAGGGTGAATGGTGAATGCCCGTCACCGGATCGTTAATTTCAACACCGCACCGCTGAAGATAGTAAGAGCGCAGGAGCTGCGTCAGCGCGTCTTGGTAGGGGTTTTGACTAATCGTAAAGGGCGCAGATTGCAGTATTCCTGTTTTGAGAACGTATTCCCCAGGCTGAGCGATGGCGCTGAAATCAATGATTTGGAGGCGATCGCCCACCAACCCCGCCAAGACCGTCCCTTGAGCCTGAAGTTTTAGGACAGATTCCCCCGTCGCACGATCAATGACCGCAACTTCAGATTTATCTAACGCATCTCCATTAAGCAAAAAAGCCTGCTTTTGCCAGGTTGGGCCATAACCTACTTGGTTGAGCAAAATTTTGGGCGGGAGTGCTGCCATGACGCGAGAGGAGTTATTTTGCCAAAAGCTTGGCGTAACGGCTAACACAACAGCCGCCAAAAATAAGCTCACCCCAAACTTGAGTGTGTTGATCTGCATTTTTTGGATCTCAAATCAATAGGCTTTATGCCCTCGCAACGTGATTAAGCCTGTGTTTTTGGACGCCAGACCGCAGCGTGAATAATCGACCACAGCAGCGCAATGTTGTAAACAGACCATGCTGCATTGATCAGGTAAACCGCGTAGTTATCGAGCTGTCCCGTCGCTGCGCGATAAAGACACCAGAGCATTCCCATCATGTTCAGCACAACAATTGCGATTTGAGGCCAGACGAGTTTGAGATAAATGCCAGACTGCCGCTGTTTCGGCGTGACTTTAAACTTGAGCGGTTTACCCGTAAACACGCTGACAACCGCCTGGATGAAGAGCGGGAATAGGGCGATCGCAAACTGCTCAGAGCGCCATAGCTCACCAGCAGGAATCCCCCACGACGCGGCAACAAACGTAAGGCGATTGGCAACAAACATCGGCAAAAAGTGAGTTGCAAACCCTACGCCATAGGAGCTGACAGGAGCAATATCTGTAAAAAAGAAGATAATAGGGCACACCAAAAAGATCAGCGTAAAGAAACCAGCAAAATAGCTGTACATCGTCTGAAAATACTGAATTTGCTGCCCAAAGGTGAGTCCTTCCTTCATAAAGGGCAGTTCTTTGATCAGCACTTGAATCGTCCCTTGCGCCCATCGCAGCCGCTGCTGAAGCGTTGAACTCAGGTCATCTGGAGCCAAGCCCACCGCTAAAATTTCATGGTGGTAGGCAGACTTCCAGCCCGCCGCATGAAGCCGCATTGCGGTGTTCATATCTTCTGTGATGCTAGCTGTAGAGACGCCCCCTACTAGCTCAAATTCTTGCAGGAGGTCAAGGTTATCAGCAAACTCATCAGCAAAATTTTGCAGCCCTACACTCACCAATGCCTCTCGCCGAAGTACGGCATTCGTCCCGGTATAAAACGCAGAATTCATCCCGTCTTTGCCCTGCTGAATCGGTCCATAAAAGAGCTGCGCCCCATGCCCAAACGGGTCGCCTGGCGGCAGATTTGAGAACGACTGAGGCGTTTGGACAAAGGCAATTTGATTATTTTCGTAGCGCCCTGCATAAACGTTGTAGTGATAAAAATGGGGCAGAACGCGCTGCAAAAATTGAGGTTTAGGAATGTGGTCGGCATCCAGGGTCAGAATAAAATCCCCAAAGGTTTCGCCCGAAAAAATGGCGTAGTTGATGTTGCCAGCTTTGGCATGATGGGGACGATCTTTCGGTTTAGGGCGGGCAATATAGCGACACCGCGCTAGATCGCTAAGCTTTAGCTGCTTACGATAAATCGTTTTTTCAAGGGTCTGGATTTCGGCATCTAGATATTGACTAACTCTAGAAAACTTACTGTTGAGCAGCAGCGTAGACTGTAATAGGCTTTGGAGATAGCCCGTAAGAGTATGCTTTGAAACCCCCAGCCCCTCTGACTCTGCAAGATAAAATTTAATGGCTAAGAAACTGTTGCGATGGTCAGCCGTTCTGGTGTAAGTGAAAAAATCACCCAGGTCGAGCATAATACGGGTGCCGCGCCCAGACTCTGCCGTGAGGGACTTTTGATCGCTCAGTTGACTAATGTGGGTGTCGTAGTCAAAGCCAGATCCAGAATCCCAAATTTGTAGAATTAGAGCATGGCTGAGAATCGTAATTTCTAGATCAATAGGCGTTTCTGGAGGCAAC
>JANNDV010000171.1:0-14571 GCA_031387975.1 Acaryochloridaceae cyanobacterium OTE_75_metabat_521 | reverse complement strand
ATCCGTAACCTGCGCCAAGAGGCCAGCATTAAGCCTGGGCTGCCTATCGCAGTCACGCTGCAAAGTGAAAGCAATCGCGAACGTCTTGCCTTAACCAACGGTCAAGCCTATATCAAAGACTTGGCGAAGGTGGCAGAACTCACCATTGCTACCGCAGTGATTGAAGATGACCTGAAGCAAACGATGGTGGGCGTAACCGGAACCGTACAGGTGCTGATTCCCTTAGCAGGGGTGATTGATATTGACGCACTTCGCGCCAAGCTCGAAAAAGATCTGGCTAAGGCTGAAAAAGACGTGCAGTCGTTTCAAGGTCGTCTACAAAACCAAAAGTTTGTAGACCAAGCCCCACCCGAGGTCGTGCAGGGCGCACGGGATACTTTGGCGGAAGCCCAGAAGCAGGTCGAGATTTTGTGCGATCGCCTTGCTCGTTTGTAGTTAGCGGTCTGGTTTATGTCTCTAGGCTTTAGCATAAGTCTGAAATGACTTTACACCTTGCACTACCCAACCCTCCCCTTTATGGGGGAGGGCACTAGATTTTCGGTTTCCCCCCTTTATAAGGGGGGATTAAGGGGGGTAATGCAGGGTGATAGAAAACACTCCAACTTATATGTAAACGGTAAGTCCCCATAATGGAGCTTATGGCTCAAGTTGCGCTTTTTGGAACCAGTGCCGACCCGCCCACCACTGGACACAGGGCCATTGTGGAATGGCTGGCACCTCGCTTTGACGAGGTGGCGATCTGGGCTGCGGATAACCCCTTTAAGCTGGGGCAAACGCCTTTGGTGCATCGACAGGCTATGCTGGCGCTGCTGCTAGAGTCAGTTCGGCAGCAGTATTCTAATGTTCAGCTGTGCCCTCATTTGAGTGATGGGCGATCGCTCCATTCGGTGCATCTGGCTCAGCAAGACTGGCCGCGCGCCCAGCTTGTTTTAGTGGTGGGTTCTGATGTGCTGCATTCTTTGCCCACTTGGTACCGTATTGAAGCGTTATTAAAGGCGGTTCACTTGCAAATTGTGCCGCGACCAGGGTTCCCTGTGAGCGGTGCAGACCTGAACACCCTGAAGACATTGGGCGCAAACCTAACGGTAGCGGCAGACTTTGTGGGGCCAGATGTGTCGTCTACAGAGTATCGGCAGAAAAAGGCAGAAGATGTGATGATTCCGGCGATCGCCTCCTATATCCATCAACACAACCTGTATACTCCGGCACAAAAAAGCGCGCCTTAATCTACCCTCAGCACTCTAAAATCAAATCAGTCTGCCCCAACATCAAAAAGAGCAATGACCGCAAAACTAAAGCCCGACTGGGCTGGCGAAAACCTCCTGTCTCAGGTTGTGAATGGACTCATTAAGACCAAGCCTATCTATGGGCTAATGAAACAGCAGGCACGCAAGGTGTTGATTAACACTGCCGAGAAAAATGGCATCCCTTGGCGGCAGACGGTGCAAGACTTTGAGGCATCTGGCATTCAGGCACGACTAGATCAAATGACCGATCCCGACGTGACTTATCCTGATTACTACAATGTGCCTTTCCACGCCTACGACGAAGGTAATCTTTGTTGGTTAGCGGCCTTTGAAGCAGAATCTGCCACCTACTCAATGGCAATGCGGGTATGGCTGGCAGAAAATCTAACGTGGCAAACCGCTCAAGATCGGCTGCGCTCCAGCTTTCATACGGTGTTAGCAGACCATGGCCCTGCGCAGGTCAAAGATATCTTAGATATTGGCTGCTCTGTTGGTATATCTACCCTAACGCTCCATCGCCATTACGCGAGCAAGGGGGCATCTGTTAATACGGTGGGCTTAGATCTGTCGCCGTATATGCTGTCGGTGGCTCAGGTGCGAGACGCTCAAAAAGAAGTGGCTCAATGGATTCACGGCAAGGGCGAGTCTACGGGATTGCCCAACCAATCTTTTGATTTAATTACGCTCCAGTTTTTGATTCATGAGCTGCCCCGCGCTGCGAGTCGCGCGGTATTTTACGAGGCGCTGCGGCTACTCCGTCCGGGTGGATGCTTGGCAATTGTAGACAACAATCCGCAGTCACCTGTGATTCAAAACCTGCCGCCTGTGCTGTTTACGCTGATGAAAAGTACGGAACCTTGGAGTGATGACTATTACACCTTTGATGTAGAGGTAGCCTTGACTCAAGTGGGGTTTGAAACTCCTACGACGGTTGCCAGCGACCCACGCCATCGCACGATTGTGGCAAAAAAAGCTGGCTAGTTAGGATGAGCTAGCATGAAAGAAGTACTACTGTATTGGCGGCTCTTCTGGCTTTCCGCTGAAATATGTATCATTGAATACATATTTCAGCGGAAAGCCAGAAGAGCCTAAATATTAATACTAATCTTTTTGCTTTCATGAAGGTGATTTTTTTAGATAAATATAAAAGTACCTGTTGATCAACTGATTTCAGGATTATTATTGGGCATTTTTTCCGTACCAATCAATCGTGCGACGCAAGCCTTCTTCTAGGCTAACCTGAGCCGTAAACCCGAAGGCCGCCTTTGCACGAGTCGTATCCAAACAGCGGCGGGGTTGACCATTGGGCTGATCGGTTTCCCAGACGAGTTCCCCTTCAAACGCCATTAGGCGACAAATTAACTCCACCAAATCTCGAATTGAAATTTCATGGTTTGTGCCTAAATTCACAGGTTCCCCCTCGTCATAAAATTGGGCACCCATCACAATGCCGCGCGCGGCATCTTCAGAAAACAAAAACTCTCGTGTGGGGCTACCATCGCCCCACACGGGCAACTGTTTTAAGCCCTGCTGCTTGGCTTTATAAACCTTACGAATCAGCGCCGGAATAACGTGGGAACTGGCGGGGTTGAAATTATCTTCAGGGCCATAAAGATTCACAGGCAGTAAAAAGATACCGTCAAATCCATACTGTTGACGGTAGGACTGAAGCTGCACCAAGAGCGCCTTTTTTGCAATGCCGTAAGGGGCATTGGTTTCTTCTGGGTAGCCATTCCAAAGATCTTCTTCTTTAAAAGGAACAGGCGTAAATTTGGGGTATGCGCAAATCGTCCCCGCGCATACAAATTTCTTGACCCCTGCCTGGTAAGCGGCATGAATAAGCTGCGTTCCCATCATGAGGTTGTTATAAAACAACTCAGCGGGTTTTGCTCGATTGAGACCAATACCGCCAACATGCGCCGCAAGATGAATGACGAGATCTTGCCCCTTCACAGCAGCTTCACAATGCTCCAGCGATCGCAGGTCGCAACTTTTAGACCGAGGCACTGAAATATTTTCTGCTTGTGCGCCTGCGTTGAGCAGTTGTGAAACAACCTGTTTCCCTAGAAAGCCAGCACCACCCGTGACCAAAATTTTCTGTGCTGCAAAATCCAATTGAGTCATAACTTGTGATACCAGATACAGCGAATGAGGGCAGAGTAAATTAGGGTCAAGGTGTTAAAGTTGCAAAAGGCCAGCTCACGCTTGAACAGTGATTCAGCCGTTATACGATAAGAGACTTATGGAACCCCATAGTACCGTCGAAACCTCTCCAAAACAAACCCGCAGCAGCCAATTTCTTCATCATTTATTGAGCGGTTCTATTGCATTTTTAACAATCGCGTTTCCGTTCTACATTACCTCACACTATTCGTCTGGTATCGTGATCGCAAACACCTCAGCGCTTTCTGCTTCAGCCCCCTCGCTACGTTCACCGCTTCAGAGTTTTGAGGGTGCAAATTAATTCTAATCTCACTCTGATGAATGCCACCCACTTAACGCCTTGGATTCTGCGCGATCGCCCATTCTACTGGGGTCAGCGCACCTACATCATGGGCATTCTCAACGTAACGCCCGACAGCTTCAGTGATGGGGGACAATTCCACCTGCTAGCGGCTGCTGTAGGCCAAGCTCAAAAACTAGAGCAGGCGGGGGTAGACATCCTCGATATTGGGGGGCAGTCTACACGTCCCAATGCAGAAGATTTATTGCTCCAGACAGAGCTGGATCGCGTAATCCCTGTTATTGAGGCGATTCGGCGGGTGTCTGAGGTGCCCATTTCAGTCGATACGACCAAGGCAGCGGTGGCAAAGGCGGCGATCGCCGCAGGTGCTGACCTTATTAACGATATTTCCGGCGCAACTTATGATCCTGAGATGCTTACAACTGCCGCAGAACTCAGCGTACCCATTGTGCTAATGCATATTCGAGGCAATGCTAAGACGATGCAGCAGATGACCGACTATCAAGATGTAGTGGGTGAAGTAGCTGCATGGCTGAAAGAACGCATTGAAGCGGCAATTGCAGCGGGCATTCCCCGTCACTACATTGCCATCGATCCTGGTATTGGGTTTGCCAAAGCGGCACCCCAAAGCATCGATCTGTTGAGACATCTTGCGGCATTTCAGACGTTAGATTGCCCCATCTTAGTAGGGCCTTCGCGCAAAAGCTTTATTGGTCATATCCTCCATCAGCCCGACCCCACCCAGCGCATTTGGGGAACGGCTGCGGCCTGTTGTGGTGCGATCGCAGGGGGTGCAGATATTTTAAGGGTGCATGATGGCCCTGAAATGGTAGACGTATGCCGAGTGGCTGATGCTCTATTTCGTGCTTAATGGGCGTGCTTAATGGGCGTATTTAATGGGCGCACTCAAAGCGAATCCAGTCCTTTGTTAGAATAATTAACATTAAGGCTTAACGCCGATCTAATTAGCTAGCAAAAATCTGGTGTGTTTATGATTCAGCCCACTCAAGTCCCTAAGGTTTCTAACTCCAAGTATGGGTTTAACGACTACGTCGAGCGCTTAAATGGCCGCGCTGCAATGCTTGGATTTATTGTGGCGGTGGTCATTGAAGCCCTGACGGGACAGGGTGTATTGACCTGGCTGGGGCTACGCTAGGGTTGACGATACAGCAGGTTTAGCGTAAAGATTGCATCAATATTGAGCCATTTAAGCACCCCTTAACGTACCCAGTTAACGCACCCCTTAACGCCGTAATCACTATGCTCCTGCCCCGTTTTCTTCGATCAACTTATCGCAGAGACCCTATTCCTAGCTTTTTGATGACGATGGGGGCTGCGGAGATTGCCCTGGGTGGGGCAAGTCGTCACAGTGGGCTGCTGATTTTAGGCGTCATTATGTTTGGGGGTGCCCTTGGCCTCAAGTGGCTCCAGAGCCTGCGCCGTCTAGATATTACGATTGATGAGCCATTGGCGGCGCAGCATTACTTGCCGTCTCAATCGTCTCAGGCAGAGCTGCCCATGCTGTCTATTCCCAAAAAAAGACCCCCGAATTTGTAAAAGACCCATTGTAAAAGACCCAGCCAGGTACTTTGTCCTGCTGGGTCTTTTGCCGAATTTAGCTAAGAATTATGCTGTTCTTATGGCTGTAGGGTTTTGGGGTACATCACAACCTTTTTCGCTAGGCCAAGCTTTTGAAGCGCGGCGATCGCCCACCAGGTCACATCTACTTCCCACCAGCGAAAGCCAGATTTAGCAACGTGGGGAAACGCATGGTGGTTATTGTGCCAGCCTTCGCCGTAGGTTAAAACCGAAACCCACCATAGATTACGGGCACCATCATCAGACTCAAAGGTGCGGTAGCCCTGAAGGTGAGAGGCAGAATTCACGAGCCATGTCGAGTGCCAGAGCAAAATAGAGCGTACAAAAATACCGTAAAGCACAAACGACCATCCACCCAAGGCGTACAGCAGCAGCGCCAGCGGCACTTGCAGCAGTAAGAAGTTGCGATCGAGCCAGCGGTAATAAGGCTGACGCATTAAGTCTGGGGCAAACTTTTGGTAAAGATTGGCATCAAAAAATTCAGGCTGAGGGCACAGAATCCACTGCATGTGGCTCCACCAAAACCCGCGCTGCGCTGAGTAGGGGTCTTTGTCAAGATGCTCAGTGTGGGCATGGTGCTGACGGTGTCCACTCACCCAGAAGGTTGGCCCTCCCTGAATGGCGAGTGCGCCAAGGGTCACAATAATATACTCCAACCACTGCGGTACCCGAAAGCTGCGGTGGCTCAGCATTCGGTGATAGCCCAAGCAAATGCCGATGCCGCCAAAGAGCCAGTGCAGCAAGAGCGTAACCCCAATGGCAGACCATGAGAAAAACCAGGGCGCAACCAATAGCGCAACGAGGTGAAACACCCCAAAAAATCCAACGTTTGTCCAATTCAGCGCAGACGAGTGACCGCCTGTTGGGGCGGTAGGCAGGGTGTTTGCAGTCATAAAAATCCTTTTGGTAGGCGGCGGCAGTGGGCTGCACCTTAGGTCACTAAAACCAACGGACGCTCTTGCTGAACGGACAGGGTTTGATTTTTGATCAGCTAGACCGTTACAGTGGAGCAAGCAAGTGTTGCTTGCATGGGTTTATCTTAACAACTCTTTTTAAGATCTGCAAGTGGTACTTGCAATTATTTTTTACAACCGATGAACTCAACCCGCGATCGCCTCATTCAGTCTGCCCTAGCGTTATTTACAGCTCAAGGTGTGGGCAATACCACCACGCGCAGCATTGCCGAGCGCGCGGAGGTTAACGAAGTGACGCTGTTCCGGCATTTTGGCAATAAACATGGGCTGCTATTGGCGGTACTCGAAGATTCTTCCGCCTTCCGCAATTTAGGGGAATCTCTGCTCAGTCATGCAAGTCGTACTGACAGCATGAGTCAAGCCCTGCGAACCTACGCCAGTGACTGTTTGACGGCCTTAGAGCGAGTGCCCGATTTAGTTCGTTCGGTGGTGGGAGAATCTAATCAGTTTCCGGCAGAAAATCGACGTGCGTTAGGGCAGGGCTTAACACACGCCAACCGCTATGTGGCAGAGTATCTGGCTGCGGTGATGGCTCAGGGGCAGATCACCACGTCTCTACCGCCAGAGCAGCTTGCAGGTGTTCTCAACAGCATGATTTTGGGTTATGCCGTCATTGATCTAACCAGCGAATTTCATGAGCTTTGGAAAAGCCGAACTGATTTTCTCGACACGCTGGTGCAGCTTTTTGTAAATGCTTCAGTTTCTAGTGTTGAGTTAATGCCTTTAAGTGCTCTCGTTGCGCCAGCCCAGAAGGCAGCGGATATTGCTGATCTGCCGGCAACCTTGGTTCATGAGATGCTTCAACGGGCTAAAAAAGTAAGCGAGCAAGACCATGCCTTGGCCTATGTCTTGTTTGGTGCAGGGCTAACAGTGGCAGATATTGTAGGGTTAGAGCGATCGCACGTCATCAGCGATGTCCATCAGCACGTTTTGCAGGTTGCGGCACGACAAGTGCCTGTCAATCAGTGGATTTTAGGAAAACGCTACGGGTCTTACACCGCTAACCCCCTCACGCGCTGGCTTAAGCACCGTAAAGATCAGCATACTGCCCTATTTCTGAATGAAGAGGGTCAGCCTCTAGGGGCGATCAAGCTCCAAGCGCGCTGGCAGGTTTGGGCTGAGGGACACTTAACCCCAGCCACTGGGCATCCCCCCCAAATCGAACAGGCTCAGCAAACGTGGTGTATTGATATGTTGCTACGGGGCATTAGTGTAGAGAATTTGAGTATTTTGACAGGGTTAGATTCAATGCAGCTCCAGCCCTATGTCCAGCGCGCTAAAGAGAGGACTGCGATCGCCCAAGCCACGCGCCTCGATCAGAAATCTAGCCGTCTGGATGCTTTATAAACCTTCGTTTTTAGCCCAATTTATGGGTAATTTGCGCCCACTTAAGGCTGAATGGCAGCTTTGACGGATCGCAGGGCTGTCTCTTGTAAAAGATCGCTCCAGTCTGCTGCGAGGCGTGATTGCTGAGGCTGTTGCCGCCGCTGTACCGCCAGATCATGAATCGCGTCATACCATAGACCTGCCTCTGCATAGACCCCATAGCGGTGTGGGGTTTGAGCTAACTGAGCCTTTACACCTGCACTCGGGGCAACCCGCGTAATCCAGCCCTGCACACTGCGTTGCGATCCGCTTGCGGTTTCAGCATCGGGACCTTTTTGAGAACAAATCAGCGTCACCTTCCAGAGGTAGTCTCGACCTTTTTCTAGGGGTGGTAGCCCTGCGGTAGACGGGAGGGTAAGACTGGCAAGGGCGGCTGTGTTGCCCATCAGCCGGAAGGTCGTTTGATAAATGGGGTCAAGCTCTAATTTGAGGGTTTGCTTTTGGGCTGCATACAGCTCAAACTGTGCCCAAGAAAAGCTGTGGTTGGCGTGGTACCAGTACAGCGTGGGATAGTCTGCTGTCGTTTGACCATAGTTAGAAGTGGGCACCACGGCTGCAAACGTAAAATTATCTTTGGCGCAGTCTGTGCGGGTTGCCGCCCCTTGCCGCCCCGCCGGACGCTGAAGAGTGCCAGAGGGTGGACGATAGCGGGCAGCGCTGGGCAGTGTAACAAGGGCAGTGCCTGTCAATATTGAGGCAATGGCGATCGCAGTCCAGCGGATTGGGCGGGTTGTCATAACCATGACGATTACTGTGAAGAACGTAGATCAAGAAGAGAGTTTTCTATCTCTTTACGGTAATGGCTAGATCGGGTGATCGCGATGATCTAAGCCACAGGTTACTGTGATGAAGATCAACAAATTCGGAAACCGTGCCGATGCTGCAATATCGACGCAAATATGTAAAATCTCCCTTTTTCAGCGTTTTGGGGATGGCGATCGCCCTCTTCATCTTCTATACAACTCTAGCGCCTGCTCAAACCCCATCACCTGCCAAAATCCACCCGCTACCGCAGACTCTCGCGCAATGGAAATCAGCCCAAAACGCTCAAGAAGACTACTTTGATCAGGTTAAATCCACGCAGCCTGGTTTTTTAATCTGGAGTCATTTGCCGATCCAGGTTTATATTGCACCGCTACCGAATGGCGTGCTGATCAAACCCGAAATTTGGCATCGGGCAGTTCTTGAGGCGGTCAAAGACTGGCAGCCCTATTTGCCCTTGAGCCTCACAACCTCCCCAACCAATGCCGACATTACGTTTTCAGCTACCCCACCCCAGCCGCGCAGTGGCGCACGGGTTCGCTCTGCCGAGACGCGGTTTGAACTGTATGTGAGCAGCAGCAATACTCTTGCCCATCGCGTCAGTATTTATATTCGCCCCAGTCAAACGGCTCAATATATCAGTGCCGCTGCCCGTCATGAACTGGGTCACGGCTTGGGGATCTGGGGGCACAGCCAAACCCCCACCGATGTCATGTATTTTGCCCAAGTGCGCCAACCGCCATCTCTTTCAGCGCGAGACATCAATACCCTTAAGCGAATCTATCAGCAGCCGACCCAATTGGGCTGGCCTATCCTTGACGATAAGCAGGGAAAAAATCCGTCTCTAAGAGCTGACTAACAGAGATGCCTAAAGCTTGGGCACGAAGGTTAACGAGATGATCATATTTTGCTGGATCAATCACAAAGCGCGCGGTTCTAAACCGATGTCGCTGGCGCGAAAACCCAGATTTGAAAGTATAAAGCTTATCTTCTTTAGAGCCGCCCACGCCACCCCCAATATGTAAAAAAGTATTGCCCCGCGCCTTTGCCCACAAGCGCATATCGTGGAGTAATAAACTAAAGGGAGAATACTTTAAAAATTCAGTTCGTGTGCCACCCAGGTGCGCCTGGACAATGCCGCCACACTCAAAAAATAGGCTTGCGCAGATTGTCTGGCCTTCTAGTTCGACAATGCCGAGATGGAGGCGATCGCCCAGTTTTAGCAACTCCAAAAAGTAGTCTTGACCGAAGTAGTAAGATTCTTTGGCTACCACCCGATCCATCGTTTCGTTATAAATTTCTAAAAAGGCATCTACGTGGTCTTTAAAAGGCACAACCTTACTTTCTAAACCCAGGCGCTTGCACTTATTAATGGTGCTTTGATGTCCCTTGCGCGTATGTGCCCAAAGTTCACCCTCGGTTAAGGTTAAGTTGATCGAAACTGTTTCGCCATTGTCTATAAATGGGCTAGGGGGATCATGCTCAGACTGGCGATCGCTCAAAATTGGATGCAGCCGAAAAAAAGCTGAACAAACGCCTCTATTTTTTAACGTATCTTGAAGGCTTTGAATGGCTAAAGGTAGAAAATTTGCAAAGCTGCTCTCTTCTGTTTGCCAGAGAAAACCAGGGTAGCCATAGGGTGAAAGCACATCAAAATAGTCTTCAGATAGATCAGACGAATCGAAAATATCCTGACAGCTCCGCAGAAGATAGGGGACAAAAAATATGTTTTTCCCTTGTGTAATCACAATCGCTTCAGCTTGGGCATTACTGCGTTGTGCCTCAATCTCAACGTACTCTGGCAGATGATACAAATCATGACGAAGCTGAGTCAAAATTTCTTGCCAGCGCTGACTGCTTTGGGTCTGAAGAATCTCAATATTCATGATGTTTTACTTTAAGCCTGCCACAGTCCCGGAAAAATATCAGGATCGCTAAAATCAGGCTCTCCATTCGGTAGCTTACGACAGAGTTTCTCAACAAAAATATGAATGTCTTGTCCTTTTTCATTCTTAAAGGAACGATACCGATTTTCGTGATCCTGTAGATGGACTGCCAATGCCAGTCGACGTTCTGGACTGCGGTTGGGGTAGCTGCCATGGATTGTCCAGCAGTTATGAAAACTCACCTGTCCTTTTTTTAAGGCCATGGGGACTTTAACAATGGTCTTTCCTTCCTGGGCAAGCTGAGTTTCGAAATCGGCTAAATTAGTTTGGTTAAAATTTCGCAGGTGGTCTAGCCCTTGCCATTGATTGCTGCCATCCATCACCACCAAAGGCCCGCGCGTTTCATCACAATCATGGAAGGGAATCCAGGCGGTTAAGAGTTTATCTGAGGTGCAGTTTGACCAATAGGCTCGATCAGTATGCCATCCCACGCTACTTGTCATACCCTGATCTTGAGATTTATAAACAAGCTGGTCATCTAGCATGCGAATTCGGTCGGTTCGGGCAAGTTTAGCAGCGATCGCCCCGATCATCGGCTGCAATGCAAGTTGGCGCAGTTCGCGATTTTGGAGCGACACATATTCATTATTGCGAAGGGCACCCGCATCACCTAGCTTCCAATCACTGAATCCTTCACGAACGGATAGATAGGTATCTCGTTCACCGTTGTAGAACCGCTCACTGCCGGCGATCGCCTGGTCAATTATTTCTTCAGAAATAATGGGCGCAGAGATATACCAGCCGTGAGTTTCATAAAATGCAACATCTGCTTCTGTTGGAAGTAACGCAAGCTGCTCTGATGTAAGACTAGGCCAAACCGTGTTCATAAGCGTATTTTCACCTTTGGGAATTCACGAATCTGCAATTCAGCGCCATAGGTGTATGAATTGATGAAAAGCCAACAAAGATCAAGACTTTTGATGGGGTTGAGGGGTTCCCATAAACTCCTCTGATGTCGTGTAGCCGTCTTGATTAATGCCATCTTGCTGCACCACTTTCCAGGCTGTTAGAAATAAAATCTTAAGGTCTAAACCCAGTGTCCAATGGTCAATGTACCAAACATCCAGCTTAAATTTATCTTCCCAACTAATGGCATTGCGTCCATTGACTTGAGCAAACCCCGTAATGCCAGGTTTAACCTCATGACGGCGAAGCTGCTCGGGGGTGTATCGGTCTAAATACTTAACCAGAAGTGGGCGAGGTCCCACCAAGCTCATCTCGCCCTTTAAGATGTTGATGAGCTGTGGCAGCTCATCTAAGCTTGTGTTCCGTAAAAATAAGCCGAAAGGAGTGAGGCGTTGAGCATCGGGTAATGGCCTTCCTGTGGAATCGCAGGCATTGGTCATTGAGCGAAATTTATAAAATTGAAAAATTTTCCCGTTTTTCCCCGGTCGCGGTTGGGTAAATAAGACGGGGCCACCTAGCGCAAGACGAATGGCGATCGCAACGCTCAAAAATATCGGCAACAGCAGCAGCAGCAAAAGGCTAGCAACCCCTCTATCGGCGATCTCTTTCAGCATCTTTTGCAGTTTCAGGCTAGTCCCACGAGACCGTCTAGATCGTTCTCTCGTCATAGCAAATACATTAATAAATTAAATACATACATACTAACGTAGGGTCACCTGTAGAGGATGAACGTCAAAAGACCTCTAAATGTTGTCAAGAGGAATTAACCCACTTCTGATTATTCCCATAAATAGAGAAAAAATTACAGGCTAAAGGGGTTTTATGAAAAATATTGCTAATATTTTAATGATGAGTAGCGTTCTATCCTTAATTATGATTTAAAATCCGCGCGACTCAGCAAGATTGATGTTTTGTAAGACCACTAAAGAATGCATTTATTCATTTAGATTCATCCGCGCTCATGAGAATGGGATAGAGTCCAAACTCATCAATAATAGAAGGGGTTAAAATCCAAGGATAAAATCTTAAAAGCCTTTGGAAGAGTAGCGGTATGCTGCTAATAATTTGACTTTTCATTTGCGAAAAAGTTTCCGCACTCATTAACATGTTTTCGCCGTTCAGCATGCTATAGACCGCACCACTAAATGGCAAAGATTTAATATCTGCTCCCGCCAGCATTTCAAAAGATGCAAGATAAAAATATGGATTGGTTTGAAATAATAGAGATTCTAAGCCATTTTTGATAATGACAGACGTTGCGCAAACGTGGTTGAATCGTCTTCTGTTAACGACTAAAAAACGACTGCCTTCACGGTACATATAGCCTTTTCGCAAGACCCAGCCGTCACATGTAGGGTCTTTGGCAACGGTTTCGGCTAATCGATTGCTGACGCAGTCGTCTGCATCCGTCATCATCAGGTGAGTAGGATTAAACTGTTGGGCATACTCAATTCCTCTTAAGCACTTTTTGACTTTATCGGCAGTCTTATTGGCGACATCTTGGCTATGTACATTTTCATAGCCTTTGGATATCTCACCTTCTAAACTGATGGCTGGGGGGATAAAATCAACCGTAACATAGTGGATTTTGGGATGCTCAAACTGAATATCTGGCTTTTCGTTACAGACCACCACAACTACAAAATTTTGAGAGGTTTGGTTGCAGGCTGAGCGTAGCGTTCGTTCTAGTAGGTCAGAAACTAAAGTCCATGAGTTTGATATTGTTTTACTTTTTAATGCAATAATAAAAGCGAGCATAATATTTAGGCCAGGATTGCAACAGTATTAAAAAGATAGATAAAATCCTTAACTCAAGTTCCTTCTCTTACATGTCAGCTTATTTTATATCAAAAAGCTAAATTAGCACGACCTAAACTTCAATTGAGATGATACATAAGCAAATCTTGCTATCACCACCGCACATCGGAAATCAAGAGCTGGATTTTGTGAGAGAGGCCTTTGAAACAAACTGGATTGCTCCGGTTGGCCCTCACCTTGATGCGTTTGAGGGTGAATTCTGTCAGGCTGTTGGCGCAAAACATTCTGTTGCCGTCAGTTCTGGAACGGCGGCACTGCATTTAGCGCTACAGCTTGTGGGCGTGGGCGCGGGCGATGAGGTTTTTTGCTCAACCTTAACCTTTGTTGCCACGGCAAACCCTATTTTATATTTGGGTGCTCAACCCGTTTTTATCGACAGCGATCGCACCACCTGGAATATGGATCCGGTACTGCTCGCCCAAGCCCTAGAACAGCGGGCAAAACAGGGTAAGCTGCCAAAAGCTGTTGTTTTGGTGCATCTATATGGTCAAAGTGCCGATATTGATCCCATTCAGGCGGCCTGCGATCGCCATAACGTGCCGCTCATCGAAGATGCAGCAGAAGCCCTGGGTGCAACCTATAAAGGCAAAATGCCTGGCACCTTTGGCAAAATCGGCATTTACTCCTTTAACGGCAATAAAATTATCACTACCTCTGGTGGCGGAATGCTGGTGACAGACGATGGGGCGATCGCAGACAAAGCGCGGTTTCTCGCCACCCAAGCCCGCGATCCGGCTCCCCATTACCAGCATTCTGAGATGGGCTATAACTATCGCCTCAGCAATGTTTTGGCAGGTATTGGTCGAGGGCAGCTTCAGGTGTTGGCTGAGCGGGTGGCAGCGCGTCGCCACAATTTTGAAGTCTACCGTCAAGCTCTAGAGGCATTGCCTGGTGTTACCTTCATGCCAGAGGCACCTTGGGGTAATGCAACGCGCTGGCTAAGCTGTCTCACGATTGATCCAACACTCAGCGGCATTGATCGTGAGCAGTTGCGACACGACCTTGCTGCCGAAAACATTGAGTCTCGCCCCGTCTGGAAACCGCTGCACCTTCAGCCCGTCTTTCAAGACTGTGAGGCTATTGGTGGAGCAGTAGCAGAAGACTTATTTACCCACGGACTGTGCTTGCCTTCAGGGTCTAGCTTGACGAGTGAAGAGTTGGAGCGCGTTACTCAAACCATCCAGCGGTGTTTTCAGAGTGCTTTAGCCCTATAGTGCCTACCCTTAATGGGCATGTTCAATGGGCATGTTTTAAATTCGCTTCGTGTGGGCAGACTAGACGAAACATCTAGTCCGCCTTGAGGGAAACATGAATACACCCTTTGAGCTTTCTTTAGAGCAGCAGTTCAACGTATGCGCGTTCTCTGAACAAGTGAAGGGCTTGTCAAGAGAACAAGCTCAAGACTTTTTGGTTGATCTCTATCGCCAAATGATGATTAAAGAAACGATGTATAAAGGCTTTTTGATTCA
>JANNDV010000141.1:0-14732 GCA_031387975.1 Acaryochloridaceae cyanobacterium OTE_75_metabat_521 | reverse complement strand
AGCATCTAAGCCCAGAGTGCGATAAAACTTTGCCCGCTGAACGTCGTTCAGGTACATGGTGGCAAACACCGACAGCAAAAAGAACCGACTCCATAGGCGCGATTCGAGGTTGTTGATGAACGCAGGCTGCGATCGCAAAACAGCATCAAAAAAATCGCCGTGGCGGTTTTCATCTTGGCACCAGTTTTCAAAGAAATTGAAAATAGGGTAAACGCAGTCTTCAGGATGCGCTTCGAGATGACGGAAAATGGTGATGTAGCGCCAGTACCCAATTTTTTCAGAGAGATAGGTGGCGTAGAGAATAAACTTGGGCTTAAAGAACGTATAGCTGCGGCTCTTGGTTAAAAAGCCAAGGTCTAAAGACAGACTAAAGTCTGCCATGGCCTTGTTAAGAAAACCCGCATGACGGGCTTCATCCCGAGATATCAGGTTAAAGCACTCAGCCAGGAGAGGGTTTTTGTCCTTGAGGCGACGACCCAGCTCTTTGTAAAGTAAAAAGCCGGAAAATTCGGCGGTGCAGGAGCGCTCTAAAAACTCAATGAACATCTCACGGGTTTCACCGTCGATGTGATCCCAGGACTGGTCAAATTGAGCATCGCGGACAAAGTGCTTTTGGTTATAGTCGATGCGCAACTCTTCGACGAGCGCCCGCAGCTCATCTTCATTGACGGAAAGGTCCATTTTGCCCATCTCGTCAAAGTCGGTGGTATAAAAACGCGGTGTTAGAAGCGTTTCCTTCGCGGGTGCCTTTGAATTCGCGTGGAGTTCTTCAACGTTGGGTCTTGTGGGGGTGTTAACCATGGGTACTGTGCCGTAACTGCTAATGCATGCGCCTGTATGTCATGTTACCTGAAGCCTCTTGGTGCATAGGGCGATCGCGAAAGAAGTGTTACGTTTTTCAACACTTCTTTCAGTACGTCTCGGTCAATCAGCACCCTTGGGGATGTTTCATCGCTCGTTTCGACTCCGCTCAACGAGCGAATGTTCGGTTCATTGAGCGCAGTCGAAATAAACCCAATTAATGTCCTTGCAAAACTTGAGTTGCCGTTATGTCTAAACTGCCGAACAGCGGAGATACAAGCAGTGTGTCGCCCCCATACACCTTTTCCTCGTATAGCCCTTCCACCCACTCCAGCACCGTCACCCGCGCCTGAATCGGATCCACAATCCAATATTCGGCAATGCCCCGTGCGGCATATTCAGAGCGTTTATAGCGATAATCTCGGTTCTCTTGGTTGGGGCTAACCACCTCTACCACCAGCAAAGGCGGTGGCATATCCATCAGCACAATAGAGCGACTTGCACCTTCAAGGGCAATTGCCCCTTCCTCTGACAACACAATCAAATCTGGTACCCGCACCGAAACCCGCAGACCACTGGTAGTTACCTCGGTTTCCATCGTCAACCGATAGGATGGAATCCCTAGCTTGCTGAAGTAAATCGCCAGAAACATGGCAATTCGTCGATTGATTTCGCTCTCCGCAGGCATCGGAATCAGTTCCTCGTTTTCTAGCTCATATAAACTATCGGTGCCATCGTCATAATCGAGGAACTCTTCAAACGTGATCTTCAGCGCTGCTACCGTCATCGCTCTACCTCCAGCAATCCCCTTTCATTATCTCAGCATTTTTCTTTAGCACTATCCCCTCAGAAGCTATTCCCTCAGAGACTATCCTATTGCAGTGATTAAAGCTGAGTCCATCACGATGTTCTCGCTAAATCCGATAGGCTTGCGCAAAGCGTTGAATCCCAGCTAAGTCTGGGTGAATTTGAATGTTGCTGTAGCAACCCGATTGCTTTAATAACATGCAGACTGCTTCGGCCTGTCCCATCATCATTTCTAGAAGCAGTACGCCCCCAGACTTCAGAAAATCGGGCGCTTGCAGAACAATGATACGAAGCGCATCTAAACCATCTGCGCCGCCGTCTAGCGCGAGGTGAGGTTCGTGGCGTGCAACTTCTGGCTGTAGGGTGGGCACGATCGCACTGGGGATATAGGGTGGGTTGCTAATGATGCCCTTCAGCGACCCTTTGAGATGAATCAGCGGATCTAGCCAGTCGCCTTGGTAAAACTGCACCTGTTCTGTCAGCCCAAGCTGCGTGGCGTTCTGCTTTGCAATATTGAGCGCAGTAGCACTGGTGTCTACTGCGTGAAGGGAGGCATGGGGGAAACTTTTGGCTAAGGCTAGGGCGATCGCCCCACTCCCCGTCCCCAGATCTGCCCAATGTGCTGGCTCATGATCAGCCTCAGGATCAGCTTGGGGGAATGCCGCCAACGCTAAGTCAATCAGCAGCTCTGTTTCAGGTCTAGGAATCAGAACCCCTGGCGCAACGGTGAGGGTAAAATCTCGCCAGTCTGTTCTACCCAGCAGGTACTGGACAGGCATTTGTTCTATAAGTCTGCGCTGCCAGAGGATGGAAAGATTGGGCAGCGATCTTTCTATCGCAATGGCAGGACAATCTCGATAGGTTTCTAACTTAAGGGCAAGATGATCGATCGCCGCTACTGCCGTTAAAAGCCAATCCAGCTCATGGAGGTATTCGTTTACAATCTGCACATTTTCATGATGTGCGCTGGGGAAATCAGTAAGCGTCGATTGACGGGCAGATTGCCGCCACTGCCAAAGGTCTTCCCCAGATACACAGCGCGAATGCTCCATTGAGACCCTAGCTTTATTTAGGCTTTACGGCTGGAGCCGTTGGTTTCGAGGCTGGAGCTTGAACGGCTGGCTTACCTGGCTTTCCGGCTGGAGCAACAGCGCCGCCCGTCGCCTTCTGCTGCTCTAACGCAAACTGAAGTGCAGCCTTATCTGGAACTAACGTAATTTGCTGAATGCCAGCACCATTTTCTTTGAGCAGAGAATCTAGCACTTTAGAGAGTGACGTGACTTCAATCTTGACCGTGCTGCTGAGCTTGGGGTCTTTCTGCTTTACTTGATCCAACATCCCCTGAAGGTCTTTTTTATTGAAGTAAAACGGAATAACCTTATTGGCTCCCTGCTCAATGGTGAGTAGCCCCTTATCTTTGCCACCTGTGCTGTAAAACAGCGGAATATCGTTAAACTGCTTTACGTCTTGACCGTTTTGCTTCAGCACGGCAACAGCATCATCAATCTGCTGTTTGGGCGGCAAAAACTCAAATACCAAAGATTCTGCCTTGTCTTTGTTTTTGGTTTTGAGGTCATAAGCCTGACGCATGGAAAGCGCAACAACCTTTGCGGTGTTGCCCACATCTGGCTTTTGCTGTTTAAGGACCGTCACCAATGATTGAGCATCTTGTTGGCTCATGAAAAACGTCGCAATCTGAACCTGCTTGGCTTTATCTTTAGGGTTAGGGACAGAGGCAAGAATGGGAATCCCTTCTTTATTTGTGACCGCAAAAACGGGAATCGCTTCTAAACGCTTGAGTGCATCGGTTTCTGATAGTGCAACGGCAGGTGCTGTCTCAATCAGCGCTTGCCCCAGAACGGTTCCCCCTAGCAGGCTTAGGGCTAAGCCCAATCGAATGAGTGATTTCATAAATTCTTTCTCTTAGCTTGTAAACAAAAAGTGCTTTACTGTGGCGCTGTTCAGTGACGTTTCCTCGTTTGGACATGCCCTAAGTCACTGAAAGCTTACCTTATTCTGAAGAAAGTCAACCAGTTTTTTAGGTGAGGCAACACCCAGTACCACAGTGCTGTTGATAATTCACTCAGCAGCAAATATAAAGACAGAATGTACGGGGCTGACGAGATTCCTTTTCACCAGACGCTTGACGGTTGCCCTTTGCAAAGGTTCCTTTTAGGCAGTGTAGGCAGAACCCAAGCCCAGTTCTCGAAGCCCTTTACGGTAGGCGATTGAGGTGACATCTGCGCCAATATGAGCCTCAGCCGCAATCTGTAGGGGCAAATCTTCGGGGTATTGCGCTTCTACGATTTCTTTGTCTTCTGCAAAAACCTGGTAGTTAAATTCATAGACTGGCTCGAGGGGCATGTCTTTGTCGAAGTTGCGGCAAATAGGGCAAAATACGCGGGTTTTGCGAGCTGAAATGGGCGAGGCGGCGTTCAGAACGCATAGCCGCTGACCTGCTTCTGGAAAGTGAACGGTGAGCTTTGCGGTAAATGGAAAAAATACGTCAAACACGCGCAGCCACTGGAAATCTTGGGGTGCTCTGTGCTGCATGGCTTTGGGGAAGTTGCTGACGGTACTAATGTATTCGGCACGGATGCCGTTTTGGGTTTTGTGGACGTCGTAACGGGGGACGACGGGGTTACTGCGATCGCCAAAGGTCTCGGTATGCACCCAGGCAAAGTGCCCCACATCCAGGAACCCTTCCATTTGACGACCAGCGGCGGCGTTGAGGTTTACGGCATCGGGCAAAATTTGCTGATAGTCTGGGTCATCCCACTCATGGTCGTCGGGAAGGTTGGACAGCTCGCCGTTGCCGAGAGATGTCCAGATGAGTCCGTAGGCTTCTTTGACTGGATAGGTTGTGAGGCAAAGCTTTTTAGGAATAGCCGTGCCAGGATTGGCAGGGATCAATGTACATTGCCCCTCTGGCGAATAGTGAAAGCCGTGGTACTTGCACACAAGCTGATCGCCAGCAACATGCCCCATGCTGAGCGGAACGCCGCGATGTAGGCAGATGTCGTTCGCAACAGAGAGTCCGCTGGGGGTTCGCCAAATCACGAGGCGCTGGTCAAGCAGCGTGGTGGCATGGGGCTGATCGGTCACCTCATGGCTAAAGGCGACTGGATACCAAAAGGGATGCAGTGCGTTCCAGTCAGAGGCTGTAAAGGTACAGCCTCTGGGATAGGTGGTTTGATGAGCCATGGGTCAAGACTCCAATCTTTGGGCAGTAGTATGAATAGCATGCTATTTGTATACTGAATACTGATTTGCAAAAAAACCGTCGTTCAAAGCACAAAACCTAGAGTTTAGGGTTGGCAGCTTGCCTATACTACGTCGCGGTAGGCGCTGGGCACTAGGGTCATAAGGTGTTCTAGATTTTGGCGCATGGTGGCGCAGATGGCATCTAGGGGCAGGTCGTTGTGATCGCGCCCAAAGGGGTTTTCAATCTCAACGCCAATTTCTTCGATGCCAAACAGGGTAAAGGCAATTAAGGCCACGATGGGTGCAGTCCAATACCCCACTTCGCCCACGAGCTGGAGCGGCAAGAGCAGGCAGTAAATTAGCAAAAGTTGCTTGAGGTGAATGGCGTAGGCCATAGGGATAGGCGTTTTAAGAATTCGCTCACAAACGCCGAGGCTATCGACTAATTTATCGAGCAGTTCGTTGAGGGTGGTGATTTGGTACAGATCGACGCGCTTAAACTGGTACTGCTGCTGAAGATAGTCCTCAATCCAAAAGGCGATTTTAAGGGGCGCGTTGGGGGCTTCTTGTAGGGCTGCAACCTGATGTTCGCCCAGTAAATCCAGCACTTCTGTGGTCAATGGCTCTTGACGAAGGTGCTGCTTGGTGGCAACTGCAAAGGCCAAAATGAGGTGCAAAACCTCTTTTTTATGAGTGCGATCGCCCAATTCTCTTTCTTCTACAAAGACCCAGATTCGGCGGGTCAGATTGCGGACGGTATTAACCAGCGTGCCCCAAGCTTTGCGACCTTCCCAAAAGCGATCGTAGGCCGTATTGGTGCGAAAGACGAGGAGCAAGCCCAGCACAATGCTGGGCACAACATTGCCCAAAATGGGCCAAGCTTTGATCCACCCTTGCCCATACAAAAAGGAGATGAGCAAACCAAAGCCGCCACAAAAGAACGCCTTTGGCAATACAGCCGGAATAACGGAACCCTTGAGTCTAAGGGTAAGCCTGACCCAGCCTAGACGAGAGGTGCCCATAGTATCTATGGTTAGGTAAATTAATCAACTCGGAAGGAGGTTTCTACCTTTTTATATAAGCTGGCAACTTTGTCCCATCGCTGCTCTGGTGCCGAAATATTGAGGGTGTACAGTTTGCCTCGGCTGACGGCAACGCTGGCGAGATGATGACGTTCGCGATCGCCAATTTTAATCAGATACTCTAAGTCGTAGTACATCTTATCTGCGGTCTCGCGCTCTGTTGCAGACAGCAGCTCGGCCTGACGATTAGACCCTTCGGGTGCCAGAATTTTTTTGGCAATTTGTAGCCCCACCGTAGACGCATCCCCCAAGTCTGAGAGCTTGCGGTTGCCTGTGAGGGCGCTCAAAACTACGCTCACGTTGTCGGTTTCTTCAATAAGGTCACGGAATACGACATCTGGCCCATTATTGCCACTCACCTGAAGCCAACCATTGGGATAGAAGAATCTATAGCCGTCCATTGCGTCCACGTAGGCATTAAAGCCGCCGCCAAGGCTAGCACAGCTCTGAAGCGCTAAACTTAAGACCAGCACCGCAACAACGGCAATTCGTTTTAACATTTCTCTATCCTTAACCCTTATGTTTTGCGCGTCAGGAGAGTACGGCATCGCTCAGTATTGCCCTTCTCGCTTCACCATTGTAGTGGTTGATGTAGTAGCTGAACTGTCGGGATAGATAGAGTGACTGCTGCGGCAAAAAGAGAGTGACATGGCGCGATATTTACAGGTTTTGAAGCTATTTTGGAGTACGGCGATCGCCGCTGAGATGGAGTACCGCGCCAATTTTTTACTGTCGGCGCTCAGCAGCATTGGGAATTTAGCCGGCAGCCTGTTTGGGCTGTCTTTGTTTTACCGCAATGGCTACACCTTTTCGGGCTGGTCGTGGCAAGAAGCACTGATTGTGCTGGGCATTTTTACACTGTTGCAGGGTTTATCGGGTTCACTTTTGGTGCCGAACCTCAACCGCATTGTGAAGCATGTTCAAGAGGGTACCCTAGACTTTGTGCTGCTGAAGCCCATCAGCAGCCAGTTTTGGCTCTCGACCTACACCTTCTCGCCCTGGGGTTTACCGGATGTTTTGTTTGGGCTGGCGGTGATTGGCTATGCCGGAATGCAGCTCAATTTAAGGGTAGTAGACTATGCCTGGAGCTTAATCCCCCTCGGGTTTGGGTTTATTAGCCTTTATAGCCTGTGGTTTATGTTAGGAGCCACCAGCATCTGGTTTGTCAAAATCTACAACGTGACGGAAGTGCTGCGGGGGCTAGTTGACGCGGGGCGCTACCCGATTACGGCGTATCCGGCGAGCTATCGGTTTTTCTTTAGCTTTGTGGTGCCCATTACGGTATTAACGACCGTTCCCGCCCAGGTTATGCTGCACCGTGCAGAGTGGGAATGGGTGGTGGGTTCTGGCGTTTTGGCGGTGGTATTACTTTACGGCACCCATCTCTTTTGGCAATTTGCGCTGCGGTTCTATACCAGTGCCTCCAGCTAGGTTTAGATTTCTTTTTTCTTTAAGCGCTGATCAACCTCAAAATAGAAGTGGACGTTAGAAACTTAAGCGTGTGAGTTTGAGCCTGTGAGCGTTGTGATTCGGTTTTTGCCCGATGAGGTTGAAGTTGAGGCTGAGGTGGGCGAGTCGTTTTTAGCGGTGGCAGCCAGAGCCGGAATCGACATTCCGACCGGATGCCTGATGGGTTCTTGTCATGCCTGCGAGGTGGAAGTTGAGGAGGTGGGGGATGTCTGTACCTGCATCACCGCTATTCCGCCTGGGTTTAGAACCCTGACGGTTAATTTATTTTCTGACCCAACGTGGTGATGGATGCGTTCTAAACATTACTTCAATGCTGGAATCATTTCATGGCACTTTTCCACTAGCCTTGCAATGGGTGGTCTTTGTGGGGGATGTATCGTCCGTTGACCCGAATGGACTCCAGTACGTTCCGTAGTTCTGATGCATTGAGACTGGATTGCTCTGACCAATATTTGACCACTTCCAAGATTGAGATGATTTTGAGCTGAGGAGCTTCTTGCCGAAAGAATGAAATTGCCTTTTTATCGTCAGTGGCGATCGCCCATCCTCGATGAACGGCGATCGCACCCGTTGCCGACTCGCCATCATCCCCCATTGCAAACGCGTAGTTCACGAAGGTTTCTGCTTCGGCGTCTGATTCAAAATCTGTCACGAGCAGTAGACCTTTTGAGATGGCTGCTTCAAACTGAACTGCTGCCTCATGGTTCTGAGTTTGAAGACGCTGGAGCGTTTTTAACTCTCTGTCTCTGACCACTTCTGTCACGACAACCTGAGCTGGAATGGCGCTTAAAATCTCTAGAAACCGACCTGAATCTGAGAAGTTTAGAACACAGCAGGCATCTAGCAGAATATGGGAGTGAGCAATATCCATCATTGAGCATCCCGTTAGGCGCTAACTTGACGCAGATCTAGATGGGCAGATTCTTCAATCATTCCGCTGGAATATTCTCGTAATGACTCTGCGATTCGTCGAGACTCTAAGCGATCGACATTGAGAAAATCTGCAAAGCGCCCTTCCGTAATAAGTCCTTGGTCTAGCGCCTCAATGGCAAGGTGTTGATAGTGGACGGGTGCCATGTGAGTGCGCTGCGGAATTTCGCTCAAGCCCAGCTCTTGCTGCACTTTTCTGACCTTTAGACCGCGATCGCTCAGTCGATCCCAAGTTCCAGAGGGCACAAGCTCCATTTCTTCCAAACGATAGACCAGGGCTTGTACAGACACACTGTAGTAATGCGCCAGAGTAAATAGGTTTGTAGGCGTGAACTTACCGTGGGCGCGGTACATATCATTGAAGCGCTTCAGTAGGCCACTGGTGGGCATCAAGAAATATTTGGGAAAAGCCTCGGCAAGACGTTCGCTTTCTGGCACCCTGCGGTATTGCCCTTCAAAGTCAAAGACGGGCTTTCGCCGATGCGCTAGAAAATGAAGATATTCATGAGCCAGCGACCAGCGCCGCCGCTCTTCTGGATGGTTTGCATTAATCGCGATGCATCCACCAAGTTTTTCGTCATAACTGTAGACGCCTGAGTATTTTGATGGCATCTCTAGATAAAAAATGCGGAGGCCAACGCCTTGCTCTAGAATGTCCCGCAGCAGAGGAATAGGGCCATCGCCAAGACCGAGTCGCTGACGCTCTGCGATCGCAATGCTTTCGGCGGCATCCTCTATGGGCATGTTCTCGACTTCATATTCTTGGGGATAGCTTTTAGGAAGGGGTGCATCCATTACTTCCTCAAGCGCCAGATAATATCGGCATAGCTCCTCTAGGCGCAGAATGACAGGCTCAATTTTTGCTTCTTCCCCTTCATTGCGCTGATATACCGCTCGGAACTGAACTTCAAAGGGCTGCGCAACAGGACTTGGCTGAACGAACTCATTAAGCTGGCTCGCCCATAAGCGCGAGCCAGCTTAATGAGTTCGGCTGGCTTGAGACGACGTTCTCCTTTCTCGATGGCGACCACAGTAGTACGCACAGCATCAATGACCTGAGCTGCTTCTGACTGAGTCATGCCACATTTTTTGCGTGCCTGCTGAAGAAGTTCCCCTATCCTGTGCAGGTCAATGGTGTCTAGGATATTGGTAGCCATAGCGTTTTCCCTCAATTTTGTTGAGAGGTCGAAATTTACTTTCACTCCAAGGCTAGTTTAGCGCCCTGACATTATCAATGTTTAATTTTAGTTTTGCTTAAAAATGTCAGATTTTAGGCTCTTTAATCAAAGAACCATGCCGCATACATTTCAAGAATTTCAGAATTTGTATAGAAAATAATCCAGCAAATCGCTACGCTAGAGAGCCAAAATATTTTTTCGTTGAGATTGGTCTTTTTTCGCCTCATAAAAAATTTAATCAAAAAGCCAATAGACAAGAGCGCAACAAGAATCGCTGGCCTGCCCAGAAACAAAAGATTAATAAAAATCAGAGGGAGATCCGTCATTATTGAAATGGGATCATTGCCACTCCAATGAGGTGGAGGATACAGAATGACATTTTTGAAGTCTGCTAAATGGTGAAAGCCGTCCCTATGAGCAGGCAAAATAACTATGAAAGTGTAGAGACTGGTAAGGAAAAGAATACTACTGCCAAAACATCGCATATATAATTCTGTTGTCTTTACCTGTTACTCAGCAGCGTCCGATAAATCTGAAATTAAGCCAGGATATTGATACCGTCTGATCCGCTACGTTGTTTGTGCCGCGTCTTTATTGATCGGCTCAAACTACATCCGCTTTAGCAACTCATCATATTCATCATGTGCGCCTATCCAATACCAATAAATATGCTCAGATTCCAACAAACCCAAAACCCGATAGTTAAGACTGATACGAGCGGAGTAAATTGGTTGCTTTTGACTGACTCGTTTAAACTGAAGGCTGGGGTGATACGGATCTTCTTGCCAGATCGAATAAGCTTTTGCGGCTTGTTCCTGAACCAATGCAGGAAGGTCATTGAGCCGTTTACGAAAGGTTTTGGTGACGCTTGATTTCATTTTTGTGTCGGAAATACTTCGCTGAGTGGAGCGATTTCACCCGTCGCTATTTCCTGGCGCACCATCGCAGCCATCCGATCCCATTGATCGTCTGTGGTGGTGGTAAACCGGGACTCCCATTCTTGTTCGTCTTGTAACTCAGCCAAAAATCGAGACGCGATCGCATCTTGTTGTTCGGGCGGGAGTTGTTGGATTTGGGCGATCACCTGTTGAAGCAGTTTGGTCATAGGTTCCTCGCAATAAACACTGAAATTACAGACAGCATCTTAACTTTAGCTGATGTTTATGGCTATTTCGATCCGCATATTGGCGATCGCTTCATCAAACCTTCCGTACAACTCATCACTAGAGATCTGGAATCAGTCCAGGAATCGGCAGCAGCTCAATTTGTCGCGTCTGAAGATTGAGGGATTTTACAAATGCCTTTGCCAGCGACACCAAAATTTTTGGCTTGGGGTTTTATGAGGCTCGATCTCTAGCAGGTCATTGTCTGCATTGGCGATGCCTACAACGGTGCCGATGTTTTCTTGGGTATTGCCATCTATCACCGTCATGCCCACCAAGTCCATAAATAACGTGGAACTCGTTTTCTGCTAGGGGAGGGCGATCGGGGTTTTGGGGAAAACGATGATGGCCTGTTTGAATCCCTGATTTTCTAGTTTGTCCAAGACGATGATTCAGTAGATTTTATGTCCATTAAACCGCGACTTCAGAAAAGTCGATCCCGCGATAAATTTGCTCAATCGGGAAGCTTAAATTAACCGATTGTAATTCCACCACATCTCCAGCTCGATAATTGACGATCTCCCACTGTCCATTACTGCCTTTACGATAAAGATTGATCGCAATTTCCTGAGAACTGACTAATACATAATCTTGCAACTGTGGATTCTGGCGATAGCGAAAAAACTTGTTTCCATGATCGTAAGCTTCTGTGCTATCGGACAAAACTTCAACGATTAAACAAGGGTAGGTAATATATTGCGTTGTGGTTTTATCTTGACGATCGCAGCTCACGCTAGCATCGGGATACGTGTAGTCATTTGTTCCCACAAGATTGACTCGGCAATCTGAGTTAAAGACCCGACAAACGCCATCGGTTACGTGATTATCCAATAGAGCCGCAAATTTGAGCGCAATCCGCCTATGGTTTTGGGTGCCGCCACTCATCGCGTAGACTTCGCCATTAATGTATTCATGGCGACATAACTGTTGTTCTTCCCAGGCAAAATACTCAGCGGGTGTTAGCTTGGGTGAATGACTGGGAACTGCAATCATGTTTTAAGCTCTGGGGGCCGATCTGATTTTAACATCGGAAATCTAGTCCCCAGAAATGGTTCGGACTGCGCCGCGCTCTAAGGTTTCGTCGTCGATCATCTTAATCAGGGGGATGAAGCCTAAGCTGTCGTAAGATCTGTCGCAAATTAATCACCGCTTCTCGATTTGTGAGCAACAATGCAACTGTCGCTCGCCCGATTGAGGTGATTGCCAGAATTTCCAGTGTGTCATTACTCCACGTAAAGTGCTTCGCCCAATCCATTTGGCGCGGGTGAAAGAGTTGCACAACTTGCTCCGAAGCTGGATCGATCGCTTTGACCTTGTTTGATTTATGGCTATTACATTGGGCACAGGCCAAGGCTAAATTTTCTAAGGTGTTGGAACCGCCACGACTCATAGGGACGATGTGTTCGATCTCAAAGCTACTTGGAGAGAATTTTCGTTGTGACTTGCAGTATTCACAGCACTCTCTGGCGCGATCGCTCACCTGCTTTTTCAGAGTGTTAGAAATTTTTGTGCGTGACATCAATTCCCTAGCGGATATCAGGGCTTTGAAGCCCTAGAGCATCCATGAGTTTGAGCAGTGGGATTTGTCGCAGATCCGCTAACTGTGCCATTGCCTCAAGGCGTTTCACCCCAAAATATTCAATCTGATTGCCAATGCTCAGAAGCTCTGAATATTCCGCCTCTGTCAAGGTTTCGTCATCTCGCTTGTCCGCCAAGACCGCATATCGATCATGAAGTTCCGGTGGAATGGGCCGATTAATTGCTCGGAGTAGAGTAGTTTCTTCTGGGGTCGATACAGGTGCGCGACGTCTTGCCCGTACAAATAAGGCTCGATTGACTAGGTTATCGAGGTCAGGTTCACTTAAATCATCGACTGCCTTGAGAATTTCATCTACGCTCATCGGAAACCTCGCCTACTTTAACTTGTATTACACAGGTGGCTTGAAGCCGCTCAGCAAGAACATTAGAGATCTGGAATCAGTCCAGGAATTGGCAGCAGCTCAATCTGTCGCGTTTGAAGATTGAGGGATTTCACAAATGCCTTCACCATCGGCACCAAAATTTTTTGGCCTGGGGCGTTCTGAGGCTCAATCTCTAGTAGGTCATGGCCTGCGTTAGCAATCCCGACAACAGTGCCGATGATTTCTTGGGTATTGCCATCTACCACCGTCATGCCCACTAAGTCCATAACGTGGAACTCGTTTTCTGCTAGGGGAGGGCGATCGCCCACGGGCACCATCAGTTTTGCACCCCGCAGCATCTCGGCCTGATCAATACTCACAAACTCTGCAAAACGCAGGACATAAAGTCCCTTGCCGTCTAAAAAGCGGCCTGTCTGAAGGTTGACAGACTCTAGTTCCTTAGAACCCGCCCGCAGCATCCAGCGCTCCCCTGGCTGCATAAACCGTTCAGGAAAATCGGAATCAGGGTACACGCGCACTTCCCCATGCAGACCTTGGGGGGAGACAATGCGACCAATTTCAATCCACTCGTTGAGATCTGTAGGCATAGGGTAAAACGCCTTTAAAGTAATGAATGGCTAAGTAACAGCGGGTTCTAATTGGGTTGTGTAGACTCGTTCTACAACCTCCGCCAAGCGCTTCATGCCTTGGACAATCTCATCATCGGTGGCAGTGAGGCTTAGGCGCAAGCACTGATGTTTATGAGGCCAGTCTTCTCGTAGGCCAGGGAAGAATGTGCTGCCAGGGACAGCAATCACCCCCGCTTCTTTGAGCTGCTGATACAGTTCCCAGTCTTTCATGGGCAGGTCACGGAACCAGACCCAGCCAAAGATTGCTCCTTCACCCCGATGAAGAAACCAGGGCAAGTCCTGCGGCATAAACTCACTTAGGGCAGCTTCTAAAATGGCGAATTTTTTCTGGTAGAAGGGGCGAATGATGCGTTCTGAAATTTGGGCTAAGGCGCCGGAGCGAATTGCTTGGGCTGCGATCGCCTGTCCATAGCGCCCCGAATGAATGCAAATATTGGTCTGGAACGCTTCTAAAACCTGAATAATGCGCTCATCGCCAATTGCAATACCAATTCTTTCCCCAGGCAAACCTGCCTTAGACAGGCTCATGCAGTGCAGCACATTTCCGCCAATGTAGGGCTTCAGCTCAGTGAAGTTAAGGCTAGGGAACGGAGGCCCATAGGCAGAATCAATAAACACGGGCACATCAAAAGGCTGCGCCAAAGCCGCAATTTTTTCAACTTCTTGATCTGTCAGCACATTGCCCGTTGGGTTGCAGGGGCGCGAGAAAATAACGCACCCCGTTGTTTCATCAATTTGGAGCTGGCTAAAGTCAGGGCGATACTTAAAACGATGGCCTTCCTCATCAATATCTAGGGTTGGCTTATAGGCCAACAGCGCCTCAGCATCTAAGCTCACGCCACCGTAGCCTGTGTAGTCTGGGCTAAGGGGCAGCACAATGCGCTTTAGGGTTCCATCGGTATTGAGTCCCCCAAAGGCATTGGCTGCTAGAAAATACAGTGATTGGCTGCCTGGTGTAATTAGCACCTGTCGAGGGGTGAGAGCCAGCCCGTAGCGCTGATTAAAGTCGTCAACGATAGCATCTACTAAGGGGGTGTACCCTTGACTGGCTCCGTAGCGGCACACCACTTCGCCATATTCAGGACTGCTGAGTAATTCCATTGTGCAATCGCGCCAAAGCTGCTCTACCTCTGGCAAAATGACAGGATTGCCCGCACTAAGGTTAATAAACGTCTTTCCCTGACTGTCTCGGAGCGTCTCAATAATGTCTTTCATTATGGCTCGAACGCCAGTCAAGGCCGACATTTGAGTCCCGATGCGCGTTAGAGCAGGCTCCATTCCGTTTCATCTCTTTCGGTAAGACAAGCTTCCTTATCCTATTAAACTCTTTAACCGTTTTGCAAACTCAAGTCTCACTCTGAGCCAAGATCTGGATTCTTTGCAGAATAAGCATTCTGGCGTGGAGTGGTGAATACTAAAGCTGAAGCATTGATATTGATGTAGAAACCTATGGCATCCCTGAAATCACTCGCCGTTCGGGGAACGGTCTGGACATTGATTGGCTATGGAGCCAGTCAGGGGCTTCGGTTTGCCAGCAATTTGATCC
>JANNDV010000135.1:0-18670 GCA_031387975.1 Acaryochloridaceae cyanobacterium OTE_75_metabat_521 | reverse complement strand
CGCAGTATTCTTTACATTCCAGCTCTGGACGGGCGTTGCTCAAGCGGCAGAACTCGATGCGCTTACCCGAACAGTGGCTTTGAATGAGAGTGGAGACACAATTACCCTCACTCGTAAACAGTTTGATGATGGTCGTAAGCTATTTGATGCAGCCTGCGCCAGTTGTCATGTCGGTGGCGTGACCAAGACCAATCCAAGCGTTGGTCTAGAGCCTGAAACCTTAGCCCTTGCTAGCCCTCGACGCGACAATGTTGCAAGTTTGGTGGACTACATGAAAGACCCCACAACCTACGATGGTGAGGAGTCTATTGCCGAAATTCACCCTAGTCTTAAAAGTTCTGACATCTTTCCTAAGATGCGTAACTTGAGCGAAGACCAGCTTGTGGCAATCGGTGGCTACGTTCTGGTACAGCCTAAGATCTTGGGCGACAAATGGGGCGGCGGTAAGATTTACTACTAAACCCACGACTAAACCCATTGATAGCCTTATCCGTTTACCCCTTGGCGAGTTGTAGATACGTTGGTTTTAGATAAAACAATGCTAAAGTCCGTTTGTTTGCGCTGGCTTGGGGTAATCGTGCTGCTGCTGCTCAGCGTTCTAAAAGCGCCGAACATCGCTCAGGCAGCAGAGACTGACCCCTATGTGCTGCGCTATCTCAAAGCTTCTGAGCCAATTAGTTTACTCCTCAATCAGGACGGTGAATCTCGCTCTTTTACGGCGGACGATCTGTCCGTTGGTAAGCATCTATTTGAAGAGAACTGTAAGAGTTGTCATGTGGGGGGTGCAACGTTGCCCAATCCCTTGGTATCTCTGTCCTTAGAAGATCTCAAGGGTGCAACGCCCCCCCGTAATACCATTGGTGCTTTAGTCGCATTTCAGCGTGAACCACTCACCTACGATGGCAAAGACTTTGGCTTTGGATGTCGAGAGGTGTCTGAGCGCTGGCTAACAACAGGAGAACTAGAGAATCTAGCGGCCTTTGTCTTAAGGGCAGCAGAAGTTGCGCCAGGCTGGGGAACTGAAAAGTTTTAAGAACTGTAACTAAAACTTTGTGGAGCTGTACGTCAAAACCTGATGTAGAGCATTCTAAAATAGGAGTATGTTGCTTTCTTGGGCTTATTTTTGGATTTTCATCCTTTATTGAAATATCCCGTTAAGAAAGTACGTTATTAAATCGCTGTCGCATTTTTTTGGAGGAGAATCCGTTGAAAAAGCTACTATCTGTCATTCTCTTGGCGGTTTCGTTTTTGACCTTAGCCTTAAGTAGTCCTGCCTTCGCAGCGGATGCTGCGCTAGGGGCAAAGGTATTTAGCGCAAATTGCGCTGCTTGCCACATGGGCGGTAACAATGTTGTGATGGCGAATAAGACCCTCAAGAAAGAGGCATTAGAGCAGTTTGCGATGTATTCTTCTGAGGCTATTACCACCCAAGTTACCAATGGTAAAAATGCAATGCCTGCGTTTGGCGGTCGCTTGGGCGCAGATGACATTGCTAACGTAGCCGCTTATGTTTTGGCACAAGCAGATAAAGGCTGGGCTAGCTAAGAAACTATTCTTAGAAATCTAGACTGTTAAACAAAGAATGCGTCGTGTTAAAGCGGCGCATTCTTTGTTTAAAGCAAAGCTATTCCACCGTCACAGATTTTGCGAGGTTCCTGGGTTGGTCTACGTCTAGCCCCCGCAGTGCGGCAATGTGATAAGCCAAGAGCTGAAGCGGAATGACGGTTAAGACAGGGGACAGCAGCTCGTCAATTTCAGGGACGGGCAAGAGGGTATCAAAGGTTTCTTGGGCTTCTTGTTCGTTCATGGGCGTTACCCCAATGAGCTGGGCATCACGGGCGCGAGCTTCTTGCGCGTTGGAGAGCACTTTCTCAAAGACGGTTCCTGGCATGGCGATCGCCACCACGGGCACTTTGGCATCCAGTAGGGCAATGGGACCATGCTTCATTTCCCCAGCAGGGTAGCCTTCGGCGTGGATATAGCTAATTTCTTTGAGCTTGAGTGCCCCTTCTAGGGCGATCGGGAAATTAATGCCGCGCCCTAAAAAGATAAAGTCGTGGGTGTCTAGAAAGTTATGAGCTAGCGTCTCGACATAGCGCTCCTGAATTTCTAAAACCTGTTCCACCAGCGCCGGAAGCTGACGTAAACCATCCAGAATTTCGCTCATGCGTGCTGGAGGGAGGGATTTACGATAGTGGGCTAAATCTAGCGCCAGCAAATAAAACGCAATGAGCTGGGCAATAAAGGTTTTGGTCGCGGCGACCCCAATTTCAATCCCCGCATGGGTATCAATTAGATCTGGCACAATGCGCCCGAGGGAACTCTCAGTCCGGTTTGTAATGCCCAATAAGCGAGGGCGATAGGCATCGGTTCGCGTAGATCGGCGCTGTTTCTCTAGCTCTAATGCCGCTAAGGTGTCGGCAGTTTCTCCTGATTGCGTGACCCCAATCGTGAGGGTATTGGGGGTCAGCGGCGAGGGGGCATAGCGGAACTCTGAGGCGTAATGCACCTGCGTTGGGATGCCTGCAACCTGCTCTAGAAGGTACTTACCCACCAGGCTGGCGTGCCAACTGGTGCCGCAGGCCAAAATGTGGATATGCTCAAGGTCAGCGTATAGCGCTGGAGGTAGGTTAAGCCGCACGGGGCTATGGACGGCATTAATGTGCCAAGACTCATCCAGATACGTTTCTAGGCAGGTGCGCACCACTCCGGGCTGCTCATAGATTTCTTTGAGCATGAAGTGTTTGAACCCCTGTTTTTCCACCATGACGGGGTTCCAGTTCAGGGTTCTGGGGATTTTACGAAGGCGATCGCCGTTAAAGTTATACACCTGCACGCCGTCATAGCTCAGACGCGCAATTTCGCCATTATCAAGGGGCAGAATGACCTGGGTGTAAGGAATGAGTGCGGGGGTATCTGAGGCACAGAAATACTCGCCTTTACCGTAGCCAATCACGAGAGGAGCCTGCTGACGGGCGACGATAATTTCATCGGGGAAGTCGGCGGAAATAACGGCGATCGCAAAGGCACCCTGAAGCGCATTGACCGTTTGTCGAACCGCCTCCATCAAAAGAGAGCTGCCTGGGGGCGCATTCTGAACCGTTAGGGATTTGAGCCGATCTGCAATCAGATGAGGAATGACTTCTGTATCTGTCTGTGAACGAAAGGTATAGCCCTTTTGCTTGAGCGCTTCTCTTAGCTCTCGGTAATTTTCGATAATGCCGTTTTGGACGACCGCTAAACGCTCGGTTTCATCACGGTGGGGATGGGCATTATACTCCTCTGGCTTCCCGTGGGTTGCCCAGCGGGTGTGACCAATGCCAACGGACGCTGGATATTCCCAGCTTTCGAGCTTATCTGCCAGGTTGTGGAGCTTGCCTTTGGCTCGAATGCAGTGTAAATTCCCTTCCCAAAGTGCAGCAATGCCCGCTGAATCGTACCCGCGATATTCAAGCTTTTGCAAGCCAGAGAGTAAAATCTGACTGGCCTGCTGGGGACCAATATAGCCAACAATTCCACACATAAGAGAAAGAACCTTTCTGGTGATCGGGTATGCTCAGGCCACCGGCGGCAAATTGGATAAAATAATTGCCTTGGTGTTTTGGGTCTAAAGCAATACTGAATTAAATCAGCTTTGTAATTTATTACAAAGGGTCAGTTTAGATACTGCAATTCCCCACAGAATATGATTTTTACAGCTCTGTGAAGATTACACACCCTATACCCATAGGGTGTAAGTCTACCCCAAAGCAGCGACATCAAGCCACAGAGGCAGTAAATTCAAAATTACAACAGGATTGATTGTGCTAAGAAGACGTTTTTGTAAAGCTGGGCAGCTCAACCGTCATGACTGAAGCCACGGCTGAATTTTGAGTTTCGGATTTTCGGGAGATTGTCGGCGCAGACGGAAGAATTGGCGTACTTTTTTGCAGAGTAGGCTGAAGCGCCTTAGTCTCTAGACGAATACGCGCAGTGGTCATACGGATGGTTGCTAACTCTCGGTAGCATGCGAGTGGCCCTGTGAGATCGATAGATTCTGGTGCAGACCAAGCGCTAACGGGGGGAGATTTTGGCGCAGCAGGTCGCGAATGAGTCTCAATCGAAATTGCATCGTACTCAAAAGAGATCACGCCATCCGTTAAGCCGGAGCTAATGGGTGAGGGTGCGGTATGAACGGACTGAGCCGTTTTAAGCAGATCTCGATATTGCAGAACGCGCTGCTGTTGTCGCTTGAGCTGCATTTTAAGATCGCGGCAAATGGCGCTCATTTCGGTCAATTGCGAAGTCTGTTGATGGCAGGTTTGCTGGAGCGTCGTTCGCTCATCTTGAGTGTGCTGAAGCGTTAGGTCGCGGTTAGTCAACTGTTCAGACAGGGTATTAATGACGGCCTGCTGATGCTGCAAGAGCTGATGGGCGGTTTCGAGTTCTAGGCGCAAAACCGTTAAATTATCTTCTTGAGAGACGCAGGAAAAGGGCAACAGATGCTCTTGCCAATGAATATAGGGCGGACTTACTTCAGTCACTTCAGCGTTGTCTTCAGCCGAAATTGAGGCAAGAGAGGCATCGGCAAACCAGGAGGGTTGAGGCGGCAGATACTCTTGTAAGGAATCAGGATCAAAGGATTCAGATAAAGACATATGCACACACCCCAAGCGTTAGTTAATTTAGACCTGAATGCTCAAGAAGCGGACGGCTGTAGTGCTGAGTGAAGATGAGCACAACTCTTAAAGTACCCATTTTTGGGTCAAAGTATTGCAGTGTAGAACACGATCTTAGGATTTTTCTATACTTCAAAGGCAATTTAATATTAATGGAGAATATTGATGGATGGGTCGTATCAATATTTTTACACCCAATCTTTGCGCTTTTGGACGCCTACTAATAGTAACAGCATTACAAAAATCAGCAGCCCGAGCTTGAGCCAATGACCCACGAAATTGACAGCAAAGGCGTCACCTTGATTGCGGTTAAAGCGATTGAGCAATTCCTCTGCCGCTGCGATCGCCCGCCCCCGCTTCTCTTTCCACTGACTGAAGCGGGTTTGCCATACATCTAGGTCTTTGCGATATTTCTTAGTTGTTTCAGAATAAGTTTTGAGTTCATCAGAAAATTTCTGCCCATCTAAGATTAAATTTTCAGGTTCTGCTGGCGGCTCTCCAGGACTCTTGGGTCTGATAGGCTCTGGCTGATTGACCGCAGGATGATACTCCTGATGCAAAGAGGGGAACGCACATCGATCAAAGAGTTGGGGACCCATACACTGGCAGGATTTCTTATCTTCCTCTTTCCAGTTTCTGCGCACGGTATCTGGCTGCTTCCAGCAGGGATCTTGGGCAACATCTTTACCCACGCCAGAAAACGTCACCATTGATTCGTATGCCCAGCGGGTAATGGTTAGTTCGCTGATGGTCAGCCCTGCCGGACCCAGGGTGCGCAGGGGAATAAATGATCCGGCAAAGGTAATTTGGGGCACCAAAAATAAAATAGTGAGCAGCGGAGCCATCGTTTGAGAGGTTGAGAGCGCTGACACCAATAAGCCCATCACCATGCCGCCCAGGGTGGACAAAAATAGGGTGAAGTAAATACACAGACCCGTTACCCAATTACCAGGGAAGTCAACGGCGATCACCTTTGTGCTGATAAAAATAGCAGACTGATACACCGCCAAGGCTGCACCCAGACTCACCTTCGACAGCACGTAGGGCAAAATCTGGAGTCCAATCATGCGCTCGCGCCGATAGATTTCAGACTCCTTTACGACCTCACGCATGGTGCTGAGGCTGCCCACAATAACGGCAATCAGTACCGAAATAAACATCAGCGTAAAGCACTGCCCCGGTTCGCCTGCGGCAGAGTCAAACATATTGCGCCGCCACATCACAAAGTCAAGCAGCCCTAAAATAGGCGCAACGGCCAATAAAAATAAAAAGCTAGGGAGATCCTGGTACAAAATGGCGAGGCTTCGCTGAAAAAGAATGCGAAACTGCCTCACTGGAGAGGTTCTAAGAGACTGAATCGGCTCAGTTTTAAGCGGGACAGCGCCCTGACGTGACTGCATTTCAAACAGCGCAATTTGGCGGTCAGCGACATATTTTTGGTAGTACGGCGACTGTTGATACTGCAATGCCCATTCTTGGGGCGATCGCTCCTCCTCTACTTTGATATAAATTTCATCAAATTCTTCAACGTCAAAGTAGGCTAGAGCCTCTTGGGGTGGGCCAAAGTAGGCAACACGCCCACCCTTGGCGAGAAACACCACCAAATCGCTGATCATTAAATTCTTGGTGGTGTGGGTTACTAGCACCACCGTACGTCCCTGACTCGCCATGCGTCGCAGCAGCCGCATCATTTGTAGCTCTGTGCCAGGGTCTAGGCCGGACGTTGCCTCGTCGAGAAAAAACAAGCCTGGTTTTGTTAATAGCTCAACACCAATAGAAACACGCTTACGCTGACCGCCGCTGAGGTTTTTAACATAGGTTTCGGCCTGTGCCTGTAGCTCTAGGTCTATCAGCACCTGTTTAACCTGCTGCCGCCGATCAGCTTCTAAGGTGTTGGGTGTAAGCCTTAGCTGCGCGGCAAAATTAAGGGCTTGCTGAACAGTCAGATCTTGGTGAATGATATCGTCTTGGGGCACGTAGCCCAATTCGGTCCGGTAGGCATCATAGTTTTTGTACAGGCTATCGCCATTTACAAAAACGCTGCCTTTGGTGGCGGGTCGAAACCCGCACAGTGCATTGAGGAGCGTAGACTTTCCCGCGCCACTGACCCCCACAATGGTGACAAATTCTGTGGGTAAAATAGACAACGAAATGTCATCTAATAGCTTGAGTGAACCCACGCGGTAGACCAGATCGCAAGCATCTAGCCTCAATGGATTAATAGTTGGATCGAGCTGGGTTAGCAAGGCGTTTTTTGAAGTTTCTGGATTTGGATATGGAGCAGAGATGAGAACCTTCAGTTTAGGGTAGGCGTGTACCTTTTTGAAGAGACTATCCACTCAAAACAAAGGGGTGAGCATTGCCCACCCCTTCATCAGTTCACCGTAAGGTTAATGCTGTTTAAACAACCGCAGCAACCTGCTTGAGGTCGCCCTTGGCATACTTGCTCGCGTACTCTTCTAAGCTAACTTGCTTGATTTTGCTGCCATGACCCGCACACCAGAACTGCGTATAGCGGTCAGCACATACGTTTTGCATGTACTTAATCGAAGGCTTCAGGAAAAAGCGAGGGTCAAATTCGCTGGGCTTTGACTGGAGCGCTTCACGGACAGCCGCAGTGATGGCTAAACGGCAGTCGGTATCAATATTGATTTTGCGAACGCCGCTCTTGATGCCCTTTTGAATTTCTTCGACAGGCACACCATAGGTTTCAGGAATAGCACCACCGTGCTGGTTAATGAGCGCCAAAAGGTCTTCAGGCACTGAAGAAGATCCGTGCATGACCAGGTGGGTATTGGGCAGACGACGATGAATTTCTTCGATACGGCTGATGGCTAGAATTTCGCCAGTCGGCTTGCGGGTGAATTTATAGGCACCATGGCTGGTGCCGATCGCCACAGCTAGAGCATCCACTTGGGTACGCTCTACAAAGTCCACGGCTTCATCGGGGTCAGTCAGCAGCATGGAGTGGTCTAATTCGCCTTCAAAGCCGTGACCGTCTTCTGCTTCGCCTTTGCCTGTCTCGAGGGAGCCTAGGCAACCGAGTTCACCCTCAACAGAAGCGCCGATAGAGTGAGCCACTTTGACCACTTCACTGGTGACAGCGACGTTGTACTCATAGCTGGCAGGGGTCTTAGCATCTGCTTCTAAGGAGCCATCCATCATGACGCTGGTGAAGTTATTCTTAAGCGCTGAATAGCAGGTGTTAGGCGCATTGCCATGATCTTGGTGCATCACAATGGGAATGTGAGGGTAGGTTTCTACTGCTGCCAAGATGAGGTGCCGCAAAAAGTTTTCGCCAGCGTAGGTGCGAGCACCGCGAGAAGCCTGCAAAATCACTGGGCTATCCGTTTCATTGGCAGCTTGCATGATTGACTGGATCTGCTCCATGTTGTTGACGTTAAAGGCAGGAATCCCATAACCGTTTTCAGCGGCGTGATCCAACAGTAGCCGCAAAGGTACGAGCGCCATAGATGATTCTCCTCGTTGTGATGTAGACGAAACTTCGGATTAAACGCGCTGAATTGTTACGCTAATCTTAAGTCATATTATCCTGTTGAGGGGCTTCCTGTTCACAATGCTTGTTTATAAAAAACATTCGTTGTGCTTAAGCAAATGCCCCTGTGTAGGGGATGGATGGATTTAGGGTCGATCGCCCCACAAACTAAATCTTGCCACTTGAAACATCCCGTATCACAAGGGTGAGCAGCACCTCAAGTTTGATAAAGGTAGCTATAGATTTGAAAAAATGGGTCGCCCGAGATTCGAACTCGGAACAAATCGGTTAAAAGCCGAGTACTCTACCGTTGAGTTAGCGACCCATATATTAAGTGTGCTTTTGTGTTGCTGCACAGTAATCAAAGGTAACACAGCAAATACGTCTGTGCCAAGCTAATCTATTTTGTTTTTTGATCGGCAGTTGAATACGGATGCCCCATTGATGCCTACGGTTGCCTATTTTTACTATGACGCGGCATGGGAAGACTGCCCAGATCCTTCGACCTGGGGTTGGCGTTTTGATGTGGTTTATCAAGATGCTGACCCTCGGCGATCGCAGCTCCAGTCTCTCCTCAAAGAATCTGCCCAAAACCCACCCCATTATCTCGTGCTGCGAAATCTAGAAGAACTGGGCGATTCACTGTCTGTCGTTACGCAAAGGCTTACCCAGTTAGAATCTTTTGGCGTGTGCGTGGTGGCACTAGAGCAGCCCTATCGATCGCAGGAGCCAGCTATTCACAACGCGACCTTAGCAAATTCTGACTCTAAACCTGCACGGTTAGAACTGCTCAACGACATTCAGAAACAGCAGCGCAGCCGCCAAATCCGTCAGGGACATGCCCTCAACCGCCTGAAGGGGTTGCCGCCACCAGGGAAAGCGCCCTACGGCTATCGACGGGGACGCGATCGCTATGTGATTGACCGCAGTGTTTTGCCAGTTCTGCGAGACTTTTATGACCATTTTTTAATTTATGGTTCTGTGCGCGGCGCGGTGGGGCACATTGCTAAAAAACACGGCAAAAAAATATCGCCTTCGACAGGACAGCGATGGCTGACCCATCCGGTCTATCGGGGTGACTTAGCCCACCATGATGCCGTGCAGCCCGATACCCATCCGCCCATTCTGCTGCGTTCTGAGGCCGCTCAGGTGGATCGGCTGCTGCGCCGAAATCGCAGTCTAGCGCCCCGTGCCGCCAGCGCCCCGCGATCGCTCTCTGGCCTTGTGACCTGCCAGCGGTGCCAGTCCGCCATGGGCGTGTCGCGGGTGACGGCGCGTCGGCAAGCCTATGAGTATCTGTATCTCAAACCGATGGCCTGTCCGCAGCGGCCTAAATGCAGGGCGCTGCGGTACGAGGCCGTACTAGAGAAAACCATTGAAATCATCTGCCAAACGCTGCCCCAGGAAGTAGCGGGGTTGACTCAGCTTCCGCTGGATCTGATTACGGCGGGGGTGATGGGCGCGATCGCCACCAAGCAAGCCATCATCGCCCAACTGCCAGATCTGGTTACGCAGCAGATTCTGGATAACAAAACGGCAGATTTAAGAGCCTATACTCTCAGAACAGAAATTGCTGAGCTGCAAAACAAGCTGGCGCAGCTTCCGCCCGTAAATCTTTTAGAAACCGCCAAGACTGTCTCAATTCCGCAGTTTTGGAAAGATCTTTCAGAACCTGAGCGACGCTTTTATTTTCGAGAGTTTATCCGCAGCGTTGAAATTGTGCGCGAGGACAAAACCTGGTCTATCCACTTAGCCTTCGTTTTTTAGAAGACATCTTTGATTTTGGTTAGGGCATCCTGTATCGAACGTTGCCACCGTAGCAAAGGATGCTAAAACTCTTTGTTAAGATAGGTAACGTTTGTATTACTCAATTCAACAAGGAACAAAATTGATGGCTACTGCAATCGTTGTCAAATTTATGCAAAAAACCGCAGAAGACAAGCAACTGCGGGATCATCTCGAGGCACTGCTGGGCGTGGGCGATGGTGACATCAGCAACGAAAATGCCCTAGACGCAGAAGAGACGGCTGCATTGAAAGGCGATCGCGCACCTATCGTGACTGACTTTGCGGCTCAGTACGGCTATGAATTTTCGGTGGATGATCTGGTTACTGTGGTCGATGCCCTCGAAAAGCACCACACCGGAGAACTCTCAGACGAAGGGTTTACCGAGGTTGTGGGAACTGCCGTGCCTAAAACCCCCAGCCCTACAAAGCGTCTGATTAAGTACCTCACCAATACCTATTTAGGCTATTAATTGCTTATGCTTTAGCGCCTAAGCCTTAGCCCGTGCCTGACGCACCATGGCAATAAGGACTTGGTGGGCATCTTCAGAGTCGGTGAGCGATCGCTCAAAGGGCACTCGAACAGTGGTCGCCTCATCGCCGATCATCACATTGAGATCCATCCCCTCAGGATCGATCGCATGCATTTTGGCAGCGGTCGCAGCTTTAGATTGTCCATAAACTTGTGCGTACATGAGTACGGCTTCTGCGTGGTCATCATTCATGTGGGCGCAGATGCGCTGGCTCACTTCGGGGGTAATGGGGTCAGCCATGTTTTTTCCTGGTTGGTTCTACTACTATTTTGACGCTAATCGCGCCCTGGAATAAAGCTAATGGTGAGTTTTTTGATGGCGTTATCTGCAATATCTTTATAGCCCAGCTTTCCGCCCAAAATTTGACCAAACTTTTGGGTCGCAGCAGGTCGCTTCACACCCAAGCGGTAGCTTATACCTGGCAACCGATAAAACAGGCCAGACAGCCGCTGCGCCCAAGCCATGTCAACGCCCCACTCTTTAGCAATCACGTTGGTATAGTTTTCGAGGGCATTTCCATCGCCGGATAATGCCTGATGGATGGCCTCAGATGCCTTTAGCCCGCTAAAAATAGAAGGACGAATGCCCTCAGCGGTTAACGGATCGACGACACAGGCCGCCTCGCCAGCCAAAAGCGCATTTTGCGTATGTAGCGTTTGGTTGCCATCCCAGAGACAGATGGGGTGCCCAAACTGCTTGATGGCCTTAAAATCGACCCCAAATAGTTTGGAGTATTCCGTCGCAATCTCTCGTAAATTTTGAGATTCACCCCGTCGAAAGGTGCCGATCCCAATCGAATAGCCATCCGCCTTGGGAAAATTCCAGAGGTAGCCATTTTTGACCATGCCAAATTCAAAATGGGCGATATGACCGTTTTCAATCGGAGTCATGGCTTCTGCCTCTAAGGCTGTGCCAATGCTACGCTTGCGATCACTAAAGCCCAACCATTTTGCCATGGGGCCTTTAGCACCGTCTGCGGCAATCAGGTAGCGCCCTTCTGCCACGCCATGGGCAGTATTAACCTGCCAGTGGCTGCCCTTAAACTCAATGCCCGTCACCTCGGTACTGTCGCGCAGTTGCGCACCCTGTTTTTGAGCCTGCTGCATCAAAAAGTGGTCAAAAATATCCCGCCGAACCATCCAGATTGGCTCGGCAGGTGAAAGATCTGCCTCGAAGGAATCCTCCATTTTCCAGGTATAGCGGATGCTGCTGACCTTTAAGGAAATTGCCGGAGAAAAGTCAAAGTCAAACCACTCTGCAATGACCGGAGAAACGCCACCGCCGCAGGGTTTATAGCGGGGTAGCGCCTCTTTTTCTAAGACCAGTACAGAACGTCCTTTCTTGGCAAGGTGATAGGCTGCGGTTCCACCAGCGGGGCCAGCACCGACAATGATGCAGTCAAACATAGTTTAATTCGCAAGTTTTAATTCGCAAGCCTAAATGATTGATCAACCATGTCTAACGGTCTTAGACCGTCATAATCTCTTTTTCTTTCACGGCCAAGAGTTCGTCAATTTTGGCGGTGTATTTGTCCGTCAGCTTCTGAACCTTGTCTTGTAAGTCTTTAGACTCGTCTTCAGAAATCTCGCTGTTTTTAGCCTGCTTTCGCACCGCGTCAATAGAGTCTCGACGAATATTACGCACCGAGACTTTGCCCTCTTCTGCCAGCTTTGCCGCCATTTTGGTAAATTCTTTCCGTCGCTCTGTGGTTAGCGTCGGAATATTGAGACGGATGACGTTCCCGTCGTTATTGGGCACTAGCCCCACATCCGACATGGAAATCGCCCGTTCAATAGGCCCCAGTAACGTCCGCTCAAAGGGCTGAATCGAAATGGTGCCAGAATCTGGGGTGGCAATAGTACAGACTGAGCGCAGCGGCGTTTCAGCCCCGTAATACAGCACGGTAATACGATCTAGCAGGGATGCATTTGCCCGTCCTGTGCGAATGGTATTGAACGACCGCTGAGCTGACTCAACGGCCTTTTGCATGTGGTCTTCAGTATCAGCTAACTTCACAAGAACCTCCTACCAGGGTGCCAATCGACTCACCCGTTAATGCTCGTCGAATATTGTTGGGTACAGACAAATTAAACACCAAAATGGGTAGGTTATTGTCTTTACAAAGGGCGATCGCCGTACTGTCCATTACGCCTAACTCATGGGTAAGGACATGGTGATAGGTTAACGTCTTAAACTTTTTAGCATCAGGGTTAAGGTTTGGGTCAGAATCGTAGATTCCATCTACCTTGGTCGCCTTAAGAATCACTTCTGCATCAATTTCAGCAGCGCGTAGCGCAGCAGCGGTATCTGTTGTAAAAAATGGGTTCCCAGAACCCGCGCCAAAGATGACCACGCGCCCCTTTTCAAGGTGCCGAATGGCCTTACGCCGAATGTAGGGCTCAGCCACCTGCTGCATTGGAATGGCAGACTGTACGCGAGTAGGAATCCCTGATCGTTCTAGACAGTCTTGGAGCGTCATGGCGTTCATGACCGTGGCAATCATGCCGATGTAGTCGGCAGTTGCGCGATCCATTCCCGCAGAGGCACCTTTAACCCCTCTAAAAATGTTGCCGCCACCCACAACAACCGCAATTTGGATGCCCTGTCGAGCAACATCCGCAATTTCTTCTGCAACCTGCTGCACTACGGCGGGGTCAATGCCGTAGGGTAAGCTCCCCATGAGAGCTTCACCGCTGAGTTTCAACAAGACCCGCTGATACGTGTTTCCCATGCAGCGCTTCTGTCTCACTCAAAATACTTCCCATTCAAGATAGCAGGTTGGCAACCCTTTACAATGGTTTCATAGCTGAAGTTAGCCAAATTTTTGGAGGTTATCGATGGTGGTTGCAGCGCCAGAACCGGAATTACACTGCCAAACCTCAGACTTCCTTAATTCTGCATCTTATTTAATTTATGATCCTTAAGCAGAAAGTGACGTGAACTGTTAGCCCCCCTCCATCACAGAGAATCAGAATAGAACTCTGCGTTACCCATGCTTTGACCTGTGCCTAAGATTTCTGCTGTAGCCATAGCGTGATGCTATCGGCTAAAGCGTTGGCTAACTGCTGCTGTGCTTCAGGGTTCGCAATCCATTCAAATTCATTGGGGTTGATCATGAACCCCAGCTCTAGCAGAATGGACGGGGCGATCGCAGGACGGGTCAGCGCCAGGTTATTCCAGTACACCCCATAGGAAGGTCGCCCCAGTTTTTTTACGAGATAGTCGTGGAGAAAAACGGCTAACCCTTGGGATTGGGGGTGATACCAAAATGCGCCCACTCCCTTTGTATTCCAAGCATCGCCGCCGTCTGGGAGGGCGTTGTAGTGCAGACTAATAGCGAGGGTAGGGGCAACCTGCTCAATTTTTTTGGTTCGGTCGTTTGGGTATAAATCATCATCCCCTTCACGGGTCATGACCACTTTTGCCCCGCGACGTTCTAGGTTTTGGCGCAGGAGCTTGCTTACCACTAATGCCACATCCTTCTCAGGGTATCCAGTTGGCCCCACAGAACCTGGATCGTTGGCGCTGCCGTGGCCTGGGTCTAGCAAAAGGGTAGTGCCTGCTAAGGGTAAAGCCTCAGACCCGAGCTTGGGCGGATGCCGTAAGGTCAGTACCAAGCTTGTGCCTTCATAACGCAGCCGATAGCCCCAAGATTGCCTGTTTTTGAGATGAATTTGATACTGCACCTGATATGGCGCAATTTGCTGCCAGTCTAAGCGCGACAGCACAACATCAGGGGTTTGAGCAATGGTGTCGGTTTGGGCGGTGGTGTTGTAGAGCGTCAGTATAAACCGATCGTCCTCTTGTTTAACCGAGACGGGCACAGGCACCTGAAGGGGAAACGTAACGGTGGTCTGCTCCGGTTGGGTCTGAACCCGAACGCTACGAATGATAGAGCGTGGCAATACGCCATTCACGATAGGGCGCGTTTCGCTTTGCTTAATCCAGCCGCCGTAATCAAAGCGTAGCCATTCGCCTTCTCTGCCCGTGATCTGAGCCTGGGTTCCCTTGGGTAATGGGGTAAGGCGTGAATAGTCTGTACTTGGCCCCGTACGGGCAAAACCACCATCGCTCGTGACTTCTGCGACTGGCATAACTTGGGGGGGCAGAATGGTAATTTTGCCAGGGCTTTGCTGCGTTGCTGCTGCTGTCCCCCGCCGCAGTTCAAAGATGGGGGTGCCCAGTTCATCTGGGGTGGAAAATACGGTACAGCCTTGATAGAGTCCTGGTTGAGGTGCTGCACTAGGGGTATTTGCGGCGGTCAGGACGGCTGAGTTGGGCGGCAAAGAGACGGCTCGCGTTTGGGGATATAGCGCCAGGGTTTGATCGCCAACACGGACTGAAACTTGAGACTTGGCAGGGGCGATCGCACTAAAGCAAATCGGCTCACCGATCTGTCGCGCAATATCAACCGCAGGGGTAAGTGACCCCTCGGCAAAGGCAAACCCTTTAGGGGTGGGTGGCGCAGCAGAAATCCGCTTCACGATGAGCGTTAGAGATTGTTCTTGAGATTGCAGCGTAATGGTATTGCTGCCCAACTGTAGCGGAATGCTGGGCGAGAAATGTCCAGACGGGCTGCGATCGCCAATCACTTTTCCGTTCACCATCACCACTGCATTGGCAGGTGCAGTCCCAATCAAAAAAATGCGTTCCGACGTAGTTTCATGATTGGGCGGCGGATAGACGACCTTTAGCGTGGGTTGGGCAAACGCAGGCTGTATGAGCACTACCGCTGCGATCGCCGCTCCTATCCAAGATTTCATCATCATTTAGCGCGTCACAACAGGATGGGCATGGAGACAGACCTGCATCAAATCCCCTGGCCCTCCGCCCACTTGGTAAACCGGACAATGCAATGCTTTTGAAACCTGTTCTAGAGTCATATCATCCAAAAACTGAGTAGTGCCGTGCTTCAGCATTAGGGTAGGCACCAATAGCCCATCGCCTAAATCCTTACCCTTCAAGGCATGGATGATATCATAGCCCGTCAGCAGCCCCGTCACCGTCATGGTTTGCCCCCAGTATTCACTGTGGAGCGCCGCCATCTCAACCGTTAACCCTTCGACTTGATTGAGCTTTTCTAAAATCGGCTGAAATGCCTGCTCTACGGTATTACCTACCACCCAAGTTAATCGGCGGGGCGGGGTAACGTGGGTGGGGAGCGATCGCGCTGCCCCTGCAAACTGTGTCAAAAACAGACGGATGGAGCCGACCCCATTATCAATTTGAGGATAAGACTCGTAGTGAGAGGCGGGCGGCAGTTCCCGACGGGCAATCAGAAACCATTCATCTGCCAGCCAAGCAAAGGTTGACCCAAAGGTCTTCTGAAACTGAGCCTGAAGCAATTGCACTTGATCAATCACCTCATTGGCCTTCTCTGTGGTAACAGGAACCACTTCGTTCAGGTCAGGCCGAAACCGCGTCAGCCCGACAGGCACAATCGCCACCGATGCCACGGTGGGGATATCGCCCTGATGGAACTGGGCTAAATCTTGAATGGTTTGCACCAAATGTGCCCCATCATTAATGCCAGGGCACAGCACGACCTGGGCATGGATTTGTAGACCGCGCTTCTGAAACCATTTAAGCTGGTCTAAAATTTTGCCTGCTCTTGTATTCTTCAGCAACCGAGTGCGGATTTCTGGCTCTGTGGCGTGGACTGAAACATAGAGCGGAGAAAGCCGCATTTGTTCAATACGCTTCCATTCGCGATCGCTCAGGTTGGTGAGGGTAAGATAGCTGCCGTACAAAAAGCTAAGGCGATAGTCATCGTCTTTGAGGTAAAGGCTTGCGCGTTTGCCAGGGGGCTGCTGATCGATAAAGCAAAACGGGCAGCGGTTGTTGCACTGAATTAACCCATCAAAGAAGGCGCTTTCAAACTCTAGCCCAATGTCTTGGTCGTAGTCTTTTTCAATCTCAAGGGAGTGGGGGTTCCCCTGGGTGTCTAGAACCTCTAGCTCTAAGTATTCATCCGCACACAGAAACTGATAGTCAATCAGATCCCGCAGGGGCTGACCATTAATGGTGACGAGGCGATCGCCAATCTCAAAGCCCACTTCAGCGGCGATCGAGTCTGGCAATACTTGACTAATACGGGCAGGACGAATCGCGGAATCGCTCATGGAGCTTTTTAAGAGAAAGATGACAGCTTGAAACTCTCCCTTCAATTTATCTCAATCCTGATGGCATTACCTATATCTGTATTACTCTGACATCCTGTCTTGCCACCCCAAATATCATCCAAAAAACGCGATCGCCGCTTTCAGCTCAGCCACAAACGTATCAATGCTATGGCGGAAAGTCTAAGTGATTTTTGAGAGCTGCTTGTTGGATTGCTGGGCGCAGACTGGGATGATCGAGTCGTAGAATTTGATTCTCTGGGCAAATAAGGGCTGACTGCGCGCGTTCGTATAGGGCGATCGCCTCTTCGTCATTATGGGCATTGCGGAAACTAATGCCGTCAATTTGTCCGTAAAGGCTGGTTTGGTCATAAAAATAGCGCGACCACTCTTGACTGAGATGCCGATCTGCAACTTTTGCCAAAGCTGCTACAGAGCCTGCTCGCATTGCGCCATTGTCTTTAAGGTCAAGTAGGGTCAGGTCTTGCGTAAGCTGGACTCGACAGACTTTTTGGTCTTTTAGTTCTATGACTCCACTGTCTCCAAAACATTCCACCAAGCAACAAGACAGCGTAAGTCCAGCGTAGTAAATGCTTCGTTCTAGATCCTGAGTGCGGACTCTTGGTGCGAAGCTATCGCCCTGTACGGAAATCCGCTGATGATCGAATTGGTTGATCGGGCCAAAGTTCCGAAACGTAAGGGCTTGGGTACCGTGGGAAGTGGGGTCGAAGATCCTCAGAAGGAAGCTACCGGAGGCTAAAGTGCAGTGAAGGGGATTAGGCGGTTTTGACGGGGGCGGTTTAGCAATTACGACCACTGACCTGCTCCAACAGCGGAAGCTTCAGCGAGAACACGCTCTTTTTGTCCTGCTTTGAGCGCTTGAATAGGGGTTTGACCATCAAGATAAGGATTGATGCGGGTTAGCCAGTTAAGTTTTGCATAGTCCGATATTTCTAGGGCTTTCAGTATGGCTGGCAAGCCTTCAATTACGCTGTCGGAACCTGCTGGGTCAAATTGCCAGGATGGAAAGCAGAGTTTACCGTTGTCTCTAATTGCTAAAAGCGTTCGACTGCTTACGCGATCGTGGGGAGTCTGGCGAGAGGTTCCCAAGAGTTGAGCTACTTGAACTGCGGTGAGCGATGACTCCAGCAATTGTCGTCGATGCTGGAAGTGCTTGGATAGAGTCTCCATTTCCAGTTGAATTCGCTCTTGGCGGTTGAAGGATTTTCCAGTGATGGCGTTGGCTAGTGCATCGGCAGCAGAATCTGTAGCCTCAACCGTTGTGACCTGCTCTAGTGCTTGAGTTACAATTTTTTGTTCGCCAGGCGTTAAGGATTTGAAGGTCTCAAGATATTGAGCTGTTTGCGGATCTAGAGTAACGACCATAAGAGTACTCTCGTAAGAGATGTCAACTTAATTTAGGTGTGATTGCGTAAGAGATGTCAAGCCAACCTCTGCTGTGAAAGTCAAGCAAGCATGGCAAAATCACGTCAAGCCACAATTTCAGGGAGACAAGGCAAATCCACCTTTTGCTTTACTGGCAAGTCTGTCTGTCATAGAATTTGCTTCAGCGATGAAAATGGCTAAATTTTGGTAAAAAAGAAACGTCCTAGACAACACGTTATTGCAGACCTGAGCGTAAATCACATTGAGCGATATGTTCTCCTCTGCGGGTTTTCTGTTGAGCGAGTTGAGCATGATTATGGAATCGATCTGGTAATTTTTACTTACGATGCCAATAGGGAAATTGAGAACGGGCAGATTTATGTCCAACTTAAAGCAACGGATGCTTTGAGATGTATTGGTGATGGTTCGTTAATTGCTTTTTCGCTTCAGCGCTCTGATTTAGAATTTTGGCTCCAGGAACCGATGCCGTGGATTTTGATTGTGTACGATGCCCAAGATGATTTGGCATAATGGTTGTATGCTCAATCTCAGGGACTTCCAAATAATAAATCGTTCCATCATCCCTCTGGACTATACGAAATATCCACAAACCATTTTCCGAGATTAGGAAGTCCTTCCCGTGTTGAATTGGTGAGCCGTTGAATTTGGGTTTCAACATGAGCCATCGCTTTTT
>JANNDV010000127.1:0-58346 GCA_031387975.1 Acaryochloridaceae cyanobacterium OTE_75_metabat_521 | reverse complement strand
ATACCGCGCTCCTGCTCCTGCTCCATGAAATCCGTCGTTGCCGCACCTTCATGCACCTCACCGATTTTATGGATTTTTCCGGTTAGCTTTAGGATTCGTTCGGTTGTCGTTGTTTTGCCAGCATCTACGTGGGCAAAGATACCAATGTTTCGATAAAGGGTGAGGTCTTTCATGTCTATTCTCTAGTTGGGTGCGACAAGCCGGACGGTCTTTGAGCGTTACTCAAAGGGAATCAGAATTGCCTTTGTCGTCATGGGCAGTTCAAGATTTAGGTTCTCGCCGGATGGAGAACCCTTGTTTCTGCTTAAAGCAACATTCTTAATTGTAAAGTGTTGCGCTCTAAAGTTGAAAGAGGGCAAGGGCGGTTGCCTCTACCTTTAAACTTGAGCATTATCTCAAAAAGGCGCATTAGCCTGAGTCTCTAGGGCATTCTGCACTGCTGGCGGCACGTTTGACAAAAAATCGTAGCCCGTGCGCTGCTCTAGTTCTCGGATGGTGGTGCGAAATTTTTGCCACTTTTCTTCTTTAATGCCCTGCTCGTTGGGCATTAAAACCGCAATCACCCGCGTGTTTTGGGTAATGCCGGTTAACCCTAGGCCAGGTCGATCATTCACCACCACAATTTTCCAGAAGGCGGCAGGCACGGTGATTTTGTTGTTGGCGATCGCCTCTTTCCCCCCTATACTCCCCACCCCGCCTTGACCCGTTGGCCCTGCAATAATGTAAAGCTCTTTGCCAGATCTCACTAAAGTGCGGCAGTAGCTCTCTAGCTGCTCCCAGGGACCACGGTTGTTGTCGGGCGCTTGGGGCGCAATGTTGGTCATGTAAAACACTGCGGCAGAATCTTCGGGGGTGCGGTTGCGATCGGCGGCAGGCACAATATGTCCGCGATCAAACCCGCTGCCCGTATAGTTGCGAGGGGTGACGGTAAACCAGCCCGTGGGCATCTCTGGGTCTGGCGTAAAGACTGGACGGCTGAGGTTCCCCAGCCAAGACGCATTAAGCTGCCAGCTTGCCCAAGCGGGGGTATTGGTGGTGCGATCATAGAGCAGTGCGTACTGAGATCTGAGAAAGAGATGATGTCTATCTGCCGCAGGCGCTATGGCATGGCTGGGGTTGCCCAGAGCCAAATGAATGTTGTCAGAAACGGAAACATTTCGATTCATCAACTGACAGCCGCCCGACAGCAAGGCAACCAGGAGAAGATTCAGCAGTTGATTTCGCTTGAGTAAGCAACGCTGAAATTGAGAAAGGATTTTGATGGCATTCATTGAGGCTAGAGTTCCACCCTTCGAGAGCAGCAGCGCGGCTGAAGTTGATAGATCCTATCGTCCTCTAAAGTGGGTACGCTAGGGTTCAAGTAGCTGAATTAATTGATATTGGTCTAACCGCATTGTTTTACAGGAGTTTTTGGGCGTGATGGGCAAAAGTCAGCCAGAACAGGCAAAAAGTCTACTGATCGGGCTGTTTGGGCACAAGCAGGTTTGGGCTGGGCTACTCAGCCTATGGGCGACTGCTACCGCACTGCCTGCTGTCGGTCAGCTTAGCGCGACCCAGCTTCAGCAACAGCTTCAGGCTGCCGTTGCCCAAAATAATTGGTCTACAGCATTACAGATTGTCGATCGCCTCATTCCGCTGGCACCTGCACAAGCCAATCAGCTCAAGCAATACCGCACAAAACTTGAGCAGCTTTCGCGCGAAACCATTGCACGTCCCGCTCAGGCTATCTCTGTATCGCAGCCCCAGGGGTTAGTTGCCATTAAGCGACGCAGTGGGGGCGTTCCGGTAATTGATGTGGTGTTTAACCAGCGTAAAACCTTTGAGATGCTCGTCGATTCTGGTGCGAGTATTACAACGATTACTCGCCCAATGGCGGCAGCCCTAGGACTGGGCACTGCACAGGTGGTTCAGTACGCCACGTTTAAAACCGCCAATGGCTCGACCCAAATGCCCATTGTGTTGGTGAGTGCTGTGATGGTTGGGGGGCTTACGACTACTCAGGTTCCCGTGGCGATCGCAGGGCCAGATATGGAGATCGGTCTACTAGGCCAAGATTTTTTGCAGCGCTATGACGTTAGCCTACGGGGCAGTCGCATCGAATTCCATGACCATCGCTAAAAGTAAGCGCCAATTTTGAACCAAGCTCAAGCAATAGTCCCTCTTGAAATCTGATTTAGTGGACAAGTGGTACTAAAAAATTGGTCGAAACAGCCTTGAGATCTGGGGCTGGGGCGCAAGCTCTGATCGCGAGCTTAATAAGTTATCATCATATGATAACTTCAATAAATGAAACAAGATTACGATTTAGAGCTGCTGTTAGGGCTGGATGGGGCTTGCTATGAAGCGGCAGCAGGATACGTCGTTGAATTCACGGTGCAACAAACTAATAAAACCTCTGAAAGACCGCATGGCATAAACTATGCCCTGGTCTTCCGTTCAAAGTTAGGCGGAAAACCTTATGTCAAGTTTGATAATGCACATGGAGTTGAGCACCAAGGCGGAAAGCACGTTCAAAAGCCCAAAGCTTTCGATCATTGGCACCGTACCGAGACGGATCCTGGCAGACCTTATCAATTTACGACCAGCGCTCAACTGCTGGAAGATTTTTGGAGCGAGGTCAAACGTGTGATGAATGAGAAGGGAATTCCAAATGACTTATAAAACCGGAACGATTCACGAATTCATGGCCTGGACAAAGCAAGTGGTGCAGGATCCAGGTGCAGGACAAGACGTTTCTAAGCAATGGTTCGACAGTTCTGAAACAGCGATTCAGTCTATGTCCGCTGAGATTTCAGCCGAAGCAATGGTTAAGTTACTTTCACAAGAAAACATTGCGGTGTTACAGGCCATTGGACAACAACAACCTACGTCTCTGAAGCAACTCGCTTTGATGACTAAGCGAAAGGAATCAAATTTGTCGCGGACTCTTAAGAAGTTTGAACAAGCGGGTATTGTTTCTTTTTCGGCTGGTGAAGGGAAGGCCAAGATACCCCATCTGATTGCCAATCGGGTGCGCCTTGAAATTGATCTAACAGGCGCACACAGCGCAATGAGCATCGAGCAGCGATCTCTTTAATTAGAGGTTTGCGTACTCTTGGTGCGTAGCTTTCGCCCATCGTTTTGTCGAGAGTCTGCCCTATACCACAGGGCTAAAACCCTTACTCCACCCCTCTTGGTACACCCTCGACAAAATAGTACATTTTGTTGAAGGTTTAAAGAAAAGGATGCCCTATGCGATCACACTAATTTTTTTGAAGAAGTTAGTGGGTTAGTTGATCGAGCAGATCTCAGAAAATTGGTAGTATAAAATAGCATTTTATACTACTGGCTACTAGCGGTCTTCAAGTACCGAAGGATCAAGGTCATGCAATCTGCCGAAAAGCTCTCGATTACGCTGCCTCCCGAAATGGCTTCTTTCATCCGTCAGAAGGTGAATTCTGGTTTATATGGCTCCAACAGCGAACTCATCCGAGAAGCCTTGCGCGGCATGATGGATCGCGATCGCCGTCTTGAAAGGCTAGATACTGCCATTGCCCAAGGTGTTGCCGATGCCGAAGCGGGACGGGTGCAGGATATTGACGATGTACGCGCTGAATTACGTGGGCGTTTCGCTGTAGGCTCTGAAGGCTCTCTAGCATGAGGGTCGTAATTACAACAGCAGCAAAGGCTGACCTGATTGCCATTGGAGATTTTATTAAGCCGAACAATCCTGAATGTGCAGTAACCTTCGTTGAGGAATTATTAGATCGCTGCTACGCTTTGGCGGATATGCCTCGCCGCTACCCTCTCGTTCCGCGTTACGAAAAATTCGGCATTCGTCGCAATGTGTATCAAGATTATTTGATTTTCTACCGCATCCATGAAGAAGTCATCGAGATTATTCGTGTTTTACAGGGCGCACGGGGCTATGAAACCCTGCTGTTCCCAAACTCTTAGGCTGGTGGTAGGAAGAGGATATTACGGCAAAAACCCCTTTCGATCGCCCATCGTTTTGTCGAGAGTTCGCCCCGTCTGATCAGGCTAAAACCCTTACCCCACCGTACTCCTCTTTAACCCTTATCGACAAAATAGTTCATTTTGTTGAGGGGTAAGCAGAGTCTCCTAGTGAAGTTAGTTAAGCAGTGTCTGACGTACAGGGCAGTCACCCACCCTGCTGAGTTTAAATCCACTGTACCTTAAAATAAATTATTTTGTCTGGCAATGCCAGACAACGCCAGACATACTACAATAGCAGAGCTACTACTCAATAGACAGGAAAGGCGCTGTACTCCTCTTTTATTAGACTGGGGTCAAAGCTTGATTGTTTATTCACTGAAATGACGTAAATACGTTCAAAACTACCAGAATTTTAAAGGATGGGTAGAAAGAGCTTCAGCTTATAGTCTCCAAAAGTTTTTTGAATGAAGATTAAAGATAAAAAATCATGAGGCATTTTATAAAAATTTCTCTCAAAGATGAAGTAAATCTTATTTGGTCAAGTGACAAAAACTATCGTTTCGTTCGAGTTTTATTTAAAGATTTCCTGGTTCCTTTCGGGATGCCAGAAGAAGAAAAAAATTTTATTGAATTGAATGGAGATATTCTCGTTGGATATGCAGATTTGAGACAAGATGTAACACCTTCCTCAATTCGAGATGGAAAAGAAAATTTTCAAAGAAGAATATTCATTTTAAGAGATGGAGACTTAGAAAATTTTAATGGGAATAAATGTCCAATTGAAGGTGTAGATCCAAGAAGCTTAGAACCAGGAGTAATGGGAATATCACCAATCAAAAAGTCTCAGGTCGCAGTCAGAATTCCACCAGAATTACTATGGAAGTTAAATTCTTATACTCAGAAATCGGGTGTTTCACAAACTGAGACAGTTATCAAGGCGTTAAATGAACATCTTAAATTATCTGAGAAACTTATATCTAATCATTTGCTTGAAAAAACAATTATCGATCTTGATCAGAGAGTAAAAGCTCTAGAATCTAAAAATAACTAATTTCGTGAATTTATTAAGCACTTCTTTCTCTATCTTATCAGTCTAACTTCCTGGGTATGATCACAGACTAAACCCTCTCTGCTGCTGCTGGGCACTGCTCAGTTAAAAGTGATTGCTAAGATGAATATATACCAAGAGAGAACTAACTATCGACTGATTCAGCCTGATCGTGCTGAGGCTGACGTGACCAGGGGTATACCTTAGTAGATAGAATAACGCTATAGTTCAAGCTGTGTAAATGATCAATATTTTATTTTACTAGGGAATACTTAGACAGTAATAGCAAGAGATTCTTCAATCTTAGAATTTATGGTTTTAGCTTTCCCCAACGAAGATAAAAATGATCCAGCACGAAAAATCATAGAATGGATTATAAATATTGGGATTAATGGCACTGGATTTATGCCATCTGCTGAGCAAGTCTCAAAAGATTATAGAAGTAAATCAGCCAGTGTCGAGGATGCTATTAATTCTTTAATTGCATGGAATACAGCATATGCTGCGGCTACAGGTTTTGTTACTGGGTTAGGTGGAATAGCAACCTTACCCATCGCAATTCCAGCAGATCTAATTGCAAGTTACGCAATTGCAGCAAGTACAGTTTCCTCAATTGCACATCTGCGAGGATATGATATTCAATCTGAGCAGGTAAAAACTGTTGTCTTACTTTGTTTGATTGGCGAAGCTGGAGAAAAAATCTTACAGAGAGCAGGAATAGAAGCTGGCAATAAATTTGCTCAAAATGTAATCAAAAAAATCCCAAATAAGGTACTGAAAGAAATTAACAAAAAAGTTGGATTTCAGCTTGTCAAAAAAGGAGGTGGTAATAGTGTTATCAAATTAACGAAGATAGTACCTTTAGTGGGCGGAGCTGTCGGTGCTACATTTGATGCTGCGTATATAAATAGCTGTGGAAAATTTGCAAAAACGGTTTTTCCTTAAACAACGGCACATGTTGTACTTCAGATTTGAATTGGCGTTTTTATTTCTAGAAGATCGCTCTAATTTTAATAGCAAGCTTTTGCAATCTTTTCTTCTAAACGATTGAACTTCTCTTGATTTTGAGAAGATCCTAAGCCCTCGTTTTTTTGCACTTCTGTCCAGGATGGAATGTCATCATACTTAGGATTACCAGAGCGTTCGTACCAACGACCCTCAACCTGAATAAATTTCAGCGAATTTTTTTTGCATGTTACAGTAACTGGGGAAGAAGAAGTAAATGGCCATTCTATAAAATTTTTGCTAGTGATAGTAGTACATATACTTATATATTTGTCACAATCCATCGGGTTTTTTGCTAATTTTTCATTTACTTGATCAACTGCCTCATTGTTTCGTCTAAAAGTTTCATTTTGTGCTTTCAAAGCTGGATCTTCGTTATTAAAGTTACTAAGATCACTAAATATGACACTAAGAGCGCCAAGGCCAATAAGAAACAGTGTCAGTCCGCCCACAACGCCTGCCGCGATTTGGCCTGTAGTGATGGTCTTTTGAGTCTTTTGAGTTGATTTTTCCAATGGTTCAGTCATAGAAAATAGCTGTATGTTTAGACCTATAGTGCCCAAAAATCAATCGCCTGACGCATTTTTAGCTGTCATTTACTAAATGTTGAGGGTCTGGGAAGCAGTGGAACGGCAAATGCACTTAAGCGTTCTCAATTTACCTCTGACAATAACCTCAACAAGTACTGCAAATAAAGCATTACGGCTCAATAGGTGTTTCGGGGAGGTAAAGGAGTCCGAGGTGGGTAGCTTGTTAAGATCTCAACAGAGAAAACTCCTCCAACCTATGCTGAGCCTAAATCTAACTCACCTCATTGATGATGCCAAATGCTACGAAACCATTCGCCAGATGCGCTGGTCTTCAGGGGTGTGCTGTCCCAAGTGTCATAGCCCAAGGGTCATTAAACGGGGCAAAGATGAAACCCAACCCCATCGTCAACGCTATCAATGCAAAACGTGCAGTGCTCACTTTGACGACCTCACTGACACGATATTTGCAGGCCACCATCAGCCGTTACGGATGTGGGTATTGTGCCTGTACTTGATGGGATTGAATCTCTCGAATCAGCAAATTTCCCAAGAACTAGACCTGGATAAAGATGTAGTGCAGGATATGACAACGCTATTGCGCCACGGCATCATCCAAAGGAATCCAGAGGTAACGCTGTCTGGCGCGGTTGAGTGCGATGAAGTGTAGGTCACCGCAGGACATAAGGGGAATCCTGAAGCGGTCTTAAAAAAGGGCGAAAAGGAAGGCGACATCGGCTCAAGGGGGTTCGGGGGAGAGGCACGCTTGAGAAGGAAAAGCCACCGATTTTCGGCATGATCCAGCGGGGCGGGGAAGTGGTGATTCGGATGCTTGAGAATGTTCAAACTCTGACGATTGAGCCGCTTATTAAAGCCACGATTACGGCTGGAAGCATGGTTTACACGGACGAATACGGCATTTACAACCCTTTAAGCGGGTGGGGCTATGGGCACAAGACGGTTTGTCATAGCGCAGGGGAATATGCACGAGATGAGGATGGCGATGGTTTGTATGAAGTCCATATCAACACGATGGAGGGCTTTTGGTCGCTGTTGCGTTCCTGGCTGAGACCTCATCGGGGCATCTCTCAGGAAAAACTACCCCTGTATTTGGGCTTCTTTGAGTTTGTCCACAATGCTAAACGTAGAGGCAAGGCTCTACTCAGCTCCTTACTGGAGTCTCTGATTTTAACTCCCCGAAACACCTATTGAGCCAGCATTACATAGTGCTATCACCTACTAAACCCTCCTATCCGTGGCGATCGCTGCTGCCAAACCTGCGCCTGTCTGAGCTGTTCTCGAGAATCCACTAAATCCTGCTTCATCGGCTCGTGCTGCTGATCGGTAAGGTGCTTACCCTGGCGCTGGCGCTGCATGCTCTACTGGCTGAGCTGTTTGACAAGCTGGTTGAGCTGACTTTGGATACTGTCGAGCTGGCTGTCTGTTAACCTATTGATTGCGCCACTCCTTTACAGCGATGGTGAAAAAATGGTTCAAACACCCCTCAAACCCCTTACCCTCGAAGCTTTTCTGGCACTGCCTGAAACTAAACCTGCCAGCGAATTCATCGGGGGTCAAATTGTTCAAAAACCGGTGCCTCAAGGAAAACACAGCACCATTCAAGGCGATCTGGGCGCAGTTGTTAATACTGCGCTCAAGCCTCTTCTCATTGCGCGGGCTTATCCAGAATTACGCTGTACCTTTGGAGGGCGTTCTATTGTCCCCGACTTATCGGTGTTTCGATGGGAACGAATGCCGAGGGATCCTGATGGTCAAGTTGCAAATGTGTTTGAACTTGCGCCGGACTGGGCTATCGAAATTCTATCGCCAGCCCAAAGCCAAACGAAGGTGGTGCTCAATATTCTCCACTGCCTAGCTCATGGCGCTGAAATGGGCTGGCTGATTGATTCTGAAGAACGCTTGGTCTTTGTTTATTTTGCTGATCACACTATTGCCGTATTTGAGGCAGCAGACAGCCAGATTCCGGTGCCGACGTTTGCTCAAAATTTGCGCCTAACGGTGGGGGACTTGTTTAACTGGTTGGCTGCTTAGGATTTCTCCTGTTTTTATTGGCGATCGCCTAGGGCTGAAGGGCATTAGGAGGTAGAGGGAGTGCATAGAAGCCTAAATGATTCGCAATGGGTCGCTCCCAGGTCGGGATTTTGGACTGAATGGGTGAATTGAGGACAGTTGAGCCATTTTGAGTTGCGATCGCCAAGGTAACAGAACCCCCACCGTCTAAGTTCAGCGCTGAATCTATGCCTAGGGTGGCGGCGATCGCCCCAAGATCTTTCATAGTGGCACCCTCGCTATAGAGCGGCTGCTTACCGTCCATTAAAATCAGCCAAACCTTTGTGCCAGAACGATCTAGCCCAATGGCTGTGCGCGGGTAGGGTTTATCCCAATCTCTAGACCATTGAGAAGGCTGCTGAGCAAATTGACCCTGCGTTAGAAAAATTTCGTTTCCAGAAATAGCCTGAGTAGTCCCCACCGGACAAACGCCATTTCTAACCATTTCAGCCGTTTGCCGTGGGGTAAAACAAATGGCTGGGAATTCATCTTTGCCGATGGAATCGGGTTTGGAATAGGGCGTGGTATTAGAAATGGCAGTGCCCACTACCGCCACGCGATCGCCTTCGTGAGGGTAATAGTCCCAAGGTGTTTCTTCTCGAAACCTGTAGAAAAAATTGCCGTTAATGGCAAGCTGGAGGCCAAATTCTTTCAAAAAATGAGAAGTGGTTCGTGCCTGGGTGTGGTCTGGCTGTACAGAAGGGATTGAAGGGGTTACGAATGGCCTGAGTCCGGCATGCGTAAGATCCAGGCTGACAATATGCACCATCATTGGGCGAGGCGTGGTGCGCACCACTCGCTGGTAGACGATGCCCTGAAATAAAGTTTTGCTCTGAGGCTGCTGTACTGGACGACAGAAATAGGGCAGGCTAAAAAAGGTCAGGGGCGCACCCAATAGGCTCAGAACAATAGCCCATTGCCAAAGCGGTCTAGGCTGAAAAGAAGAGGTCATTATTCCGGTGTTGATAGTTTTTTTAAGTGCACTGCTCAACCGATTGCGAACGCGATGCCATGACAGATAAAAGTCAGTCTAACTTTGCAGGGCAAAATTTGAGAAATCGCTCCTTTGCTGGACAAGATTTGAGAGGGGCAGATTTTAGCAATGCCGATTTACGAGGCTGTAACTTTAGCAAGGCTGACTTAACAGGCGCGAACTTTAGCCATGCTCGTGTAGGGCGTTCTCGTTTTCAGGTTGTGTTGAGAACAAGCGTAACAATTGGGGTTGCGCTGTTGATGACCGATGCGGTTTCACGGATGGTCTTTGGCGCAATGGGCAAAACTTGGGAAGACCCAGCCTGGCCCTATGTTTTATTACTCCAAGGTGTGATGGCATGTATTGGGTTAGCTGCGGCGATCGCCCTATTTGCAAAGCATCCTCTCCGATTATGGGCTTATGGGGCAACAGCGCTGCTGAATGGCGCACTGGTTGGCTTTTTCTATGGGGGCTATTTTTATAGCTCAAACCCCGTAACTGCAACAGTTGGCGCAATTCTTGGGCTTTTGGGGATGGGGATGCTGTTGCGGATTGCAGGCTATCAACCCTGGCTAAAATTAGGTGTATCGACAGCTAGTGCGATCGCAACTTACGGCTTGACATTTTTTGTAGGGATGTGGGTCTTTGCCGCATGGAGTACCACAAATGAGCGACTGGCCTTGGGGCTATCAGGGCTGGGTTTAGGCTTGCTCTGGCTGACGGGGTGTCAGCTTTTACAACTGCTCACAGAGATGAAGACGCTTCCTGGAACCTTTTTTCAAGATGCAGATTTAAAGACTATAAATTTTGAACAATTTGCTGAATGAGGATCTGTATGCCTTTGTGATCGCTTTGGCTGAGCAGTTGCTGGATCTGTTCAGCGTGAGGGGATGCCAACAGAATGCTGAAAAGGATGCTCTGCACGTTGGCTGCATCGGAAGATTTGAGACGGGTTAAGATGCCCAGCGATTCATGGGTATATTTGATAGCTTTATTAAATTCTCCCTGCATTGCAAGCAGTTGAGCAATCATAACTAGGGTGGCGGCTTTGCCCTGGACATTACCGATGCGTTCTTCAATCTCAATGGATTGCTGGTAAAGCGCGATCGCCTGTTCCACTTCCCCTTGATTGGCATAGATAATTGCCATGCAGTGGAGGGTGGCGGCTTTGCCCTGGACATGACCAATGCGTTCTTTCAGCTCTAAGGACTGCTGGTAAAGTGCGATCGCCTTTTCAACGTCCCCTTGATTGCAATAGATACCTGCCATGCCGTGGAGGGTGGCAGCTTTGCCCTGGACATCTCCGATGCGTTCAGTCAGCTCTAAGGATTGCTGATAAAGTGCGACCGCCTTTTCCACATCCCCTTGATCGGCATAGATACCAGCCATCTGATGGAGTGTGGCGGCTTTGCCCTGGACATGACCAATGCGTTCTTTCAGCTCTAAGGATTGCTCGTAAAGTGCGATCGCTTCTTCAGGTTTACCTAAATCATCGTAGAGAAACCCTAGCCCATAGAGTAGAGAAGCCTTCACCGATGCAAGCTCAGGTTCGTCAGTAAGTTGAGCTAAAGCATCTTGAAACATTTGCTCTGCTTTAACCACATCTCCTTGGCTGCGATATAGGACTCCCAATTCATTCAAAATATTGAGGCAAGTCTTAAGATTCGCTTGAGTTTGCTTATGACCAGAGGGTTGATACTCCATCAATAAGCGCTGAAGCAAATCAATTCGCTCTTGCTTTTCTGCTAAATCTAAACTTCCGCGAATTTTCTCTGAATCAAGAGTCTGCGCCAGCGCATTAGCCTGCGTTGTTGGCGATGTCTGAAACCGAAATAACCCCGATTTCCAAGCCCAAAAATCAGGTGCATACCTTGCTAGCCGAGTAATGGCATAATCTGGCAAACAAAACAGCAGTGGATGGGGAATGCTTTTGACAAAGTCATCCCGCACAAAATTGAGATCTTGCAGCATGGGTGGGTAATCTCCCGTCATCCCAATAGACTGCTCTAGTCCTCGGATAATTAACACCAGTTTTTTGTCTGGTGCAACCTGAATATTGTGCAGTGCCTGCACAATCAAATCTCGCACAAATCGAAGCTGCGGATCTGAGAAATTTAATATCTCAAACTGAATTTCTTGACAGGTAGGATCTTGCTGAAGTGCCTCAAGAACGGTATCTATATCAAGCTTGAAATTGGATTCAATAAACCCAATCGTCAACCCTTTCGATACATTTACAAACGAAAGCAACAGCCTAAAAGCCTTTTCACGGTGTTGAGGTAGTGATTGTATTAGGGCATCCATATTACTGCCCCGATTGAATTGCTTGGAGTGCTTTCTGGAAGGCATCACTATATTTCACCACTGGGTTAACGTAATTCCAGCGCTGAGTTCCGTTATATTCCAATACCGAGGTATTAAACAACATTGCAGGGCCAAGTTCTTCTTCAGAAATATCCTTGGTCAAACACACCTGAGCCAACACACGATAATGATTTCTTGGAATCAGCCGCTCAAATTCAAACTGCTCTTGCTTAATTGCGTAACTTACATCTTCATCCGTTACCTGAGTACGTCCCTCAGATATTGCCGAAAGACAAGCATTTCGCATGGTTTGCATCAACTGCCGGACATGACCCCCGCTTGCTTTTGCCAAAGCTAACAACGCATCGCGAGACTCAAAAACTTGATCGACTTCAACGCGCTGCTCAATCAACCCATTCATCGCCTCCAATGCTTCATCGTCATGGGTTAAATCACACTGGTCTCTCTCGAACTGATAGATATTTACCATTGGCATAATGTTTGGGCTGTCAAACACATTGCTCAATTTTTGTCCAGAATAAATAACTGAAATTGGCACAGTATAAATCAAAGTGCAGTTCAAATCTTGTAATTGCACACCATAATCAAAAAAGAGGTGGTTTGCAACACGAGGCGATACCCGATCTAAGTTATCGACAATCACTAAAAAGCCTTTTGCATATCCTGGATACTCCTTCTTAAGTTTCCGGTTCGCATCATCTAGCAAAAGATTCAAATCATTCTGAAGTCGAGAAATATCCTGCTGTAACTTTTGGCGAATAATGACTTTTTGCTTATCCGAACCCTTGATTTGAGCTGTCAGTTTTGTTAATAGCTTAGAAATAAAAGGAATTTGAAACCCTGATTCTCCCGCAACTTCAGCACTAATGGATCGCTCAACGGATTCTTCCGTTTCATTAGTCACTTCCTTAAACCAGGATTCGACACTATGCAGTAACGTTGGATCAAATCTGAGCTGAAGAGCTGTTAAATCCTCAGTAATTCGCTTGATAATCGCCAGATATAAATCGGTGTATTCCGCATCATTAATATCTAGCTCTGAATCAGCCTCTAGATAAATAACGCGATAATCTTTTTGCCAATGTGATTGGATCCGCTGAAGTTCTGTACTCTTGCCGCATCCTCGATGGCCTGTAAACAGAATGGTTGTATATTCTCCAGCTTCTAGTGTCGATAGCTTGGCACTAACCCCTGCGATCGCCTTAGTTTTCCTCACGTTAGACAAATCGACATAGTAACGAGCCATGGCTTCACCCATTAAAGGACGAAGATCACAGGCTCGAAATGCCTCTTTGAGGTTTTTTGCACGCTCGTAGATTGTTTCAGTCACGGACTTGATCGCTCACTGTTATCCATCACAACATTAGCGTAGTCTATAGAAATCCTATCTTGAAAGGGATTCATCTCAAGAATGGAGTCCATATTTCAGCAGTACTGTTATTTCAACAACGTAGCTTTCTGTAAATCGCCTAAAGCGTAAATGTTGCAAGGTCTTCATCCACCGCAGAGTCTGAGTCCGCTAATGATTTGAGCGTTGATGTTTTAACGCCAATCGCTCCAACTTCCCCTCTAATATCCGTTTGGGCGATCAGATCAGATACCTTGGCTTGAGGGTTCTGATCCAGAACCGCTAATAGATTCACAAAGGCCGTAATCGTATTGCGAGGTGTCCGAAAATAAGCATTCCCAATGCGCCCAGAGCAGTGCGCCATAAACTGCTGAATGCCTTCGTCTGGGATGAGATACTGCTTAGCCTCACCAGTGGCATAAACATGGCGAATCTTGCCCAGCAGCACGTACAAATCCTCTGGGCTGAGATTGGTGAGCTGCAAGACTGGGCCGCTGTAGTCTACCAGTCCATTCACCGCAAAGGTATTCATTGCCAGCCTTGACTGTAATGCCGGATAGCTATATAGCCCGCGACGCGTATCGGTCAAAAACTCAGGGGTGCCGCCGAGCAGTACGCCCATCCCCGCTGCGGTACCTTGCAGCACGTCGTTTAAAATCCGCAGAATTTGCTCGTAGTTGCTTTTGCGCGCTTGGGCATTAGATAGCTTGAATAAATTAACCAATTCATCCCAACAGATCAGCAGCCCGCTATAGCCAGACAGCCGCACGAGCTGCGCCATCAGCTTGAGCTGATCGTACACATTCTCGTCGTCTACGATGGTGCGCACCCCTAATGCCTGCCGTGCCTCAATTTTGGAGCTAAATTCTCCTCGCAGCCAGCGAATAGCACTTGCTTTAAGGGTTTCATCACTGGCATCATGACCGCGCCAATAGGCGGCAATCACTTCAGCAAAGTCATACCCACCCACCATTTCAGACAGGTGCGCCAGCCGCTCCCGAATGACGGCTTCGGGGCTGAGACTGCGATCGCGGCCTTCACTAATGGCTGAAGTTACAAAGCGCTCAACTACGCTAGCTAGGGCACCCCCCTCTGGCTTGGTGCGAGTAGAGAGATTCCGCATCAGCTCGGTGTAGAGCGATCGCGCTTGACCTCCGGTGGCGTGGAGTCGGCGGTCGGGGGTGAGGTCTGCATGTACCGTCACCAGCTTTTCCTGAAGGGCAATCGAGCGCACTAAAGACAGAAAAAAAGTTTTGCCAGAGCCATACTCGCCAATCACAAAGCGGATTGCAGACCCGCCCTCCCCAATCCGCTTTATATCTTGAATCAGCGCCTCAATTTCTCGCACTCGCCCCACCTGAATCAGCGGCAAACCCGTGCGGGGCACCACCCCAGCCCGCAGAGACTGAATGACCGCGTCGCGCTCTTTCACCTTAATCACAGGGGGTTTAGTCACGACAGCAGCTCCTGCAAAACATCTAGATTCACTTCAAGGGGGTCTTCTCCCTCTGTTAAGGCTTCGTCGCAACGCTCAAAGGCGGCTTCATTAATGAGTTCTAATGCGCCATCTAAGAGCAGGTCTAAGCGTTGGGCAACGCCCATGAGTTCTTCACGGCTCCATTTCGGCTGCTGTTTGAGGGTTTGCAGAAATGTCGCATGGGCAGCATCTAACCCGAGGGTGATGTCTGCGGATGGAGTCGCAGTCGGTTCCTCAACGAACACAGACTGAAGGAGCTGGGTCGCCTCTGCCGACTCAAGCTGCTTTGCTTGAACCAGATCTAAGTTCAAGCTAAAGGGTAGCAATCGCTCTAATTCAGGTTCAGGTTCAGATAAAAGAACTGGATCTCCAGCAGGCTCAGAGAGGAGAGTGGCAACCTTAGGCGTTCGTTTTTTGCGGGTACGCTTTTGAGTTAGCTCGGCAATCTGGGCGATCAGGTCAACATTATCAGCCTGAATCTGAATCAGCTCAATCGCGCGATCGGTGGCAATCTGGTTGAGTTCAGCGACCTGAGTTTCTAGGGCGGTCTTTTGAGTGAGGGCGGTGGTCAGCTCCCGTTGAATTTTTGTCAACTGCTGCTGAAGCTGCTGTATATTTCCTTGGGACTGCTCGACCGTAATCTCAACGCGCTGGGACTGGCTGCGCCACCAACAGAAACCTATACCTAACGCACCACCAATCCAGAGATCTCGCAACATGCTGATTCATATTCATCAATTTGCAACACAGAATAGCGCAAACTATGGGCAATAAGCCTGATTCAGTGTCTGATTCAGGATCTGATTCAGCATTACATCAACTGAGTATGAGCGCGTTTACTGAAGCCAAAGCTAGTCAATATTGATCGACTGAGGCCCATTACCGTTGCTACCATTGCCCCCAGGCGGCGTAGTAGAAGGTGGCATTGTTACGCCTAACTCTCGATCTAGCCAAGTTCTGACGGGGTCTTCAGATAGATTGAGTCGCAGTAAACCTGATGCGAATCCGCCTAGAAATGCCACGGGCTTTTGAACCAATTCTTGAAAAATGGGGGATAGTTCTTGAACAAACATAACGACCTCGAACGCCTCAACACTCTGATCTTAACGGTTGTGGCTTGATTTAGGTCAAACTTACCGCTCGTTCTACAAAGGGAAAATTGTTTCCGTTGCGCCCTGCTGCATTCATCACATCCAGCAGGGTATCCCTGCAATTCTCTAGTATGGATAGATGGAAAGCATCTGCGTTTTTGACTAAAGCAAACAACCTCGTCAGCAGGAGACTGTTATGTCACTTCCCAATGGGCCAAAAACTCCGGCGATTTGGCAAATGTTCGACTGGATTACGAGTCCGTTTTCGTTTATGCAGCGCTGCACTCAAAATTATGGTGACTGCTTTACGGTACCGCTGGGGGATAAACTTTCGCCCGTTGTTTTTTGTAGCCATCCTCAAGCGCTACAAACCCTTTTAACCAATGATGAGTCCAAGACATTTGATGCGCCTGGTGAGCTAAATGGATTGTTTGAACCCTTTCTAGGCACACAGTCTGTGATTGGGCTAAGTGGCGATCGCCACCGTAGAATGCGTCAGCTCATGATGCCCCCACTCCACGGAGAACGAATGCGCTCCTACGGACAGCTCATTGGCGACATCACCGAGGCCGTGATCAGCGAATGGCCTGTCGGTCAGCCCTTCTCCGTTCGGGAATCGATGCAGGCGATTTCGATGCGGGTGATTTTGGGGGCTGTATTTGGGTTGGTCGAAGGCCCTCGCTATCAGCAGCTAGAGCAGCTCTTGGGAACCATGCTCGATAACATGAGTAACCCCGTCAGCGTTAGCCTTCTCTATTTCCCGAGCTTTCGCCGAGATTTAGGCCCCCTAAGTCCGTGGGGTAACTTTGTTCGTAAACGACAGAAAATAGACCAGATTATCTATGACGAGATTGCCGAGCGCCGCGCCTGTCCAGACGCTTCTCGCAGCGATATTCTCTCGTTGCTCATGGCGGCTCGAGATGAAGCAGGCGAGCCGATGACGGATGTAGAGTTACGCGATGAATTGATGACGCTTTTAGTGGCGGGGCATGAAACAACTGCAACTGCGCTGACTTGGACACTGTACTGGGTTCACAAAGTTCCAGGCGTCCGTGAGCAGCTACTGCAAGAACTTGAGGGACTTGATAACCCTGATGATTCCAACGCGCTTTTGCGCCTCAACTACTTAAATGCGGTTTGTTCTGAAGCGCTACGGATTTACCCTGTCGGAATGCTGACGTTTCCAAGGGTTGTGCGCTTACCTGTTGAAGTGATGGGCTACAAGCTCGAACCTGGAACCATCATCGTTGGCTGCATTTATCTCACCCATCACCGCGAAGATCTCTATCCAGACCCCGATTGTTTTAGGCCAGAACGCTTTTTGGAGCGACAGTATTCTCCGTTTGAATATTTGCCCTTTGGTGGGGGTAGCCGTCGCTGCATTGGGACGGCTTTTGCTCAATTTGAAATGAAGGTGGTGTTAAGCAAAATCTTGTCATGTGTAGAACTATCGCTAGCTGATACCCGATCTGTGCGACCGATCCGACGGGGTTTAACCTCCGGCGCATCTCCAGTCCGGCTGGTTGTCAAAGGCCATAACGCGATTAAGCTGCCTCAAAGGCAGCAGGATAGTTCGCTAATCCAGTCATAGCGATTTCAATCGTATATGAAGACCCATGCAGCCTACCTTACGACCATCCCGCTTTGGGCCGCCTTGGGTTGGTAGTGACCCCAGAGGATGAAATGGCGATCGCCGACAGGCTTCATCTCTAAATAGCCCAGGTGGGCTTGCTGAACCTGCACCTGAACTTCATCAAGGGTATAGGCCGCCAAAAGTGAATTATAAAAATCGCGGCGCAAAATTTCGGGTTCGTGGGCAGCGTATTGATCGACAAGCTGAGCAGCTATTTGGGCGCTATCGGGACGCATTAAGTCCATCATAAAAATGGCGGTATTGGGTTTCGCCCACCGATGGACAGACTGCCACAACACCATTGGGTCTGCAAGGTGGTGCAGCAAACTGTTTGAGAAGATGAGATCGTAATGCGCGCGGGGTGCATCTCCGTTGGGTAAATAGGCTTGATGCAGGGTAATCTGTGCGGGTAAGCCTGCTTGCTCAATGGCTTTATAGCCGTAGTGCAGCATGGCAGAGGAGCCATCTAGACCATCCACTGTCCAGGCTGGCAAGGCACGCGCGAGGCGTAGGGTGACGTCACCAGAACCACAGCCGAGGTCTACGGCTGCGCCCGTCTGGGACAAATTGGGGAGGGCGTGTTGCAGCAGCTCAATACAGCGCGCGTGGGGTTCGGCAAAGTCGGCTTCAGCATAGGCACGCGCTTGCTCGGCCTCATTCATTAGTTCTGGTTCTGTAATGCGATCCATAAATATGCGATCTATAAATACTGTCATCTAAATGGGAAAAGATCTATCAGCAAGGCTCACGCTAAGGATCTGGGTGAGTTGACTGGCAATGGCTTGTCGTTCACTTTTGCCCAAGTCTTCAAGTTCCTCAATCAGATGCGCTACGTCAACTTCATGCCAGTAACGTTCTCGTAATAACTGAACAGTATGATCAATCCAAACGCTGAAATCTTGTAAGTACATTTCTGCCATGAGACCATCTTAAATGTTGATTCTCCGTCACTTTTCTATCCGTGGAGCAGGCTAATTCTCTATTGCATTAGTCTACCTTAATTATATTTGTGTCAAAGATAAAACTCCGTTCAGTCACTAAAAATCCCTGCCAGATATTTCAGCAGGGATTTTTAGATTTATGAGATCACATTCTAGAGAACCGACAAGTTGGGGTTTAATCATGGGGGATATGATAGATTCCTACGAAGCAGTTCAAGGGCTGAAAGCCTTAGAGTGCCAAAGGTAGGATACTCTTAAGCCGCTTCTTGAAGCGGAGAGACAAAGCGATTTATAATGGTGAATCGATTATCATCTTTGGCTATCCACCGCAATTCTAGGTGCCCTTCAACGAGAACCCAATTTGCAATTAATTCTGTTTTCATAATCTTGACCTCTGAAGTAAAAACTCAATATAAGTATTCTTCATCGATCGCATTAAGAAGTCTGTGATATCAAGCCGAATAAGCTGTGATTTCCATCACTTGTGGCATCATTTTTTCATTCAAAGCTAAAACTTGATTCAGCTTTCCACTGCGAAACCCTTCTAAGTCAAGGGTCACATAAGTAAACCCATAGCTCCGAAACGCCTCGACGAGCTGAGGTAAATCTGTGGTTTGCACAAAGGTTTGAATTCCATCCGCAGGCAGCTCAATTTTTGCCGTAGCGCCTTCAGATCGCACTCTTAATGTAGTGAAGCCCAAGTTTCGTAGGTAGCGCTCTGCTTGCCCCACGCGCCGCAGCTTATCCACCGTAATTTCTTCGCCGTAGGGGAACCTTGAGCTGAGACAAGGCTGGGCAGGTTTATCCCAGCAAGATAGCCCCAGAAACTTCGACAGCTCTCGCACTTCCAGCTTTGTGAGTCCTACCTCTGCTAACGGCGATCGCGTGCCTCGTTCCTTTGCCGCCTGAATTCCGGGGCGATAGTCGTGTAAATCATCCGCATTCACGCCATCTACCGTATAGGCATAGCCCAATTCTTGGGCAAGGGGTTTGAGGGTATCGTACAGCTCACTTTTGCAGAAATAGCACCGATTGATAGGGTTGCTGGTGTAGTTGGGGTTCGCCATTTCGTGGGTTTCTACCAGCCGATGGGCAATGCCAATCTCAGCAGCCTGAATTTTGGCATCCTCTAAGTCTTCTGGCAGCAGAGACGGCGAGACGGCGGTAACGGCTAAAGCGCGATCGCCCAACACATCCTGAGCAATTTTTGCCACCAGGGTACTATCAATACCGCCAGAATAGGCAATCAACGCCCGATCCATCTGGCGAAATAAAGATTGCAGTTGAGATAGCTTGTCCTGAACCATGTTTCTACTCAACAGAGATGACCACACACTAGCGGCCTTAATAGACGTAACCTTTGGGAAAATGCTGAGCCAGCAAAACGTACTACCTTTCCTGGGCGCATTCTAGCACTGTGCTTTCGGGCTTGACATTGAAAAATAGAGTAGTAAATCATCTAGCTTAGTGTGCTAAAATCTAGGTTTGCAACAAATTAATCAACACCTATGACCCTTCTGCAAGAGAAGAAACAAGAGATTATCAACGCATACCAGGTTCATCCTACCGACACCGGATCCTCCGATGTTCAAGTGGCGATGCTGTCTGCGCGCATTTCACGCCTCAGTGACCATCTCAAGACCAACAAGAAAGATCACGCATCCCGTCGCGGTCTTTTGAAAATGATTGGACAACGTAAGAGTCTTCTGGCTTACATCCAGAAGCACAACAACGACCACTACCGACAGTTAATCACCCGCCTTGGCATTCGCGGATAGGTTCTCGTTACCGATGGCTGCTAACTCTAAACCATCAAACTCCCCTAGGGATGAACGCAGTGGCTTCGGGTCGCTGCCCTACGAACCTAAGGGTAAAGATAAGGTGTCTGCATCTAAAAAAAGCCCGCCGAAAAATCTACCCAAATCTGTCTCGCCTAAGCCTTCACGGGCACCTCGTTCTAAGTCTGCTCAGGGCATTCCTGAAGTGGTCACAAAACGGATGGCGAAGCGGATGACGATCTTTTGTGGCGTACCGACACTTTTAGGCTTATCCACTTTTCCGATCAGCTACTTTGTTGTTTTTCAGAATGGGATTGAACTCCCAAACGTCGCCGTTTTACTTGCAAGCCTCGGATGTTTAGGGCTAGGGGTACTTGGGTTGAGTTACGGAGTTCTATCCGCTTCCTGGGATGAAGCGCTGCCTGGAACGAAGCTAGGATGGCAAGAATTTAGGCTCAACTGTGGTCGCCTTGTCGAAAACTTCAAGGCTGGCCGCGATCGCCAAAATTCCTAAAATTGCATCTCATTGCTCAATCTCTTGTTTAAGGGTGGCAGATTTTTCTGCCACCCTTAAATTTTGGGTCCCTCACCCCTTTCTTATAGCCAAAGGCTTTACCCCTCTCCCGCAGGAGAGGGGCTTAAAAGTCTTGATTTTTGGTTGCTCCTCCTTCTCCTGCGGGAGAAGGAGGCTGGGAGGATGAGGGTGATTGGTTTCTGTCGAACTCACGTTAAACCCAGCTTTAACCCCCAATCAGCGACAATAGACGAGATGACCCATTAGGCTTGGCATGGCTCGTAACCCAAAGCTTTCTTACGATCGCGGGACGCTGATTTTGCACCCGCCCCCCAAGGGGAAAGACTGGTTAGACTACGCCACCTGGGATGACCGCATCGAAAAATTTCGAGTCCCTGCGATTCAGTACCGCGCTTTGGTGAGCGCTCTATATCGTGCCCAAACGTCCATAGACGATAAAGCCCGTGCCTACCAAGAGCTAACGCTTGTGCCTCGCATTGACATGACGCCTTACCTGCATCAGCAGGAGGCGCTTGCGCAATGGCAGAAATCTGGCAAACGAGGTGTGGTGGTTCTGCCCACAGCGGCGGGTAAAACCTATCTGGCGCAGCTTGTGATGCAGTCTATTGGGCGCAGTACGTTAATTATGGTGCCCACTCTAGATTTAATGCACCAGTGGTATGCCCATTTTTTGGCAGCCTTCCCTGATGCAGAAGTGGGCTTATTGGGCGGTGGCTCCCGCGATCGCACTCCCATCCTGATTTCCACCTACGATAGCGCCGCCATCCATGCCGAAAGTTTGGGCAATCTCTATGGCCTGCTGATCTTTGACGAGTGCCACCATTTGCCCAGCGGCTTCAATCGCGTTATTGCAGAATATGCGATCGCCCCCTATCGCCTCGGACTCACCGCCACCCCAGAGCGCAGTGACGGCAAACATGCCGACCTAGACTATCTCATCGGCCCTGAAGTGTATCGCAAATCTTCTGAAGAGCTATCCGGCATTGCCTTGGCAAAACATGAGGCCACCCAAATTCGGGTCAAGCTCACGGAATTAGAGCGCGATCGCTACGATGCCCTCATCCAAACCCGCAATGCGTTTTTGCAAGAGCGCGGTATCTTTCTCGGCACCCTCAACGGATGGCAGCAGTTTGTTAAAGAAAGTGCGCGTTCCAAAGCCGGACGGCGAGCCATGTTAGCCCATCGAGAGGCCAGGGCGATCGCATTTGGGACTGAAGGTAAACTGCGGGTTTTGGCTGACCTGCTGGGGCAGCATCACCCAGAGCGCACCCTCATTTTTACCGACGATAACGCCACGGTCTATCGCATTTCCCAAGACTTTCTGATTCCGGCCATTACCCATCAAACCCCCGTCAAAGAGCGTCACGAAATTTTAGATAAGTTTAAGTCGGGCGAGTACCCCAGCATTGTGGCTTCACGGGTTCTTAACGAAGGTGTTGACGTGCCCGAAGCCCGAATTGCGATCGTGCTGTCTGGCACAGGCTCGACAAGAGAGTATGTGCAGCGCTTGGGGCGGGTTTTGCGCAAGGGCAATGATGCTAGCAAACTGGCGTTACTCTATGAGGTCATCGCCGAAGAAACCACCGAAGAAGGTACCGCCCGCCGCCGACAGCCCAAGCCAACGCCACAAACCCATCAGCGAACGTTAACGCTCGTCCCTTCCCCCGCTCAAAAAGAGCCGCAGCCTTTGCCACGCGCAGCCGAACCCCCCGCCGACTGGGACCCCAAGCCCGAGAACTAGACTGTCAGCTCGTCGCGTTTCGGTTGATTGCACAATTCAGCATCAACCTGACCGCACGCGCGAAAATAAGTTTGAATTGTGTAGAAGCTGCCACATTTCATAAATCTTAACGAGGTTGACTCCACTCTTATAAGAAGATTGAAAAGCAATGTATTAAGCGCCTGTAGGGCTAAAGCATTCGTAAAATTAAGATTCTCTGACAATACCTAAGGGCTTGATTGTCTGCAAATGACATGCAGCATTTAGCCAATTAAGGTTCTTTATTAGAGATTTCTTTATATTTTGAAATAATTTCTCATAAATTTTCCATTAATCCAGGAGAAGTGCATCAATGCCCTTTGGACCCGCTTCACGCCTTGGCGTCAGTCTGTTTGACGAAACCCCTCCCGTTGAGTGGGTCTCTGGTTCCTCAGAAGATGCCGAAACCGTTATTAAGGCCGTTTATCGGCAGGTATTAGGCAATGCCTACGTCATGGAGAGCGAGCGGCTTGTCGTGCCCGAGTCTCAATTTAAACGTGGGGAACTCAGCGTTCGTGAATTTGTCCGTGCCGTGGCAAAGTCAGACCTCTACTGCTCTCGCTTTTTTACAAGCTGTGCGCGCTACCGCGCTATTGAGCTAAATTTCCGTCACCTCTTGGGTCGTGCTCCGCTCGATCTTGAAGAAATGCGCGGACACAGCACCACGCTGGATACCCAAGGGTTTGAAGCTGATATTGATACCTACATCGACAGCGATGAGTACCAAAACACCTTTGGGGAAAATTTTGTGCCCTATATTCGGGGCTATAAAACCGAAGCGTGCCAAAGCATGGTGCAGTTTACCCACACGTTCCAAATGGTGCGGGGTGCATCCAGCAGCAGCCTTAAAGGAAATCTTGCTGGCAAGTCCCCTCGCTTAAATAGCTTGGTGATTCAATCTACGCCCACCGCCGTTATTTCTCCCGCTGGCGATGGCGCAACGTTCCGCGATCCGGCGGGCAGCGCTCGCACCCGTTTGGGCGTTGGGGCTGGCGATCAGGGCAAGGTCTACCGCATTGAAGTCACGGGCTATCGTGCCAAGGTCGTGAACAATATTTCTAAGTTCCGCACGGCTAATAAGGTGTACATGGTGCCCTACGATAAGCTCTCCGAAGAGTATCAGCGGATTCATCGTCAAGGCGGCGTGATCGCCAGCATTACAGCCATCTAAGTGCGGCAGATAAATCTTTATAATTTTAGGAGATAACGTTCAATGGCATCTTCCACAAGCCTAGAACTTTGGCCGACCAGTGGCCTAGATGAAGTCCAAACGGTGATTCGAGCCGTCTATAAGCAGGTGCTTGGCAACCCTCACGTCATGGACAGTGAGCGCTTGGTGACGCTAGAGTCTCAGCTCTGCGATCGCTCCATCAGTGTCCGAGAATTTGTGCGCGGCGTGGCAAAGTCTGCGTTTTATAGCGCGCGCTACTTTGAGTCTTGTGCCCCCTACCGCTTTGTAGAACTCAATTTTTTACATTTGTTGGGTAGAGCGCCCCAAGATCAAAAAGAAGTGTCTGAGCATATCGTGCGCTGCGTTGCAGAAGGCTACAACGCTGAGATTGACTCTTACATTGACAGCAGCGAATACCAAGATGCGTTTGGCGAAAATGTAGTGCCCTACAATCGCGGTAAAAACAGCGAAGGGAACGCGAAGCAAGTGGGCTACAACCGCATCTTTGCCTTAGATCGCGGTCCCGCCCAAGTAGATAGCGCAGTAGGTGCTTCCCAGCTTGTTTATGCTGTTGCAACCAATAGCGCTACGGCGATTAAAGCTTCTTCTGCATCGGTGATTGGTTCTGGAACCGAAAAGCGATTCAAAATCTTGGTGTCTGGGTCTAAATTTGACAGCCCCCGTCGCGTTAGCGCCACGGAATACATTGTCTCTGCCAGCAAGATGACGCCTCAAATCCAGCGCATTAATCGCACTTCTGGAAAGATTGTCAGTATTACTGAGATCTCCTAGTGGCGGCGGCATCGGGTGGATGAAGACTTAGGATTATGAATTAAATAACCTACACTTTTGACCCTCACCCCCAGCCCCTCTCCCAAAGCGGGAGAGGGGAGTAAGAGTCTTTTCCCCTTCTCCCGTTCTGGGAGAAGGAGTTAGGGGATGAGGGAGTGTAAAACGCACCGCTTCTGAATCATTCTCCGGGTTATCTAACTCGCGATTCTTGACCGATGATTTTAATCTTCCTTTTTTAACTCACAAACTTAATTGAGGCACCATTATGACACTTTGGATTGAAACAGAATCGACTGAGCTTCGCCCCAACGCAACCGAAGATGATCTACAGGCCGTCATTCGCGCCGTTTATCGCCAAGTTTTAGGGAATGCCCACGTTCTCGAAAGCCAGCGGCTGACCAGTGCAGAGTCTCAGCTCCGCAATAGCGATATCAGCGTTCGTGAGTTTGTCCGTGCTGTGGCTCAGTCTGAGCTATACCGTTCGCTATTTTTTGAAACCTCTTCGCCCTATCGCTTTATTGAACTGAACTTTAAGCATTTGCTAGGCCGCGCCCCTCAAGACCAAGCTGAAATTGCAGAGCATGTGCAGCGCTACAACGCTGAAGGTTATGATGCCGAGATCAATTCCTACGTTGATAGCGACGAATACTTCAGTGGTTTTGGTGAAAACGTTGTGCCTTCGGCTCAGGGCAATCGTACCCAAACTGGCTTTAAGAATAATAATTTCAACCGTACCTTTGCGCTAATGCGTGGGTTTGCGGCAAATGATGTTGGTCAATCTGCAAAGCTCATCAGCGATCTGGGTGGTAACTTGGCGACCAAAATTGTCTCCCCTGCTCGGGCTTCGGGCAGCGGCACGGGCAATACGGGCAAGCGGTTCCGTGTTTCGGTATCTAAGGCTAACTACGGCGCTCGCGTGACCCGCAGTGCTGTGACCTTTGAAGTGGCCTACAGCCAACTTTCTCAGAATATTCAAAATATTCAAAGAACGGGTGGCAAAATTCTCAGCATCACTGAAGTTGCGTAAAAGTCTAAGAAGGCAGGTTTTGGCAGAGGGTTTGGGTTTAGTCCAAAGTGTTTTGGCTAAACCTGCCCCTACGCAACGATTCTACGCAGCAATTTTTTATTGATGTACGCTCTTTCCAAAAAGGGCTGTTGTCTTTATGCCCTGATGTGTCTATTTAGGCGCAGCCAATCATTCAAACGGTACAGGGTTGATGGACATTACGGAGTTTGTTGAGAAGTCTATTGGGCACTGGCGATCGCAGCGTAGTGCTCACCATTTGGCATTTGCCCACTTTGAGGCCGTGCAGTCTGAGATTGACATTATTACGCTTTCAACGACTGACCCAGCGGTTTTAGAGCTGTGCAGTACCTATAGCATTGAGCCTAGTGCGATCGCCTCACCCTTTCGCATGAGCTGGGAAGGACAGTCAGATTGGGAAGACAGCGAAGCCGTTAAAGGCACCTGCGTGTTGGTTCCGGTGCCCGATCCAAATCAGGCAAACTGCGGCAAACTTCTGCGAGACCAGGGCTATGCCGAAACCATTGCGGCAGTGGGCGAGTATTCCATTACAGAAGACGGGACATTTGTGCTAACGACAGCCTATGAGCGCGCCGCCGCTGAAGAAAAAATCTGGTTTGTAAACCCGAACGTTCGCTGTCGAGTGTCTCTGATTAAAACCAGTGCTGGCACTGGAGTCGTGACGGCTTCATTTTCTTCAGAAATTCGCCAAGTCAGCTCAGGATCATGAATGAGTTCCATCAGTCCACATCAGCCTCCCATGATTTAATCACCCTGGCGCGTTGGATGGCAGGGGACTTTAGCAATGCTCAGCAAGCCCGCGAAAACTCAAAAGACTACGCTCATATTCACGTCTTTTTTCGTCCCTTACCCTTTGAGTTTTTTGGCGGCATTGGACTTTACTCAGAGCAGGTCTACGACTATGACCTCTGGAAACCCTACCGTCAGGGTGTTCATCGCTTAGTCGATCAGGGCGATCGCATTTACATCGAAAACTACAGCCTCAAAAACGCGCTATTTTATGCAGGTTCTGGTCGAGATTTAGGCATCCTGAACACCATCACGCCAGACTGTATTGAGCGCAGACACAACTGCTCCATGGTGTTTAAGCGAGAAACGGGGGAGGGGGGTGGCGATCGCTTTCTCGGCGGTGTAGAAGGCAACCAATGCCTGATCGAAAAAAACGGCTGCCAAACCTATCTCCATAGCTACGTTGAAATTACAGAAACCACCTGGGTCAGCCTAGACCGAGGCTTGGATATCAATACCCATCAGCAAGTTTGGGGTTCTGCCTTTGGCCCCCTACGGTTTCAGAAACGGGAAAGTTTCGCCCATGAAGTCCCTAGCCTCTCATGATGCTCCTCCAGCCCTCCCTACCCTTGCCGAAGCCAAGATGCTGCCCCCAGAAGCTCAAAAAAAGATGCAGTGCTGGATTCGCAGCCGCCATTTAATTTGCTCAGGAAATTTCTTTATTTTTGAAACCGTTGACTATAGCGCCGTTGAGCGCTTTTCTGATTGTGTGACGCTCTTGGGGGGCACCTTTATTGGGGTAGAGCCAGTCGACAAAATTTGGATGGGGGATCATCGTCAGGTCTTGTTATATCGGGCAAAAGCCAGCCTCAATCTACCCTGCCATACTCTCAAACAATACTGGATCAAATACGGTGGGTTCCGCACTCGCTTTGATGCCCAGCCCTAGCTCATGCTTGTGAAGCAGCGCGCTAGCTAAAGCTAAGTACGCTCTATTTTTGAGTCAAGCCCTCTCGCCTTTCTTGTCGAATTCTCATCAAAATTTTGCCCAGATGGTTTTGACCATGCCCATCTAAACCGCATCCCCAAAACGTATCGGTGGGGGAATTTTCAATAATCATCTGCTCTCCGGTACTCAGCAATATCTCTGTGAGGTCGCCATAGGTCATAAATTTAGTCAAAACGGCCTTGTGCATAATGGATACCTTCACCGCTTCCCAGTCTGGCCTAACCAAGTGGCGTGGATCTCGACCAATTGCGGCGGCTATCTCAGGGCTAGGCGCATTGCGAATGCATTGACAAAGCGTCTGATCTCGCGTGCCCATAAATTTTTGGGCTTGGTAGTAGTGCTCTGAAGTTTGCCAAACTTCTCCCCCAAGCTGAATGCTGTGGAGAGAAAAGTTAGAGAAGCAGCCGTACGGCTCACACGCTTTGTAAAAGAGAATCGTCATCCTGCCATCATGGGCAATCGTTCTATTCTCATGATGGCAGCAAACCTCGGCCAAATGTAGTTTAGAGCGCCGGAAGTTAGGGTCTGCGGCGGCTATTTGACTGGATTATGTTTGAAGTACGCCTCAAACACCTTAAGAGCAATGGGGCCACACGTATGACCGCCACCGCCGCCAGAGTTTTCGGCAAAGGCCACCACTACAATCTCTGGCTTACTGAAGGGTGCAAACCCGCCAAACCACGTATGAGAAGGACGCGGTGGATCTTCCCCTGTGCCACTTTTGCCCGCCACGGGCGGAATGTTAGGCACGTTGAGCGCGGTGCTGGTTCCGGCTTCTACCACTGCCCGCATTCCTGTGCGAATGGTATTGAGAGTTTGGGGCTTGATGTTTAAAGACTGTCGTGCGCGGTCGGTGGGGGTATCAGACTTCAGCAAATGAGGTTTCACTCGGTAGCCACCATTGGCTGGAACTGCAAACACCACTGCCGACTGAAGCGGACTGACCTGCACTGCGCCTTGCCCAATCGCCATCATGACCGAATCGGCTGGGTTCCATTTTTCTTGCCAAACCTTCTTTTTCCAGTCTGGAGTTGGTAAAAAACCTTCTGCTTCGCCACCAATTTCAATGCCGGTTTTTTGGCCTAACCCGTAGAGATGGGACCAGTCCAGCAGCGTTTTAGGGCCAACGCCCACACCCACCTGACCAAAAAAGGTGTTGCTGCTCCACTGGAGCGCTGTCACAAAGCCAATGGCTCCAAATCCGGCTCCATTCCAGTCGCCGACCCCATGAATGGAAGGATAGGTCATGAGCACCGTCTCGGGAGAAAACTTCCCAGACTCCATGCCTGCCGTTGCCGTAATGATCTTAAAGGTGCTGGCGGGAGGAAAACCCTGAATGGCGCGGTCTACAAACGGAAACGATCGCTTTTGTAAATCCTGCCACTGGGCTTCGGTCATGCTTTTAGAGAACCAGTTGGGGTCAAAGGCCGGATGGCTCACCATTGCCAGCACTGACCCATCTCTAGGATCCATTGCCACAATCGAGCCGGGGCGATCGCCCAAGGCCTCTTCCGCTGCCTTTTGCACATCTAAATCAAGGGTTAGCGTAATGTCTTTGCCAGGGAGCGTCGGCTTCTGACCCAGAATGCGAACAATCTGTCCTGCGCCATCCACCTCAACCTGCTGACCGCCCCAGGTGCCCCGTAGTTCTTCCTCATAGGCCGCTTCAATGCCCATTTTGCCAATCACATCGCCGAGGCGGTAGCCGCGATGCTTCTGCTTTTCGAGTTCTTCTCCGGTAATTTCGCCAATGTAGCCCAACGCCTGAGCCGCCATCTCTCCTTGAGGGTAAAACCGCGTCGCTTCGTTGTCTACTTCAACCCCAAACAGTTCACTGCGATGCTCTTGAATTGCCACAATTTGAGCATAAGAAATGCCCCGCGCCACTCGGACTAAGGAGGGAGAATTGACCCCTGCTTTTTCGACTTTTTCTTTAATTTGCGATGTCGGAATCTCTAGAAGCTTAGACAGCGTTTCTAAAACTTGCGGCCACTGCTCTTTTTTCTGAACTAGAGGCCACACAAAGACGGAGTAAGAGAGCTGACTACTGGCCAAAATCCGACCCTTGCGATCAAAGATTTTGCCCCGCTCTGGTCGTTTGGGAATCAGCTGAATCCGGTTTTCGTCTGCCAGCTCTCGATTGTAAGAACCCTGGACGATCTGCAAAAAAGCGAGTCGTGCGGGAATAAGGCCAAACAAAAGTAGGCTCACGAGGCCAATTAAGACCATATTTCGGGGGCTTTGCCCGATGGCTTGGGGAGAAGATCGATTTGGCGATCGCGGGGTGCGTCGAGACTGAAGCAACGTCATGGAGGCCAAATGAGACAATACGCTATACCCAACACTCTAATCTGCCCATTGGTCTATCGCCAAGTTTAGGCTTTTATCTCCATGCTTTTTGCGCTGCAACTTTTACAAAGCACAATAAAGGCTTATTTTTCTGCCAGATGATAAGCTAGCGGCATCCTAGCGGCATCATTCTATTCAATCCATAGATTGATCGTTCGTTTTTAGCTGAAAGCCTAAATCTTTGGTAGTAGTCACTGATGCAGCAAAGGGTTCTGGCTAAGACCATTCGGCTTGAGTGAGTTGAGCATGGAGCGCTGTCTAACCAAAACGGCGCTCCATGCAATATTGTTTTGTGTGGAGTGAATCAATCGCGTCATGGTAATGTCTTCAGAATCTTTGTCTTCTCTTGTGTCAACGCAGTCACCCTTGCAGAGTAACGATCTCGGTTGTGCTGTGCCCAAGTCAAGTCGTCTCTTTGGAACCGACGGCATTCGTGGCAAAGCAGGCCAACTGCTCACCCCCGCCCTTGCCATGCAGGTCGGCTTTTGGGCTGGCACCGTCCTGAAGCAGGAAGCAGGACAAACTGGCACATTGATGATGGGTCAAGATTCTCGCTGCTCTAGCGATATGCTGGCAATGTCGCTCACCTCAGGCTTAACCACCGCTGGCCTAGACGTTTGGAATATGGGACTGTGCCCTACCCCCGCCGTGGCTTACCTCACCCACCACACCGAGGCATTGGGGGGCGTCATGATCTCTGCGAGCCATAATCCTCCAGAAGATAACGGCATTAAGTTTTTTGGGGCGGATGGGGCAAAACTTTCGCTCAAAATTCAGCAGATAATTGAAGACCATCTGCACTTTAGCGATGCCCAGAGCAGCATCAGCAGTGACTCAGTCTGGGGGCGCCACCATGCACGGCCTGAACTGACTCAGGTGTATCTAGAATCGCTTCAGGAGCCTTTTAACACCAAGCTGAACCTTCAGGGCATGAAGATTGTTTTGGATTTAGCCTGGGGCGCAGCAACGCAGCTTGCGCCTAAATTATTCCAGCGCATGGGGGCAGATGTGATTTGTCTCCATGAGAAACCCGATGGCACCCGCATTAATGTGAACTGTGGCTCTACCCACCTAGATTCACTCAAGACCGCCGTAGCACTCCATGAAGCCGATTTAGGCTTTGCCTTTGATGGGGACGCAGATCGCGTTTTGGCAATTGACAATAGCGGTCGTACCGTAGATGGCGACTATATTCTGTACCTTTGGGGTCGGCATCTTAAGCAGGCAGGTCAATTGCCTGACAGCAAAATTGTGGCAACGGTCATGTCAAATCTAGGCTTTGAGCGTGCTTGGCAAAAACAGGGTGGGCAACTGGTGCGCGCGGATGTTGGCGATCAGTACGTCCATGCCGAAATGCTGAATCATAACGCCATGCTGGGGGGTGAGCAGTCGGGACATATTTTATGCCGACACTACGGTATTGGGGGCGATGGGCTACAAACAGCGCTTCATATTGCAGCAATTGTGAAGCAGTCGGGGGTGACGCTTCATGAGCTTGTTGATGGCAGCTTTGTGACCTACCCTCAGATTTTGAGAAACGTGCGGGTTGAAGATCGCGATCGCCGCTGTCACTGGCAAACCTGTGAACCACTCCAGAGTGCAATCTCTAAGGCTGAAGCCGCCATGGGCGATCAAGGCCGGATTTTAGTCCGGGCTTCAGGGACAGAGCCGCTGATTCGTGTGATGGTTGAGGCCGCAGACTTTGATATGGTTCATCACTGGTGTGACTATCTTGTAGATGTTGTAGACCAACATTTAGTGACGTAGAAACGCAGTCGATGTCTGAGCGGATGCATTAATCTTCAAAACTTTTATTTGACAAAACGTCAGCACATAGGCACAATAGAGGTTGCTTGGGACTGTAGTTCAATTGGTTAGAGCACCGCCCTGTCACGGCGGAAGTTGCGGGTTCGAATCCCGTCAGTCCCGTTCATAACCTTAAATCAAAAAGATAGAAGAAAATATTTATTTCTCCTATCTCAAATCCTACAATCTCAAAGACTCCTGTACTATCAAGGCGTGTTCTCTTTTGATACGTTGACGGTATGAGTGGGTGGGCTTTCGATTGGCGCGGTGGATTCTCCTGTCAACTTTTAGGGCTAGCAGCCGCAGTGACGGGAACTGCTGGGTTGGCATGCAGTGCGGTTGCTCAGCTCCCGCCAAATCCAACGCCAGTGACGCCGCCTGCACCCCTGCCATCCGATCTGCTGCCGCCGCCAGAAGAGTTTCTCCGGCTGCCGCCTTCTACAATTCCCTCCCAGCCCTCTATTGATACTTTCCCTTCTGGAACCATCACGGTTCAACGGTTTGAGGTATTAGGAAGCACCCTATTTTCGGCAGAACAGCTCCAGGCAGTGACGGCATCATTTTTAAATCGTCCGTTAGCGTTTGCCGATTTACTAAAGGCGCGCGCTGCGGTCACTCAGCTTTATCTAGATCGCGGGTACTTGACCTCAGGTGCCTATCTACCTGCCAATCAGGATGTCAGTCAAGGCGTTGTGAGGCTCCAGGTACTCGAAGGCGCGATTGAAGACATTCGCGTGACGGTGTCTAAGTCTTTGCGGCCTCGGTATATCCGCGATCGCCTCCGCTCTGCCACGCAAACGCCCCTCAACGTCAACCGTCTGACCCAGGCGCTTCAGCTCCTCAAGCAGTCTCCGCTGATTGATCGCATTTCTGCGGAGCTATTACCTGGCACTCAACCCGGCACCAACCTGCTAGTCGTGAATGTTGTCTCTGCGCCGAGCCGCAGCGCTTCTGTTGTACTCAACAACGCGCGCTCTGCGACCAGCGGTGATTTTGCGCGACAGGTTCGGTTTCGCCAGACGAATTTAACGGGCTATGGCGATCGCCTGAATCTGGGCTACACCAATACCGACGGCAGCAACGAATTCAACCTTAGCTACGCCCTGCCCATTAATGCCAAGGATGGCACCTTCAGCGTGAGCTATGGGCAGTCAGACAGCAATGTCATTCAAAAGCCGTTTAAAGCCCTAGATATTGCCAGCCGTTCTCGTAACTTGACCGTCGCCTTCCGTCAGCCCATTATTTATACTCCCAACCAACAGTTTGTCTTGGGAGCAGCCCTGTCTCGTCAAGAAAGTGAACTCACGTTTCTAGGCGGCATTCCGCTGTCTCTACCAGAATCTGGCTCAGATGCCCAAGGCCGCATCCGAATTACAGAGCTAACCCTCTTTCAAGAATGGAATCAGCGCTATCGTCGCGCTTTATTCACGTTGCGATCCGATCTTGGCATTGGCCTAGATGTGGGCGCAACGCAAAATAAATCTGCCCCCGATGGACGCTTTGTGCGATGGCAAGGGCAGGTGCAGTGGCTGTATGCCCTCAAACCAGATACCCTCATTACGCTGCGCTCATCTGTGCAGCTTGCAGATAGAGCTTTACCCAATCCATCTTTGCTGGGGCTGGGCGGCAGTCGGGCATTGCGAGGCTATCCAGAAGGGTTTTTCTTATTTGACCAGGCGGTCTTTAGCACCGCAGAAGTTGCGATTCCACTCTTTCGCAGCGAAGATCGTTCTCATCGCTTTTACCTCACCCCTTTTGTAGATTTGGGCTATGGCTGGAACTATCGTAAGCGGTCATCGACAGAAGATCGTTTTTTGATCTCGCCTGGTTTAGGGCTGCGCTATGAGTGGACTGATCGCATTGGTTTACAAATGAGTTGGGGAATCCCTTTGGTTGGCGTTCCTGGGGACAATATCAGCCCAGGTTTTGAGGACAGTCGAGTTCTATTTTCTCTGGATGTAAAACTGTTTTAACAGCAAGGCCTCCGTTTGATGGGAGGCTAAGCATTTTTATAAGAGCGCTTCTAAACATGGGCATACTAAGGTCTGCATCGTTAGGATAGATATCATTGGCCTACCGCCAGGAGTTCAGCAGAATGGATGATGTGCAAGACGTTTTAACCAGCCCCACTTTGAGCCGCCTACTGCTGTTTACCTACTTGGTGCCCGTCTTTGGCATGGTGCCTGCGGCTTGGACGCTAACGCGCCGGAAAAGCGATCGCCATCATCGCAATCTCAGTCGTCTTACCATGACCCTAGGCATGACCTGGATTTTGGGCAGCCTGATGTTTAACGCATCCTTGGGCATGATTGACGAAAATGCTGTGAGCGCCCAGGTTTGGATGACGTTGTTTAATAGCGTGTTTTCCTCGAGCTATTTTGTGGTGTCACTGTGGCTCATGATGCGCCTGGGTCAACGCCAAAGCCTTGACCTGCCAGGGTTCAGCTCTATCGCGAAACATTTGCCGTAGCGGCCTATGCGTACTCCTCGGTTGGCTTTGATTGCGATTGGCGTTGGGTTGCTTTTGAGCCTAATGCTGTGGCTGACCAATACGCTACTTCAGCTTTACGTGAGCGTCTCTGCCACTTCTGTTTTGCTGGCAAACCTTCTGCTGATTGGCATTGGGGCGCTTTTGTTGACTTTAGCGGGCATTTTAATTTATTACGGATTTACTTTCAGCCGTCCGCACCGCAAACGTAAGTCCCAAAAAGCACCCATTCAGCTACCAGAGCAAACGTCAGCCGTTGTAGATCAAACCCTTCAGGCGGTTCGTCGGCAGGTTGCCAATATTCAGGATGAGGTGGCAAGGCAGGCGCTTTTGCTGCGATCGCAGCAGCTAGAGCAAAACCTAAAATACCGTGAGCTGCACATTGTGGTGTTTGGCACAGGTTCAGCGGGTAAAACGTCGCTGGTCAATGCGCTCTTGGGTCGAGTGGCAGGAAGCGTTTCACCCATCATGGGTACCACCACCGTCGGCGAAACCTACCAATTTGACCTCAAAGGCATTCAGCGAGAACTACACATTACCGATACGCCAGGTTTATTAGAAGTGGGCATTGCCGGAACAGCGCGAGAGCAAGCCGCGCGACAGTTGGCGACGGAGGCCGATTTGCTGCTGTTTGTCGTAGATGGCGACCTAACCCAATCTGAATACAAAGCGCTGAGTGCACTCCAACAGATTGGCAAACGATTTATCTTAGTGTTTAACAAAATCGATCGCTACCCGACCGCCGACCGCGATGCAATTGTGCAGCGACTGCAAGAACGGGTGCCGGATGCCGAGATTGTGGCGATTGCCGCTGCCCCTCAAGCTTTAAAGCTAACCAGCGGGGAGGCCGTTCAGCGTAACCCCGATATTGTGGCGCTGCTGCGACAGATGGTGATAATTTTACGGGCTGAGGGGGAAGAACTGTTGGCAGACAACATCTTGCTTCAGGCCACGCGTCTGGGGGATGACGTGAAGCAGCTCATGGATGACCAGCGCTTAAAGCAGGCCAATCGTCTGGTTGATCGCTTTCAGTGGATTGGGGCTGGGGTGATCTGGATTACGCCATTGCCTGTGGTAGATCTATTGGCAACGGCAGTGGTCAATGCCCAACTGGTGGTAGAACTGGGGCGGGTTTACGGCTGTGAGATGGATCTAGAGCGGGGTAAAGAATTGGCATTATCGCTTGCTAAAACATTAGCGGGTTTAGGCATTGTGACGGGGGTAATGGAAGTTGTCACAACCGCGCTAGAGCTAAGCGTGGGCGGTTATGTGGTAGGCAAGTCTATCCAGAGCATCAGTGCGGCCTATCTGACTCGTATTGCAGGCAGAAGCTTTGTGCAGTATTTTCGCAATGACCAAGATTGGGGTGATGGCGGCATTACAGCGGTGGTCAAACAGCAGTTTGAACTCAATCGTCGAGATGAGTTTGTGAAGGCGTTTGTGAAAGAGGCGATCGCCCAGCTCCCTAAAGAAGCCGTGAATCTTCTTAATACTCAAAGATTTCAGTCTGAAACCAAAGATTCATAAGACAATGCTCATTCCATACAATGTTTGTGCCTAAGGTCAAGGTCATAGGAATTTCAGTCCATACCTTGAAAAGTTGTTTAAGCAATGGAGCATAAAACGTTTTGGTGTGGGCTTGGGATTGCAGAAAATATAGCTCAGGCATTCCAAATGGCTACAGGCACCACAACAAAATGGCTCAAATAGGTCAACTGATGGCTTAAGTGCCTTCTTTAAGTTTAGAAAATTGTAGCAATATATTCAACAAAATCGTGAAGTGAGGCTTATCTTTTGGTGTGATCCATTGACTCAGTTGAGGGTAAAGTTGACGATAGAGCTGAGAGGATGTCTGAGAAGTCGAACTCAAAGCTGAAAGGCTGATTCCATTGTTGAGTGGTAAGTGTCGAAACCCTTATTGTTACGTCACGAGCCACCCTTTTCAGACATCCTCTGAGAGGTTGACATGGAATAGCCTTGAGTTGGGAACTTTAGCATCACATTAAATACTCCTCTCTGCTGCACTTAAACACCTAGAAATTCCATATTGGAAAGGTGTTGATAACTTTTTCCTACCAAGTAGCTCAATTTTTGATTAAAACATTTTCTGTACCATCAAAGAGAAGGGCTAAGGTAGTTGGTGCTAAGTCTTCAAGGGGGTCGTTGGTGGATAGAATACCAAGAAGCAAAATCGTATTCATTCTTAAGTTTTGCGTACAAAGAATTTATTAGAGCAAAGAAAGATTAGACTGTTGACATAGTGAATGGTGCAGAAAGATAGTGAAATCTTTATAGAGTAAAGATTCTTGCGAAAGTTTTTATTGAGAATATCAATAATATAGAATGAGGTTTCAAAGCCTTACTTTAATTGAAAATCACTTCAATCAATCCGTAAAAAGTTTTCTGAACAACCAAGCTATTTCCGACAAAATTAAATCTGCGTCTACTCAAATCCAGACAATTAGGTTGGCGTAATTAAGCTTACAATGGCTTTCAGTTTCTGCAAGATTTTCAGCTCAGTCTATTTCCTGTTTGATTCGGCCTACCTACTTACACCAACTTGCATCTTTATGAGGTGCAGTTCGACGAATTATGAGTTCTAAGATTTAATTTGACAAACGATCTGACTAATGTGGGTGTGCGGCCTGTGGCTGAAAACCGCTGTATTTAGAAAGGTGGCTATATGCCTACAACTGATTTGAGTAATTTAGGCAGATTTTGTACTCGGATTAATTGCAATTAAATTATTTGACTTAGCATTTTAAGATTTCAATATATTCAATTCAAAATACATACGTTTAAAACTTGGAGAAGTACCATGACAATAAGAATAACTAGAATTGAACAAGGTTTATTGCAACGGCCTCATGATGTTCAGGTAACAAAGAGTAGCCCTAATCAGTCGCGCAGTGAGTCGGCAGTTGCTATAAATCCAATTAATAATTCAAACATTGTTGCAGCCTCCAAAAAGTTTATCGATCCTCAAAAATACCGTTTTACAATTTCAACATCATATTCGATGGATGGCGGCAATACATGGAAAGAATCAACGTTGCCAAACCCTCTAGTCTGGGATGGGATGACTGACCCTGCACTTTCATTTGACAATATCGGCAACGTATTTCTTGTAGTTGAACCTTTGAAATTTACTGTCGATGACTTAGTAGGCATGGGCATGTATATATATCAGTCAAGGAATGGGGGACAAAGTTGGATTGATCCAACTCCTCTACACCCTGATGATAGGACTGATGATAAACAGTGGATCGCATGCGACAATGCCCCAAACAGCCCTTTTGTTGGAAACATTTACGTTGCTTGGGGTGCCAATTCACCATTACGTTTTTCCAGGAGCGAGGATCATGGTCAGTCTTGGATAGGTGTCGGAAGTTCATCTTCAGGAAGTGAAATCGCCAACGAAACTTTCGCGCCTGAAATCTCTGTTGACCTCGATGGTGTAATCCATATTGTATGGCACATTCCCGGAACAGACACAATCAAATATATTCGTTCAACTGATGGGGGTAAATCATTTAAGCCTATCGTTGATGCTGCCAAAGGCATCACCAGTTTTAACAATCATTTACCAACATCCTCCGGCTTTCCACACTTTCCAAATGCAACTTTTCGCGTCTTAACATTGGCTACCGGGTGTGGAATTCTTGATGGAAAGTTTATTGTTGCCTGGGCAGATATGCGTGAAAATTTTTCGCGCATTTATTATCGAATCTCTGAGCAAAATGGTGCTAAATGGATAGGTCCAGAGAGCGGTTCACCAATGATGCCCTGGCTGTCAAGTAGCGACAAAGTTTATAACTTTCATCCTCAGATTATTGCAAATAAGCAAGGAGCGATAGGTTGTGCGTATTATCAATTTGGATTTAAGCAGGGAGAATATCTAATCGACACCAAGTTGGCAGCTTCTTTTTCCAATGGCAGCAATTTTGAATATGATTCTGAAATTTCTGACTTAAGTTGGAACCCTGCTATCAATGCTCCCTGGTCACATGGCCACTCAGACTTGACATTCATCGGTGACTACTTTGGCATTGATGCTGTCAACAATTCTTTTGCAGTACTATGGACTGATACTCGTACTGGTATTCAAGAGTTATTCTTCGATTTAGTTGCAACGAGCGGCTATCAATTTACGCAAGAACTTGAAATATCAGATACAAAAGTATTAACGGGTGTTATTGATGACAGTGGAGGATTAATATGGGTTAATGGTAAAGTAATTCCTTATCCTGGCCCTGGCCCAGAACTGGACTTGCTAAATGCTCTAGCGGCACTAGACTCCGTAAAGAAAATAAACCACTCAAACAGTCATAAAATAGTAAATAGCATCACTAAAGTTATGCAAAATGTGATAGAAGATCTTCGCAAATTACCGCAAAAAACGTAAACAAGCACCGATTGATCCGAGTTTAATTCTTTACTGGATAGTACAAATGTAGTAAAGCCATAAATCACAAATGAACTCTAGTTCTTTTTTGTCTTTTATTTCTACCTCCTGCTTCCATGAATAAATTTTAATATCTTTGAAGCCATCGCCTAACTGATGAATCTGTTCTTTAGGTCTAATGTAATAAGTCTTGAGCCGGAAGTTATGAGACTCATCTCGAAGAATAAGATAATCAGAAGCCTTTAGCTGAGTAGTGCTAACTGAGCGATTAAAGAAATGCAGGAGCGCAGCCATTACTAAATTGACGTAGGTTTTAAGAGGGTTAAAGCTGATCTGTCTCCTAAAATCAAACTGGTTCTCAATGCCCTGAAGATTATGACTAGAGAAAAATAAATACCCTCCGGATTTGCCGACCCTGTTGATCTCTTTTAAGATAGTTAGTCGGTCTTCATGGGATGTATAGTCTATGCCATTAAAACTAAATAAAATAAAGTCGAAGGAGTTGTCTGCAAATTGGCTTAGATCTCTCGCATCACAGACTTCAAATAAAACATTATGAGTGGAGTCTTTAAATTTTGCTTGGCAGGCTGAAATCATTTCAGCCGAGTAGTCTATGCCGATGTAGTCTGAAGCGATCGCAGAAAAATGTTGGGTTGTGCGTCCACCACCCACCCCAATATCGAGCATTTTGAGTTTGGAACCCTGCTGCTTTAACAGATCCAGTACTGCCTGTTCAGCAGGCTGTAGCAGATGGAGCTGTGCATAGTGGTTGACAATAGAGGCGGCTGTGTAGGTTGCCTGATTGAGATCTTTACTCACGACTAACACAGTCTGTAAAGCCTGTTGGCGTTAGGATAGGCGTCATGCTGTCTGTCTTATCACGGCAAAGAACTTCATTGAAAGGGTCACTTTAACTACGTTAGGCTATGACGAGCGACTTAACTCTCTTTTTAGCGTGATAGCCCGTGGATTTGCCAGATCTAGATAGTCAAACCATTGACCGCATTATTGAAATGGCCTGGGAAGACCGAACGACCTTTGAGTCGATCGCCCTTCAGTTTGGTCTATTAGAGAAACAGGTCATTGCCCTCATGCGACGAGAAATGAAGGCTTCTAGCTTTAGAATGTGGCGCAAGCGCGTGAGTGGGCGTAAAACGAAGCATGCTCAGCAGCGAGACTTTATTGCGGGGCGCTTTCGCGCTCAAAATCAAAAGGGTTCGTAGAGCAAAACGTCTAGGGCATTGAGATGGCGCAAATTTTTAATGCAAGGCTGTCGCCGACGCGGATGCAGGCGGTTCAGTCGCCGATTATCCCCATTGTGGGGGAGCTGATTCGGCAACACCCTGGCACCATTTCTCTGGGGCAGGGCGTTGTGTCCTATGGCCCACCCCCAGAGGCGGCTCAGGCGATCGCCACGTTCTTCGCCAACCCAGATCTGCACAAATACCAAGACGTTCAGGGCATTCCTGAGTTAAGAGCGGCGATCGCCCATAAGCTCGCCGCTGAAAACAAAATTCAGCTCGACGGCGACCATCAGGTGGTAGTGACGGCGGGGAGCAACATGGGGTTTGTGAATGCGCTGCTGGCGATTACCCAGCCAGGGGATGAGATTATTCTGCAAACGCCTTATTACTTCAATCATGAGATGGCGATCGCCATGGCAAGCTGTAGGGCTGTTTTAGTGCCTACAGACGAAAACTATCAGCTCCAGATTGAAGCCATTCAGGCCGCAGTGACACCGCGCACCCGCGCTATTGTGACCATTTCACCCAATAACCCGACGGGGGCTGTGTACCCATCCGAGGCGCTGCAAGCCGTCAACGCGCTGTGCCAAGAGCGCGGCATCTATCACATCAGCGATGAAGCCTATGAGTATTTCACCTATGACGGCGTTGAACATGTTTCCCCAGCGCGATTTGACCCAGGCTGTCAGCATACGATCTCTTTATTTAGCCTTTCTAAAGCCTATGGATTTGCCAGTTGGCGAATCGGGTACATGGTAATTCCAGCCCATCTGCTGGAGTCTATCCAGAAAATTCAGGACACGATTTTAATTTGTCCGCCTGTGGTTTCGCAGTATGCGGCGTTGGGGGCGCTCTCCGCAGGGCAAGCGTATTGTGCCAAGAAATTGGTGGCGATCGCCGCTGTCCGGCAGTCTGTCTTGACGTCACTTCAATCGCTCCAAGGGTTTTGCACCGTACCGAAAGCCGAGGGTGCATTTTATGTGCTGCTGAAGCTCAATACCCCTCTCTCTGCCATGACCCTCACCGAACGTCTCATTAAAGAATATGGCGTTGCGGTTATTCCTGGCACTGCCTTTGGCATGGAGCAGGGGTGTTACCTGCGCGTGGCCTATGCTGCGCTCGATACACAGACTGTTGAGGAAGGTTGCGATCGTCTTGTGGCAGGGCTAAGGGATTGTATGAGACGCTAAATTTGACCCTTTAAATCAGTGAGTACCCTGGAGATCATTGTTTTTAGCTGAGGAACATCCTCCTGAACTGCTTTCCAGATAATTTCTACATCTGTATTGAAATAATCATGAATCAGTTTATCTCGCATTCCGGCAATATCTCGCCAAGGGATGTCAGGATATTGGATCCTCACTGAATCGGGGATACGCTTCACCGCTTCGCCAATAATTTCGATCGCCCTTGAAACCGCAAACACTTTTTCTAAGTTTTGCGAGAAAGCTTCAAACTCAATGCCTGTTGTAAACTGTTCAATTGCAGTAACAGCATCCAAAATATCCTGCAAATAATCCTGAATCTGTCGCCTGGTCACAGATAAATAACCTCTGCCAAAATCCGTTCTCCAAGGCGAGGCTTCAAGCCTGACTTATGCACCAGATCGACTTTAACCCCTAGATTGTCGCTGAGATAGTTTTCTAAATTAATAAATTTCAACAAGCTTGGTGTCTCGGAAAATTCGACCAATACATCCACATCACTGGTTTCTGTCTGTTCCTGCCTGACATAGGAGCCAAAAACCCCTAGCTCTTGGATTTTGTAACGTTCTTGCAACAATGACTTATGTTGCCCTAGCCATTGCTTCACTTCCTCTAGTGTTTTCATCGACTCTATCTCCCGCGCAAGGTAAGCACAGTCTACGATCTAGCTTACCCTGCTTTGTCTGGGAGATAAGGAGTTGTCAGAGTCGAAGCCTTGTGATTTTAGTCAGGTGTGATCAATGAGCTTTGTGGCGGGACTAAGAGCCATTTGTTTATGAAAGTGCCATAATCTGGGCTATGCACATTTCTAAATCTTTAAATCGATTTAAACTCATCCTCACAGCACCTAACCCATCTCTCTTTGCTGCTTTTCAAGAACAGTTTGCGCAGTTTACGGATGTTGAAATTATCGGCGATTGCTTTGAGTGGATTCCAACCTTTGATTGCTTAGTGAGTCCTGCCAATTCATTCGGGATGATGGACGCTGGAATGGATGCTGCGATCACTCGATTTTTTGGACTTTCTCTGGAGAGTAGCGTAAAGAAACATATCCTTGAAGACTATCTAGGGGAACAGCCCGTCGGCACGTCTTTTATCATCAAAACGAATCATCCCAAACATCCTTTCCTTTCCCATACTCCAACGATGCGAGTTCCAATGTCGATTAAAAACACAGATGTTCCTTATGTGGCAATGTGGGCAATGCTTTTAGCCGTTCGACGGCATAACAAAATTGGTCAGCAGCAGATCGGTAGTGTGGTCTGTCCTGGTCTTGGTACAGGTATTGGTCAAGTGCCCTACACTGAAGCTGCTCGGCAGATGGCGATCGCCTACGATCATTTTCTGTATCCACCAAAAGTGCTCAATACTTTTGTTGCTGCGTCCAGACAACTCAAAATTTGGGAAGAGTAGCATTAGAGGTAAGACAATCCATTAAAGTAGTGAGCTGGTTTGAAACTGTTGTAGTAGCTCTGGCGATCGCCACAGTAAATAGCCCACCCCAAACACTGCCGCCGTAATCACCAACGTCATGCCGTAACTCACACACATCAGTAGACCATCCGCCTCCAGCATGGCAAACACAAATAGCAAAATGCCCACCGTTGGAATCGGGTTTGTGAGCGGAATCGGCAGCATCAGTAAAAACGCCAGCCAGCAAATACACAGTCCGTTGATGCGCCAGACCGAAGGGTTATTGGCCAGCCAAGGCATTCTGGGGCGCACAAATTTCTCCAGCAGCTTTGTAATCGACTGCACCACCTTGAGCAGCTTTTCCATAAAAGCCTGGGGCAGTTTTAGATCCGCAACGCGTTTGGGGAGCCAAGGGGCTTTCCACCCCGCCATCATTTGTAGCCCCAGCAAAATGCATCCGCTCCCAGAGATGGTAGAAACACCAGGGGGCATCGGCAGCAAAAACGGCAGCGCCAACAGCGCCATCACTAAGCCAAAGCTTTGCTCTGAGGTTTCTTCTAACAGTTCAGCCAGCGTAACCGATTGGGTAGCAGAACGCTCAATCAGCGGCTTTAGCTCTTGGGAAAATTTAAGATGCATAGTTGGCGGAGCAGTGAGGGAATTAGAGTGTTGTGACTGATTCTGGACTGTTTTGTGCCGTAAAAGTGCCGTGCAGGCTGGCACTCTAGCCTGTTTCTTTGAATCCTTACAATAGATTTTTTCTTTAGATTTAAGTTTGCTTCCCCATCTCTAACAAAACTTTTAAGACTCCCCGTTGTTGGGCATGGCTAAATGCTGCTAAGCCCTCCGTTAAGGGATAGCGCGCCTGAATTAATGCAGAAACATCCACCTTGTGGTCTGCCAGTAGTTTAAGTGCTTCTGGGAAAGGCCCACAGCGAGAGCCAATCAGCGTAATTTCATCCACTACTAAGGCGGATGCATCTAGACTCAGCCGTCCGGCATAGGTGCTTTTGAGAATTAAGGTACCGCGAGGCCGGAGCGATTTTAGGGCGATCGCAAAGCCTTCGGGGTTGCCTGTGCATTCCACCGCAATATCAAAACTGCGGGGCAATACCGCATCTGCATATCCTGTGCGGATGCCTCGCACTTCAAGGTTGGCAAGCTTTTCGGCGTGCCGTCCCACCGCCAATAGATCGCATTCGGTGAGCGCCAAGGTTTGAGCCACGAGTTGACCCAGTTTGCCATCGCCGATCACTAGAATGCGATCGCCTTTCGCAATAGCCACCTGCTGCTGAATCTCCAGGGCAGCCGCTAAAGGCTCAGTAAAGGTCGCAGCATCCGTCGAGACAGCTTCTGGGACAGGGTGCAGGTTTTGTTCCGGCAGGCAAAGATACTCGGCAAAGGCTCCGGCTCGGTTCACAATGCCCAACACCGTCCGGTTTTCGCAGTGGGTTGAGTTGCCGCTGGTGCAGTATCGGCAGTGACCGCATACTGCGTTAATTTCACCTACGACGCGCTGCCCCACCAGATGGGCAGGGCCGTCTTCGACCAGACCCACAAATTCATGACCTAAAACGCCATCGTAGGGATAGTAGCCGCGCAGCAGTTCTAAATCTGTGTTGCAAATTCCGGCCTGTAAAACTCGCACTAAAGCTTCCCCTGATGCAGGCTGCGGTTTAGGTAAATCTTGGCGGAGGTGCAGGGTTTGATGGGTGAGCCACAGTCCATTCATGGGCAAGTTAAATGACGAGTAGAGTTAAGGTTAAGGCTATTCTAAACCAGCCAATCTCCTGACCATAGGCTGCACATCACAGTAAAATAGGGGTGGCAGCAGCCCATGTTTGCGCCCCATACTTGTGCAAATAGAGCCAGATCGCACAAACGGTTGGTTTTGCAAGCGTGAGCGATCGCCACACAAAAGAATTCATGCTTTAGGGGCATACATTAAGGTTATGGACTATCAGCTAATTTCAATGGCTTCGGCGATCGCAGTTGTCATCGGGCTGGTGCTTAGCCTTCGATTTCGGAGCCAGCGGGTCGCCGCACAGTCTGCCCTAGAAGCAGCCGACTCAGATAAGGCAGCGCTACAAAGCACGGTACAGAAGCTGACTCAAGAAAGTGCCGCGCTCACAGAAGCCATGGGTCTTGCCAAACAGGTGGTTACGGCCTTAGAGCAAGACGTTGCGACGCTATCCCAAGCGAAAGCAAACCTGCTCCAAGATGGTCAATCCCAGCAGAACATCATCACAGATCTTCAGGCCGAAGTTGAGAAGATCCTTCACCAACAGCAGCAGACAGACCTGTCTTTACAGGCGGCACAAGGCCATCTCACCACGGTTCAGACTGAGCTTGAAAGCCTGAATACCGAGAAACTTCAGCTCCAAACTGACCTGCGATCTCAGCAAGCAGAAGGTCAAACGCTTCAGCAACGGTTAGATGAAGCCTCTCAAACCCAGCAGAAACTCCAGGCCCAGCTCCAAACTGCACTTCAAGAGACAGAATCTAAAGATCAGCAGATCCACAGCCTGACTCAAGCCCACGATCAGCTTGAACAAACGCACCTTACAGACCAGACCCAAATCACTGAATTAGAGCAGCAGATTACCCAACTGCGGCAGCAAGCCCAACGCGATAGCGATGCCTTCCAAACTGAAAATAAAACGTTTCAGGTGCGTCTGAAGGTACTTGCCCAGGCTGAGCAAGATCTAAAGCAAGCCCAATCCAAACTGACCCAACTCGAACGAACCGTAAGCCAACTCTCTGAAGAACGGGGAGCACTCGCGCTGACCCTGACCACAGCCGAGTCACAGGTAAAGTCCCTAGAAACTGACCTAAAAAATCTTCAGCAACAGCGACAGCAGTTGACGGATGAGTTTCAGCAGGCTCAAGCTCAAACCACTGGGCTGCAAAATCAGTTGACAACCCTAGAGCAGCATCACCAGCGCACCCTAACCGAACTTGAGACGCAACATCAAACGGCGATCGCCGAGCTACAGCATCAGCTAGAGACGCTAGAACCCTATCCAGCTCAGGTTGAAGATCTTCAAGCGCAGCTCCAAACGGCTCAGCAAAATCGTACCGCCCTTCAGCAGCAGGTTGATCGACTCACACAAACGCAAGAACGGCTTCAGCAAACGCAACGCAGTGGAAATCAGTCGCTCACCACACTTCAGCAGCGCCTTCAGGATTTAGAGTTCCAAAACGTGAAGCTTGAGAGCGATCTTCTCGAAATACAGGAGACTGCGGTTGTCACCAAACAAACGCACAGCAATCTCCAAACGGCGCTAGACACCGCCCATCAAACCATCTCTACCCTTGAGCACAGCGTTGCCCAAGCCAATGCGCTTGGGCAGCAAGTTCAGGATGTAGAACAAGAGCGCGATCGCCTTAGCCAAACCCTTGAACAAACCCAAGCCGCATTGTCTGAGCAAGAACAAGCCAAGGCAAACCTAGAAAGCTTACTGCAAAATGCTCAAGCCCAAACAGTTGAGTTAGAGACTCAGGTGCAGCAGTTGATACAAGCTCAGACGCTTCATCAACAGGAGTTCAAAGCCAGTCAAGCCACCCTAAAAGACCTGATGCTAGAACAAGCGACTGCGCTCCAAACCCAAGTCAATGTCTTAGAACAAGAAAAGCATCAAACTATTGCGGCATTAGAGAAGATCCATCAAACGGCGATCGCCCAGCTTGAGCGCCAGCTTAATGAACTTGCGCCATTTCAATCTCAAGTTAAAGATCTAACCGCTCAACTCCAAACGGCTCAGCAAGACTGCAACGCTTTCCAAAAACAGGTTGAGACGATTACTCAGGCCAAAGAGCAGCTTCAGCAAGCTCAACAAAGTGGCGATCAGTCCCTCGGCGTTTTACAGCAGCAGATCCAGGACTTAGAGTCTCGTAATGCAAACCTTGAGCAAGAACTCCAGCAGAGACAGGATGCCGCAACCGATGCAGGACTATCTCAAGCCGACCTACAAGCCAACCTGCAAGGGGAGCTTGAGACAGCGCATCAAACCATCACCGAACTTCAGCAAAGTGCTGCTACTGCCACCGCGTTTCAGCAGCAGATCCACAACGTTGAGCAAGAACGCGATCGCCTCAGCCAAACCCTTGAACAAACTCAAACGGCGCTAGAAACGCTAACCCAGCAGATTCAATCCCTAGAGCAAGAGAAGGTGCAGCAGGCAGAGAAGTTGGAAACGGCGATCGCCCAAACGCAAACCCTCACACCTCAGTTTCAGGCACTTCAGACAGAACGCAACGAGATGGAGCTAGGGCTAATAGAAGCGAGTACCGTGGTGGATACCCTAGAACAAAAAATTGAAACCCTTCAAAAAGAAAAGGGTCAGTTGGCTGAAGCGATGAAAATGGCAAAGGATGTAGTCGCCTTTTTAGAGCAGCAGGTGAAGGATTTAAGCCAGCAAACTGTGAATTCTGCCCAATCTCCAAAACCTTCTCAGTCGCCCTCTCAGCCCGTCGCAGAAATAAAAACAGAACCTAAGCCGATCCCCGCCGTAGATTCATCCCTCTCTAGCGCAGGGTCTACGAGCAGACCATTAGAAGGAAAAACCTTTGTCATTACAGGCAAACTTGAGATACTGAGTTTTGAAAAGGCTAGCGCCCTGATTGAGTCCGCAGGAGGGCAAATTAATGAGCATCCCAGTTCTCAGACCAGCTATGTTGTGGTTGGAATAAACCCTGGCAAAAAGCTCAAAAAAGCAGAGAAATACGGCACCCCACAACTCACGGAAGCCCAACTTCTGGCGCTATTAGAGGCATAAAGTCATCCCCTGAAGCTTCTCAGCCCCTCACAAACAGCCTTTCGGCTGAAGTGCATCCATTTCAGCGGTCAAAAGTGTACATTTGAGTGGGGGCAAAATTGCCCGCCATACCGGATGACTGCATATCAAAAGACAGGGGTACTGCATGGTTGCTGAATTTGTAACAAATGCCTCGGTTGCATCTAGCCCCACAAAGGCTGAACCCCAAAGCCGCATTTTAGCGGCGATCGATATTGGCACCAATTCGGTTCACATGGTTGTCGTCCGCATTAACCCTGAACTGCCTGCCTTTAACATTGTCGATGCCGAAAAAAGCACCGTCCGCCTCGGGGAACGCTGCCCCCAGACCGGAAATTTGACAGCGGAGGCCATGGCACGGGCGATCGCCGCACTCCGACGTTGCCTAGATATGGCAAAGGTCTGGAATGCGGAACAGGTGATTGCTGTTGCCACCAGCGCCACCCGCGAAGCGCCCAACGGGAAAGATTTTATCCGAGAAGTAGAAACGCAATTAGGGCTGCAAATTGACCTAATCTCAGGCCAAGAAGAAGCCCGTCGGATTTATTTGGGCGTGTTGTCAGGGCTAGAGTTTAACCACCAGCTCCACACCATTATCGATATTGGCGGCGGCTCTACAGAACTCATCTTGGGCGATGGTCACGATCCGCGTTTTCTCAGCAGCACTAAAGTGGGTGCCGTTCGTCTCACCAAGGAATTTGTCACCACAGACCCCATTAGCAACCGCGACTTTGATCGGCTGCATGCCTACGTGCGCGGCATGTTGGAATGGCCGATTGAAGATCTCAAAGCAAAAATTGAATCGGGCGAGACCGTCAATATGGTGGGCACTTCCGGCACCATCGAGAGCCTGATTCGCCTAGATGCCTATGCCAACACTGCCGGAGCGCTCCCCACCACCCTCAGTGGTTATGTCCTCACCCTAGAGCGGCTTCAGGCGCTGAACCAACGCTTGAGAAAGCTGTCGTTTGGCGATCGCTGTAAGATGCCAGGCATGTCCGAACGACGGGCTGAGATTATCTTGGCAGGGGGTGTCATTCTCCAAGAGGTGATGGAGCGTTTGGGCATGACTCAGATTCAGTCCTGCACCCGCGCCCTTCGGGAAGGCATCATCGTAGACTGGATGCTCAACCACGGCTTAATCGAAGATCGGCTGCGCTATCAGGGTTCGGTGCGCCAGCGCAGCGCCCTTAATCTCGCGCAAAAGTATCGGGTTAACCTAGACAATGCTCAGCAGGCTGCGAAGTTTGCCGTCATGCTATTTGACCAAACCCGTGGAGCGCTCCATCAATGGGGCACACAAGAGCGAGAGCTAATGTGGGCTGCTGCCATTTTGCATAACTGCGGGCACTATATTAGTCACTCCGCCCATCACAAACATTCTTACTACCTCGTTCGCAATGGCGGTTTGCTGGGGTATACCGATGCTGAAATTGAAATCATTGCCAACCTCGCACGCTATCACCGCAAAGGCGCACCCAAGAAAAAGCACGAGAGCTATCAAGGCTTAGGTAAGCTAGAGCGCCAGATGATCGATCAGCTCAGCGCCCTCCTTAAAATTGCGGTTGCCCTCGATCGCCGACAAATTAACGCCATTGAGTCGCTGCACTGCACCTTTAATACCGTTGGGCGAGAGCTATCCCTGACCCTAAAGCCCACCCAAGCAGGGGATGACTGTAGCCTAGAGCGATGGAGTTTAGAGTATAAAAAAGCCTGCCTAGAAGCAGAGTTTGGGATCAAACTCGTTGTCAAAGTAGACTCTGCCCACGAGACTGGCGTGCTTTCTGCGGTTGGATAGCAGATCTGCCCCTTGCTAAAAACAGTCTGTTTCTGGCGACCATAACCCCCTAAGATGATGGGAGTTGCTGCGCTCTAAGACTCTATGGCTGTAAAAGCGATTACCCTGCTGGGTTCCACTGGCTCCATTGGCACCCAAACTTTAGATATTGTTGCAACCCACCCCGACCAGTTTCGGATTGTGGGGCTAGCGGCGGGTCGCAATATTGCGCTGCTATCAGACCAAATTCGGCAGTTTAAGCCCGAGATAGTGGCGATCGCAGACCCAGCCCAAATCTCTGACCTAAAAGCGGCGATTTCAGATGTGGTGCCGCAGCCCATCTTAGTCAGCGGCGAAGCAGGCATTGTTGAAGTTGCCGCCTATGGTGATGCCCAGGCCGTGGTTACCGGAATTGTGGGCTGTGCGGGTCTGCTGCCCACCATCGCCGCCATCAAAGCAGGCAAAGATATCGCCTTAGCCAATAAAGAAACCCTTATTGCGGGTGGCCCGGTGGTGCTGCCGTTGGTCGCAGCTCACGGCGTCAAGCTTCTCCCCGCAGACTCAGAACACTCCGCTATTTTTCAATGCTTACAGGGGGTGCCTGAAGGCGGACTTCGACGCATTATTTTAACGGCTTCTGGCGGTGCGTTTAGAGATTGGCCTGTCGAAAAGCTATCGCAGGTGACGGTCGCCGATGCCCTGAAGCACCCGAACTGGTCGATGGGTCGCAAAATCACCGTCGATTCTGCCACCTTAATGAACAAAGGGCTAGAGGTGATTGAGGCCCACTACCTCTTTGGCGCAGACTACGACCATATTGATATCGTCATCCATCCCCAAAGCATTATTCACTCCCTTATTGAAGTGCAGGATACCTCCGTGCTGGCTCAACTGGGCTGGCCCGATATGCGACTGCCGCTCCTCTACGCGCTCTCTTGGCCAGAGCGCATCGCCACCAATTGGGAACCCCTCGACTTGGTAAAATCTGGCGATCTCACCTTCCGTGCGCCAAATCATGAAAAATATCCCTGTATGGGCTTAGCCTACGCCGCCGGACGCGCAGGCGGTTGCTTACCAGCGGTCTTAAATGCGGCTAATGAGCAGGCCGTTGCCCTGTTTTTAGACGAAAAGATTACCTTTTTGGATATCCCCAGGGTGATTGAAAAAGCCTGCGATCGCTTCGGGTCTCAAAACACCTCAACCCCTAGTCTAGACGATATTCTCCATGCCGATCGCTGGGCAAGAGCAGCCGTGTTAGAGGCCAGCCAAACGTCAGCAGCCACCACCGTTTTACTTTAAGGCTAGTACAGCGGAGCTGGTTTTTCTTTAATCCGTTTAGCAATAGGCCGCACTCGCTTTACCACTTTAATCAGATAGCCATAGTCTGGCGGTTTTGCATTGGTGACATATTCAGCGGCAGCGGCTACAGGGGCAGGTGCCGTTTCGAGCGCCTTGCGGATTTGGTCTTGGGCATTACGCTCAACTGTGGAGCCTACCAAAACGCTACCGGAGGGAATCTGATGGGTATCTCGTGCCAAAATCCGAAATTTTGTAGCGCCGAAGTCACCGCGATATTGGTTCAGCTCAGTCACGGACAATGCCCCCGCCATCACCTCTCCTTTACTCACCCACTCCAGGGTTGTTTTAGGGGTGGGAGAGAGACGAATCCCCGCGAGGGTTAGCCCGTAAAGGTTATAGATTGGCAAATAGTAGCCCGTCGCCGAGCCAGCTTGACCTAATGCGACTGTTTGATTCGCAAGGCCATTAAGCTCTGTAATCGGGCTATCTTGTCGCACCACAATGACCGAACGCTCTGTTTCACCGCCTGCTTGGGGCAAAAGCGGCAGGTACTGGTCTTCAGAAATGGCGATCGCCGCCAGACCTGGGGGCGCAAACACAATGTCCCAGGCTTTGCGCTCCATTTGCTGTACGGCCTGAACCTCGTTGTAGGCTGGCTCTATCTCAATAATGCTCTTAAGCTGGCTTTCTAAATGGGTTTTGAGTGGGGCATATCGCTCAGCGACATTGCTGCCTTTGCCATAGCTCACCACGCCAATAACGAGCTTTTTTTGACTAGATAACTCAGAAGAAGTGCAGCCATAGAGAAAGGCAAAAAGTAGTGAAAAGCTCAGGAAACGGTTAAAAAACATATTTAATTGAATGGCTATTCTAAATAACAGCTTATAATGATGTCTACTCTAGCAACAGAAACCAAGAATTTTAAGTTTAGTTAAGCTCGTTCATAAATTGTATGAACGAGCTTTCGTAGCGCATTTATGTTAACCAAGGAGATTGCTTAAAATGTTGAATCGGCTTAGGTTAGGTACGAAGCTTAATCTAATATTGCTAGTGGTTTTTCTGATCATCGTTGTTGTTAACGGAATAATCTTATCTCAGATTTTGCAAAAAAATGCGGAGCAAGAGATCACCTCTAAAGCCTCACTGCTTATTGAGACAATGGGTTCTGTTAGAGACTATACCAGCACTCAAATTAATCCAGAGTTAGCACCTCGACTCGAAACTGAAGACCAATTCTTACCGCAGACTGTTCCAGGATACTCAGCGCGGGAGGTCTTTGAAAATCTAAGAAAGCGTGAGCAGTATCGAGACTTCTTTTATAAGGAAGCGACTCTAAATCCCACCAATCTTAGAGACAAAGCAGACACCTTTGAAAGTGAGATTGTGAATCAATTTCGCAGTCAATCTACCCTTAAAGAGCAGTCTGGCTTTCGTAGTCTTGCTGGGGGCGATATTTTCTATGTTGCTCGACCCATTGTGATCAGCAATCAGACTTGTCTACGGTGCCATAGTACCCCCACGGCTGCGCCTAAAAGTCAGCTAACTTCCTACGGTAGCGATAACGGGTTTGGCTGGAAACTCAATGAAATTGTAGGGGCTAAAATTGTTTCGGTTCCGGCTAGCAAAATTCTGGCAGATGCTCGGCGTCTTCAGCTTTTGGTGATTGGTATTTTAACGGCTGGCTGTGTTCTCGCGATTGTTATACTTAACCTATTCTTGCGAATTTCGATTTTGAAACCCTTGACGGAAATGTCACAGTGGTCTAAGGCTATTAGTACGGGAAATACCAATGCTGAATTTGAGCATGCTGCCAAAGATGAAATTGGCATTTTGGCGACCTCGCTGAACCGATTAAAGGTCAGTCTGGAAATGGCGATGAATATGCTGAATCCCAATCATCCGTCTTGAATCACCTATACCTTATCTCGGTCATAAATTTATATCAGTCATACTAAGAGTACCGCCTGTTTTTTAACCCTAAATGAGTCTTTGCATAAACCCTATTTGTCCTCGTCCTCAAAACTCTGACGATCGGCTGTTTTGCCAGAGTTGTGGGTCTGAGCTGCTATTAGAGGGACGCTATAGTGTCCTGTCAATGCTGGGCGAGGGTGGCTGTGGCAGAACCTATGAAGTGGGCGATCGCGATGGCATCAGTAAGGTGCTGAAGGTACTCAGCAAAAGTGAGCCAAAGTATGTCGAATTGTTTCATCGAGAGTCGAAGGTTTTAAGCCAGCTCAATCATCCTGGTATTCCAGCTGTTGAGCCAAATGCCTACTTTGCCTACCTCCCTAAGGATTCGACAGCGCCTTTGTATTGCCTGGTGATGGAGAAAATTACGGGGCTAGATTTACAGAAGTATCTGCAACAGCGTGGCAGCCCCATTGGTCAGGGTTTGGCTGTTCAGTGGCTGATTCAGCTTTCGACCATTTTAAAAGCCGTTCATGATCAGCAATTTTTGCATCGAGATATTAAGCCGTCTAATATCATGCTGAAGTCTGTTGGGCACTTAGTCTTGATTGACTTTGGCACCGTTCGCACCATTACAAAAGTCTCTTCTGTCGGGGAACCTTCGACCCAGGCCACGCGCATTATGTCTGCGCTCTATACCCCAATGGAGCAAATGAAGGGTAAGCCTGTTCCCCAGTCTGATTTCTTTGCCTTAGGCAGAACCTTTGTTTACTTATTGACGGGTCAAGATCTGATTGATTTGTACGACGCAGAGGCAGATGAGATGGAGTGGCGCAACCACGTCCCGAATCTCTCTCAAAAATTGGCGGATTTTATCGATCAGCTGATGGCTCCCCTAGTCTCTCAGCGTCCAGCCAATGCAGAAATCGTCTTGCAGAAGCTGTTTGAGATTCAGCGGGAGTTTGTTGCCGCGCCGGAAGTTTTGACCTCAACGCAGATTAGAGACGCACCTACGCAGCTCGCCCCCCACCGCCAGGGTTTAGCCCCAGACTTAATTGGATATGCTGCTGCTGCTAAACCTGCGCCACTCTCTCAGGTGAGTTCGGCGATGATTGAGCGCTGTAAACAAGAGCTGGCTGAATTGATTGGGCCAATCGCTGCCATTGTGTGTCAACGGACGTTAGCTCAAAAACCTCAACTTTCAGAGCGTGAGTTTGTTGAGGCGATCGCCCAGCAAATTCCTAACCCCGAAGACGCCAATGCCTTTCGCCAGCGATTGCGGGTTTAAGGCGATTTCTGCCCATTCCTCATTTCTCAATCCTCAATCTAATCGTCAGAGAATCAACCCTCTACAATAGAGCGTAAGAGCATTCTGGGCAGATTTTATGACTTTCACTCCTTCTATCGCAACGGCTGACACAGTCGTCCTCAATCCGAGCTTTCGACTGCCGCTGGGAGTCGCGATCGCCGCCACTCCCCTTGCGTTCCTATCTATCTGGGCTGCAATCCCCGTCTTCTTATTTGCCATCTTTTTAGGGGTACAGGCCGCCACTCTGCGACTGCACTTTACCCATACAGCCCTAGAAATCTATCGCGGTCAAACCCAAATTCGCACCTTTCCCTATGCAGACTGGTATCATTGGGAAATTTATTGGCCTGTATTGCCTATTTTGTTTTACTTCCGCGAAGTTAACAGCATCCACTTTTTACCCGTGCTGTTTGACCCAGCCGCTCTGGCGCAATGCTTAGGCGATCGCTGCCCTCGTAAAGTAGAACAAAATTAGCCGCGTGCCTGCCCCTTCAATTGAACACTGCCAGACCCTAAACCCTTCATGGAATCGTCCAGTTTACCGCCCTTGCCCCTCGAACCCGAAGCCCTCCGGCAGGAGATTATGCAGCTCAAGTTGGAAAAAGGCCAGCTTCTAGAGCAGCAGCTTCAGCAAACCCAGGCCAAAGTTAACCAGCTCTATCAAGAAGATATTCAGCAACTTGAAGAGCGCAAAAAAACGCTGCAAATCTCAGTGGAGCAGCTAGAGCGCCGTCAAGAACGCATCCAAACCGAAATGCGCTCTACCTTTGCCGGAGCGTCCCAAGAACTTGCCATTCGCGTTCAAGGCTTCAAAGAATATTTAGTCACAAGCCTTCAGGATGTTGCCCTTGCCGCCGAACAGCTTGAGTTAATTCCTCAAACCGCAACGCCTGCCCCGACGAAGGTAAGTGCCGAGCCGAAGTATACGCCAAAGCAGGCACCAGATGGAAGCCAAGCCGCACGTAGTCCCACCGCCTCTACTCAGCCTCAGTTTGCCACTCAAAGTTTTCAAGAAGAAACGCGGTCGATTCGGCGGCTGTTAGAGCAGTACCGCACTACTCCCAATTATTACGGCCCCTCCTGGCAGCTCCGCCGTACCTTTGAACCCGTTCATGCCGATCGCGTGGCGAAATGGTTCTTTAACTTAGGCGGTCGTGGGGCTGTCCGCAGCTTGGGCACAAGGCTACAAAATATTTTGGTGGCCTCAGCCGTTATTTCAATTTTGAATGAGCTGTATGGCGATCGCCTCCATGCCCTCATTTTGGCCAACGCTCCCGAACGCCTCGGCGACTGGCGACGAGGACTTCAAGATTGTCTGGGTGTAGAGCGTGCCGACTTTGGCCCCGATCAAGGCATTGGCCTGTTTGAATCACCGGAGTCGTTGGCGCAAAAAGCAGATCGACTCATTAAAGATGATGCCATCCCGCTGATTTTGCTAGATGACTCTGAAGAAACGGTGAGTCTCTCGGTTCTGCAATTTCCGCTGTGGTTGGCCTTTGTGCCAGAGCCTCAGCTACGCCGCGAACGTCAACAAAACGACTGGTTTGAATAACTTAACCAGTCGATGAATCACTAAACGATACGGGAAACCAGAAATTTGGGAATCCTTTTTGTAGGTGAACTGATGCTCAATGGGCAACCTTAAGCGCCAGTCCACTGCTCCCAGAACCGACCGCAGCAGAACGTGAATTACGAGCTTGTTACGGTCGGTTTGATCTGTTGCTAGCCCTTAGGGTTTAGCCTTCTGGGGTTAGATTCTCATCGGAACGCTGCTGACCCAATCGTGGCTCAGTCCCCGCCCACAGCCTTTGGATATTGGTTTGATGGCGAATGACAACATAGCTTCCGCCGACTAGACCTAACAGTATGTAAGCCACAGGCTGATGTAAAACCACCATCAGTACAGAGACTGAGGCCACACTCACAATTGAACTTAAAGACACAATTCGAGATAGCGCTAGCACTACGCCAAAAATTGCAAATGCTGATAGACCCACCTGCCAGTTCAGCGCCAGCAAAAGCCCTAGCCCTGTGGCAACGGATTTTCCGCCCGAAAATTTCAGCCACACGGACTTACTGTGCCCCAATACGACGGCTAGCCCTGCTAAAACGGCAACCCAGGCAAACCACTGTGTAGGGTCAACTTCAGGGGGTGCCCAAGTCAGTAGTACAGAACCAGATTGGTAGGCGAGTTTGACAAGGGCGATCGCCACTGCCCCCTTCAGCATATCCACTACTAAAACCGTCGCTCCGGCACCCTTACCCACCACCCGCAACACATTTGTGGCTCCTGTAGAACCTGAGCCGTGGTCGCGGATATCAATGCCTTTAAGCGATCGCCCTAACAGATAGCCCGTGGGGATGGATCCGAGGAAATAGGCGGCAAATAGTAGGGCAGCATTACCCAAACTCCAAAGTGCAATGAGCGGCATGTAGACTTCCCAGCATTGATGGTGATTTCATCCTATTCTTTCACGGGCTGGGTATCCTGTTGCAGGGGTGAGCCGAGGTAATGGTGGAAGCATTATTGAAGGACGCAATCCAGCGCACGTTACAGGCTGCCGATATTGTCGGCATTCGCGCGATCACCACCCACGACAACGACCCAAAATAAAGGAGCGTCAAATACATTGACGCTCCTTCATGATTTCAACCAAGATTAGGGCGGCTATTCTGCTGCGCCAGTCCCAATATCTTGCTTCTCTTGATCCTGATCGTCACCGCCTTCAGCGCGGTTATCATTATTGTAGAATCGACGACCATAGCGTCCGCCCGTCGAGCGCTTGCGGAACTTCCGCGCATAAGCTTGATTTCGGAGTGCTTTTTCTTTCTTCAGGTTGCGGCGCTTCGCCATGTTGACCTCAACGTTTACTACAGCATGAACTGCGCCTTGGCAGTATCAAAATTCTTTCTCAAGGCGACCTGGACTCAATAGATCTGAATCTATCAGCCCAAAGAAACATAGTAACATGACAAGCATCCGGTTCCGCCACCCTTTTTTCATCTGCATCACCCATTGCCATGCCTTCAACCTCAGAAACGGATTCCTTCACCCCTAGACTCGCCGCCAAGCTAGAAGCCATCCTATACGTCAAGGCCCAGCCCCTTTCCCTTAACGTATTGACGGAACTCGCTGGCTGCGATCGCGACGACGTAGAAGAAGCCCTGATTGAACTCATGCAAGACTACGTCCAGCGAGACAGCGCCCTAGAAATAGCAGAAACTGATGCAGGGTATAGCCTCCAGCTCAAAGAAGCCTTTCAGCCCCTGGTTGCAACGCTGATTCCGACTGATTTAGGCGTGGGAATTTTGCGAACCTTGGCGGCGATCGCCCTCAAAGGCCCCATCGCCCAACCCGATCTGATTGAGCTACGCGGTTCAGGGGTTTATCAACATGTGCCAGAACTGGTTGAGCGGGGTTTTGTGCAAAAACGGCGGTCTGCGAATGGGCGTACCTATACCCTTCAAGTCACTGACCAGTTTTATCAATACTTTGAAGTCGATCAGCTCCCGCAGATTTAGGGCGAGAGCGAGAACTTAAAGAGAACCGCTACGCTAGTCGTGAAGCTACGGTAAGAGGATCCGCTGTAATGACGGCTGATGAGCATAATGCGCAAAGCATCGACGACTGGAAAGAATGGGACGACTGGGTTGAGAATGTTCCTCCTGTAGCCGATTTGGATGTGTTTGCAGCCGAGCTAGACCAGACCATTCAGGAATTTGACGACATCCAGGCAGACTTGAGCTACCAGCAGGCTCAATTTGCCCTGAGTCATTTACTTGAGAATATTGACCTTACCGAGCAAGAGCGATCGGGGTTAGAAACCGAAATTCAGAAGCTCCAGATAATGCTGGAAAAACTAGAGCAGCAGGTCGTCCATATTGCGGTTTTTGGGATGGTGAGTCGGGGTAAATCCTCTTTACTCAATGCTTTGCTGGGTCAGTCTGTGTTTGCAACAGGGCCAGTCCACGGCGTTACGCGTGCCACTCAGCAGGCGAACTGGAGCCTTGAGCCAGCGAGTCCTGAATTAGAAAACGTGGTGCGAATTTCTCTGGCGGGGGTGGGGAAGTCTCGCATTGAGCTGATTGACACGCCAGGGATTGATGAAATTGAGGGGCAGGCGCGCGAAGCAATGGCGCGGGAAGTGGCAAAACAGGCCGACCTAATTTTGTTTGTGGTGGCAGGCGACATCACCCGCGTAGAGTATGACGCGCTAACTGAGCTGCGAAAAGCCAGTAAGCCCATTCTGCTGGTGTTTAACAAAATTGACCAGTACCCTGAAGCCGACCGTCTTGAGATCTATCAAAAAATCCGAGATGAGCGAGTGCGGGAACTGCTCTCACCCGATGAGATTGTGATGGCGGCTGCTGCACCGCTGGTGGCTCAGCCCATCCAACACAAAGACGGAAGCTGGAGCGCCGAGCTAGTGACAGGCGCACCCCAAATTGACGACCTCAAGCTCAAAATTTTAGAAATCTTAGACCGTGAAGGCAAGGCGCTAGTGGCGCTCAATACGCTGCTCTATGCCGATGATATTAACGAACAGCTCCTTGCCCGTAAGCTAGAAATCCGCGATCGCCAAGCCAACCGCATTATCTGGCAGAGCGTGACCACCAAGGCCCTGGCGATCGCTCTCAACCCCATCACCGTTCTAGACGTGATCAGCAGCGCCACCATTGATGTTGCCATGATTGTGACCCTCTCTACGCTCTACGGCATCCCCATGACCCAGCAGGGGGCGCTGGGGCTACTGCGCAACATTGCGATCGCCATGGGCGGCATTGGCATGGCAGAACTGCTCACAACCCTGGGGCTTAGTTCTGTTAAGGGCTTGATGGGCTTTGCGGCTCCCCTGACGGGTGGGGCTTCACTGTTGCCCTATTTGTCGGTCGCCGCAGCGCAGGCGGGGGTGGCGGGGGTGTCTTCTTCCGGCATTGGTCAAGTGGCTAAACATTACGTTGCCAATGGTGCAGCTTGGGGTCCCAACAGCCCTAGAACCGTGGTTCGAGAGATTTTGGCTTCGATGGATCAGGCTTACATTTTGAACCGCATTAAAACAGAGCTAGGGGCAAAACTGCGCCCTACTGCCCCATAAAGTTACGTTCTTTGAAGTTTCATCGCAAATTTGTGAGATGGGTAAAACCGCTGCTGTAA
>JANNDV010000076.1:0-4429 GCA_031387975.1 Acaryochloridaceae cyanobacterium OTE_75_metabat_521 | reverse complement strand
TGGAGGGCGATCGATTTACCCGTATTGCCATCTCTACCGGAGAGGATGATCGGCTCAATCGCGCCGTCTAGCTCAGGAATCGCAATTTGCAGCGCCACCTGAATCGGGTGCAGACCCAAATCACTGTTTTCCCATTCTTCCGTGGTTTGAAACACCAGCGGCAGCGCCACCATGTAGGGACGGTTTAGCTTTTTGAGCGTTTCGATCGCCTTGGGATGATCTTGCCGTGCAGGGCCACCCACCATCGCAAACCCAGTTAGAGAGACGGCTGCATCAATAATAGGGACTTCGTTGCCGTTGCCCTTGGCAGGGTCAAAAAAGAACGCTTCTACGGGTTTGGAGAAATCTAGACCCCCTGCAAACACAGGAATCACCCGTGCGCCTTGAGACTCCAGCTCCTGCACCATCGCCACATAGTGGGCATCATCCCCTGTGACGAGGTGGGTGCGCTGAAGAATGATGCCGATCGTAGGCGCGAGAGGGTCTTTGAGGTCATCATCAATATCGCGACGGGAGCTGAACCAGTTGAGGTATTCCCGCACGTCTTCAAACATTTCTGGCGCGAGGGGGTGCCAGATGCCCATATCAGGGTAGGTGACGGGTTCTTGGTAGGCAAGGGTCGCGTCGCCATTAGAGTGTTTGCGGATGCCGTCGTCTTTGAAGACGTACTTATCGGCCAGCATCAAAAAGAAATTTTCGAGGTTTTCGGGGGAGCCACCCAGCCAATACTGAAAGCTCAGCATGAAGTTACGGGCATCCCGCGCCTTATCCATGGGCAGGTATTTCAGCACCGTCGGCAGCGTCCGCAGCAGCTTCAGCATTGCGTCTTGGAAGCCTGCGCCTGAGTTCTCTTTGCGCTTCTTCATGAACTGGGAAATCATGCTCTTGGATTGCCCAATCTGAGACAGCGAGAAGCTGCCCATTTTGTTGAGGCGCATCACCTGAGGCATGGAGGGGAAGACGATCGCCGCATCCAGGCGATCGCGGTGGGGTTCTACTGCCGCCACCAGCTTGTCTGCCATGTCTTCTAGAAAAATCAGCGACCCGATGAAGATATTGGCCTCAGCGATATGGCCTTCAAAGGCGGCGTAGTTTTCTGGCGATCGCAGTTCTTCAATTAAATAGCCATTGAGTTCGATCGCGAGATTGGGGTTGAATTGATTAATAGAGGTTGCCGCAGCCGTCAGAGAACTTTGGTACTGAGGCTCTAACACGACATAGACCACCTTCATTAAGGCGCGTCCCTTGAGATCTTCGGGACTAACGTGCCTGATGGCGGACTTGACGTGAGTGAACATGCAGGAGAACTCCTTAGAGTACGGGTTACGAAAGGATGCTGTCTAAATTATTCTAAATGGCTGCGGCGACCTTAAAGGTTGCCCACAGTAAGCTCCCTTTAAGGTGTAGCAAAGAATCTTGGGTAGACTGGGTAGAAATACCTGAAGCGACACAAATTGATAGAAATTTTGTAATGAACTTTAAGGATTTGTTACGGTTTTTGTCCATGGATTGCTGCTTATCGGCGTTTGAGCAGAGTGGGGAGTTGAATTAAATGCTAGGCGACTGGTGGCAGGATGGCGGTTAGCGCAAGGGTGATGTGGGGGAAGGCGAGGGGAGAGATTTCGCTCGGTTCGCTCAAGATGAGGTGGCTGGTATAGCCTGTGGGGGTTGGGTTACGGAAGATGTGGAGTTGGCGGTTTTTAAGATCGACGACCCAGTACTCTGCAATACCTGCTTGAGCGTAGAGTTTGTCTTTGATTTCGCAGTCTTGTTTGAGGGTTGAGTCGGCAACCTCAACCACTAGATAGATTTCGTTGGGATGAGGATGGTGGTCGGCGTAATCTAGGACGGTGCCTTGGGCAATGATTACGTCAGGTTCTGGCTCTGAATAATTGTCTAGATGGATGGGGTCTTGGGTACGCACGAGGGCAATATTTTCTAATTGATCGCGCAGGTTATTTGCTAGCAGGTGTAGCGAGGTTACATGGGGGGTGCCTTTTGCTACCATGAGTACAATTTGTCCTGCAATCAATTCTGTCCGTTCGTCTGGGTCAAGAATTCCTAACTCGCTCATGCGGTTATAGTCCTGCACGGTTAGGCGTTTGAGGCGATTTGGCTCAAGGGTCAGGGCTAGATCGGGAGGAGCGGTTAAGGATGTCATGGTTTTAGCTGCCATACATTTCAATAATCATGTTCCTGAGTTGGACTGCACTCTCATCCGAGAGCTGGTCAATTTTTTGTTTCAAGCGCTGTTGGTTAATGGTGCGAATTTGATCGAGGGCTATTTCTGCGGCTTTACCTGTGCAGTCTATCTGTAGCCGACTTCTCCAAGTGGAATGGAGTTTGGTGGTGAGGGGACAAACCACGATGGTTTCTAGGTTGCGGTTCATAGCATTTTGGCTAATGACAACGACGGGACGGATTTTGCTAATCTCGCTGCCAATGGTTGGATCTAGATCTGCCAAGTAAATGTCATAGCGTTTCGGTGTCAAAGGTGTCGTCCTCTAGTCCATCGAGTAGGGCTACATCAAAGTCAGTCCAGTTTTCGTTTTCAAGGGCCATTGCTTGGTAGGTGTCTTCCCAAGATAGTTTTGTGTCTGTGGATTTTCGCAGCAGCAGCCCTTGTTCGGTTTCTTCCAGAATGAGCGATTCAGAAAACCCATATTTTTGCAGTAAGGGCTTGGGAATTCTGATGCCTTTGGAGTTTCCGATAGGGACGATGTTGATGCTTTGCGATCGCGTTGTTTTGTCCATAGATAAGCTAGCGGAAGCTTCAGCACAATGTAATTACTGTGGTTACAGTATAGCTTGCCTGAAAAGGAGATAATTTGTTGCCAAACCTGAAATTGCTTTAGCTCGCATCGGTATCAGACTGAAGCTGCTTTAGAAACGCCTGCGTTACCGGATGATTGGATAATTCAGCCTGCCGTCCTTCTTGCATAACCTGCGCTACAAAGCGGTAAAAGTTCTGTAAGCTAGGTTTGAGATTAGGGTGCTCAAAACCAGGCTTTTTGCTCAATTGGCTCAAAATTCTAAGCTCTTCAATATGCAGCGGTTCTGCTTCACTGTAACGGCCTTGGATTCTGTAGAGTCCTGCAAGATTGTTGAGGTCAGTTGCGACATCTGGGTGGTCTGTACCGTAGCTACGTTCATCAATCTCAAATGATCGTACGTAGAGCAGCTCTGCTTCACTATGGCGGCCTTGAGATTCGTAGCATCCCGCAAGATTGTTAAGGATGGTGGCAACAGAGGGATCGTCTGACCCTAACTGATGTTCTAAAATCTCAAGTGATCGGACAAAAAGCGGTTCTGCTTCGCTATAGCGACCTTGAGATGAATAGAGTCCTGCAAGGTTGTTAAGAATGAGGGCAACAGAGGGATAGTTTTCTGCATCTAAATGTCTTTCAATAATCTCAAGCGAACTTATATAGAAGGGTTCTGCCTCACCATAGCGGCCTTGAGATTCATAGAAGCTGGCAAGATTATTAAGGCTGGTAGCGACAGAGGGATTATCTGCCCCTAACTGGTTTTCTATGATTTGGAGTGATCGTAAATAGAGCGGTTCTGCTTTGCCAAGGTAGCCTTTGATTTTGTACAGTCCGGCAAGATTATTAAGGCTGGTGGCGACAGACAGATGGTCTACTCCTAACCGACGCTCCAAAATCTCAAGCGATTGAACAAAACGCGATTCCGCTTTAGCATATTGACCTTGAGATCTGTAGAGACTTCCCTGCCAATCAAGACTGATCGCTAAATCAGTCTCTAGCCCCAAGGCTATTTGAATCTCAGCCGCCTTATGGAAGTAATCCAGTGCTTCTTGCAGTTTTGCCCCGTACTGTATGGATTCACCCTGTGCCATACGGTTTGCACAGATTTGACCTATACGGGAGTACAGAGTCGCTAATAGTTTGTCATTATGGTTATTTCCTAACTGCGCTTCAGTTTTAGCAATGAGTATCCGCAAATCTTCTAAAGAGATTGAGTCATCTTCGGTAACATTCTGCAATCCAAGGGATTCAAAGACAGGACGTAGCGGTTCTATGTTCTGACTCGATACTGTTTCTGTCTTTTTAGAGACGAACCGGAACACATCCTTTCGCCAACTCCAAAAGTCTGGCGCTTTGCGGCTCAACTTGCTCAATAACTGAGACGTAACCCACAGCACAATAGGGTACTGGAACGATCGCAGTGCTTCCCTTGTCCACTGCAAATATCCCAAAAACGTATCCTGCTCAGATTTGTCATCCCCTAATCTTAAAAATGACAGCCCTTCAGCACCCGTCACCGTTAAAACTGCCCGTCCGCCATCTTGCAAATAGGGTTCCTGGGCGATCTTCTCAGCAATTACGCGCCGCAGGCTCGGATCCATGCGAGGCATCTCAATTCGGTAGGGCAAAATCGTAGGCTGTAGCTCCGCTTCATACTGCCG
>JANNDV010000051.1:0-16912 GCA_031387975.1 Acaryochloridaceae cyanobacterium OTE_75_metabat_521 | reverse complement strand
TTAATTCTGGCAGACTCAGCCAGTGCAATCAGCCAAGCTCAGGCTTTGGTGTCTAGAACCCGAAGCAAAAATCAGCCAGAAGCTAAAAGCATACAGATAGTAAAGTTAATAGAAACCATCCTAATTTATAAGTTCCCTCAGTTAAGTCGAGAGGAGATAGAGCGCATGTTTGGATTAAGTGAACTGAGACAGACGAAGGTTTATCAGGAGGCATTACAGGAGGGTCGGCAAGAAGGTGAACAGACTGGTGAAGCAAGACTCGTACTTCGCCAACTTTCCCGACGCTTTGGCGCAATATCTCCAGCATTACGAATACAGGTTCAGTCACTGTCGCTGTCTCAACTAGAATTACTAGGTGAAGCGTTGCTTGATTTTTCTGAGCCTTCAGATCTACAAGATTGGCTTTGCTCAAACCTTTAAGCTCATTGAGTTCTCGTACTACTCTGAAAAAGGAAATGCTCATCAAGTAGAGCTAACGTCTAAGCGCATGGTAGATACACAACAACCGATTCAGGTCATTGGGGGTGGACTGGCAGGCACTGAAGCCGCTTGGCAGATTGCCCAGGCAGGTCTACCCGTGGTGCTGCATGAGATGCGCCCGAATCGCACCAGCCCCGCACATCACACCGAGCATTTGGCGGAGCTGGTGTGCAGTAATTCTTTTGGAGCGATGTCGAGCGATCGCGCCTCCGGTCTGCTTCATCACGAACTCCGGCAGTTGGGTTCTGTGGTCATTGCCAAGGCGGATGAACATGCGGTGTCTGCGGGGGGTGCCCTAGCCGTTGATCGCGCCATCTTTAGTGAAAACCTCACGCAAACTTTAGCTCAGCATCCGCTGATTGAGCTGCGCCGAGGGGAGGTTGACCGCATTCCAACCGATGGGGTTGTGGTGTTAGCCACAGGCCCCCTCACTAGCCCTGCACTTTCAGAAGACCTGAACCGATTTACAGGCACGGCATATCTCAGCTTTTTCGATGCTGCCAGCCCCATTGTGGTGGGCGATTCCATCAATCGAGATGTGGCATTTTTGGCCTCCCGCTATGACCGAGGCGAAGCTGCGTACCTGAATTGCCCCATGGATAAAGCGCAGTACCTAGATTTTTGGACTGCTTTGTGTCAAGCCGAACAAGCCGAACTCAAAGACTTTGAGCTAGAAACCGCCAAGTTTTTTGAAGGCTGTCTGCCCATCGAAGAAATGGCGCGTCGGGGGGAAGATACCCTTCGCTATGGCCCCCTGAAGCCCGTGGGCATTTTTGATGCGCGGTATGGAGATTTTAAAGACCCTGCCAACCGTGAAAAGCGCCCCTATGCGGTGGTGCAGTTGCGCCAAGAAGATCGCGCCGGACAGCTTTGGAACATGGTAGGCTTCCAGACCAATCTTCGCTGGGGTGAACAAAAGCGCGTCTTTCAAATGATTCCAGGGCTAGAGCAAACAGAATTTGTGCGTATGGGCGTGATGCACCGCAATACGTTTTTGAATGCGCCCCAGCTTTTACAAACCACGCTCCAGTTTAAAGATCGACCTACGCTACTGGCTGCGGGTCAAATTATTGGCACAGAAGGCTATACGGCAGCGGTGGCTGGCGGCTGGTTGGCGGGAACCAATGCCGCGCGAATTGCCCGTGGCATTGCGCCGATTACGCTACCGCCCTTCACGATGGGGGGGACGCTGTTTGATTTTATCAGTACGGCTTCGCCCAAGCACTTTCAGCCCATGCCCCCCAATTTTGGCATTATGCCTGAGTTTGAAGAGCGTATCCGCAATAAGCCAGAGCGCTATGGGGCTTACCGCGATCGCGCTTTAGCCAGCCTCTCTGCTTGGATGAGTGTTGAGAAGCTTTTGGCCTAGATGCCTGACACCTCTGGGTAAAAAGCTTGGGATCACAACGAGATGCCATCTTTTTTGAAAAAAGAATTGGCTGATCTACTACGGTCTAAACTAAACCTAAAGCTGAGAGAGCGTTTCTGGTGCGATTTCAATGCCGTTTCCTCGCTTCATCTTTTGCTGATCGGTAATCAAGTCGGCTAATGTCTTAACTTCGATACCAATATCTTGGCAAGCCTTACTTAACTCTTGCGCAAATGTGTCAAGGTCACTCCCATATCCACAAAACTTTGCTGCTGTGTGGATGCCCTGTGGTGCGTTGGCTTTGGCGCAGTTAATCAATGCAATACCTTTAAGAGATTGAGACGGTGACATCGTGTTGATCCTAGTTGATGTTTATTTTTACTCTACGAAAAAAGTTGAAGTTCATAGATCTCTCAAAAGGCATGGAAAATCTCTCATGAGTAAACCCAGTCTCACAACCGTCAAATGCTTAACTTGAGACCGAACTCAGGTTAAGCTAAGGTGCCATCCGCCTAGCCCAATCGCCAAAACTCTCTCTCCGGTGCTACCCAACTCTCAATACAACATTTGTTGGTTCAACATTTCACATACCACGCTCTCTTTGCAGACCCACAAAGAAGTTAATCATTTATAAGCTTTTAAGCATCTACCCAATGAAATAGAAATTAAGTTTAAGCAAGATTTGCAGACTTTTATGAACGCCTTGGGAATGGAGATTCGCCTTGCTCACTAGGGTATTAAATAACAAAGAATCGAGCACTTTTGTCTTTGAAAGTGGTCTTAAGAATGCTTAATAAGGCCACTTCCAGTTGACAATTTCTGCTGGATCAATTCCATGTTCATTGGCATAGTTACGGCATTCAATCTGCTGATTCTTAAAATGCTCTTTCGCGTGGGCGCCTGCCACCTTTAGCTTGGGTACGCGGTCAATCACATCCATCGCCAAGCTAAAGCGATCAACTTGGTTAATAATGGCAAGCTCGAGGGGCGTATTGATATTCCCCTTTTCTTTGTAGCCACGAACGTGCAGATTGCGGTGGTTGGTGCGTCGATAGGTAAGGCGGTGGATCAGCCAAGGATAGCCGTGGAAGTTAAAAATAATGGGCTTATCTAAGGTAAATAAAGAATCAAAATCTCGGTCAGACAGTCCGTGAGGGTGCTCAGTATCCGGCTGGAGTGCAAGCAGGTCAACGACATTGATAAACCGGATCTTGAGATCGCTAAAATGCTCCCGCAGTAGCGCGGTTGCTGCCAACGCTTCTTGGGTGAGCACATCCCCAGCGCAAGCCATCACCACGTCTGGCTCTTGACCTTCATCAGTGCTAGCCCAATCCCAAATGCCCAGCCCTTTGGTGCAGTGCTGGATGGCGCTGTCCATATCCAGGTACTGAAGGTGAACCTGTTTGTCAGAGACGATGACGTTCACGTAATCGGTGCTGCGAAGGCAGTGATTCGCGATAGACAGGAGTGTATTGGCATCCGGCGGGAGATACACCCGAACGATGTCTGGGCTTTTGTTAAGCACCACATCTAAAAAGCCGGGATCTTGGTGCGTAAAACCGTTGTGGTCTTGTCGCCAGACGGTAGAGGTAATCAGCAAATTAAGTGAAGCAATAGAGGAGCGCCACGAAATATCGCGACTAATTTCTAGCCACTTACAGTGCTGATTGACCATAGAGTCAATAATGTGAACAAAGGCTTCGTAGGTCGAAAAAAATCCGTGGCGACCCGTCAACAGGTAGCCTTCGAGCCAACCTTCGAGGGTGTGCTCGCTCAGCATTTCCATCACGCGACCGTCGGTGGTCAGTTCGCTGCCGTCCGCATCTTCAGGGAAATATGCCGCCATCCAGACTTTTTTGCTGACCTCGTAGACGGCCTGGAGCTTATTAGAGGCGGTTTCATCGGGGCCAAAGACCCGAAAGTTGCTCATGTTGTGGCGCATGATGTCGCGCAAAAAATTGCCCAGCGGTAGAGTGTTGCCTATTTCTGTTGTCCCTGGTGTTGCAACTTCGACCCCATAGTCTCGAAAATCCGGCATTTTTAGCGCTTTGCGAAGTACCCCACCATTGGCGTGGGGGTTGGCACTCATGCGGCGATCGCCCTTAGGTGCCAGTTCCCTCAATTCTGCAATCAGCCGTCCTGTCTCGTCAAACAGTTCCTCTGGTTTATAGCTGCGCATCCAGTCTTCTAAGAGCTGAAAATGAGCGGGATTGGTTTGAATGTTGGCAAGGGGGACTTGGTGCGATCGCCAAGACCCCTCAACTTTATGACCATCCACTTCCTTTGGCCCTGTCCATCCCTTCGGACTGCGCAGAATAATCATGGGCCAGCGCGGCAGACTAACCACGCCGCTGTTCCGCGCTTCTGATTGAATCTGCTTAATTTCGCCAATGCAGTGCTCTAAGGTCGCAGCCATTGCTTGGTGCATACTTTCTGGCTCGGAACCCTCTACAAAGTAGGGGGTATAGCCATAACCCCTAAATAGGCTCTCAAGATCGTCATGGCTAATGCGAGCCAGTAGCGTTGGGTTGTTAATCTTGTAGCCATTGAGATGCAGAATATGCAGTACTGCGCCATCTCTGATGGGGTTGAGGAATTTATTTGAGTGCCACGCCGTTGCCAATGGCCCCGTTTCTGCTTCTCCATCCCCTACCATCACGACAGAAATTAAATCTGGGTTGTCAAAAACCGTGCCGTAAGCATGGGAAATGCTGTAGCCTAGCTCCCCCCCCTCGTGAATAGATCCAGGCGTTTCGGGGGTGCAGTGGCTGCCAATACCACCTGGAAAAGAAAACTGCTTAAAGAAATGCTTTAAGCCCACTGCGTCTTCGCTTTTGTCAGGATAAATTTCCGAATAGGTACCTTCTAGATAAACAGGCCCCAGAACGCCTGGAGCGCCATGACCAGGGCCAGCCAGAAAGATGAGATTCAGGTCGTATTTTTTAATGAGGCGGTTGAGATGAACATAGGTAAAGGACAGACCAGGGCTAGAACCCCAGTGTCCTAAGAGGCGGTTTTTGATGTGTTCTGGCTGGAGCGGTGTCTTCAGGAGTGGGTTTTCTTGTAGGTAAATCATGCCCACGGCAAGGTAGTTGCAGGCGTTCCAATAGGCGTGAGTTTTAGAGATTTCTTCTGTGCCCAGCGGTGTTCCAGCTACGGTTGAACGAGCTTTGCCAGATGCGCTGATGTCTGAAAGCGCTAGATTTAAGGGGGTGAAGACCATAACTTAATCTCCTCAGTAAGGTTAGTAACACTAATGGAATAAATTCCTTTGCCTCACATCTTGATTGTGGCGGATTTGGGTTAAGGATTAGTCCTGCTGGCTCTACCCTAGGGTCTGTCAAAAAAAATGGGTAGACCTTTTGGATACATCTTTGAAGTCGTCAGAATAGATAAATTCTCCTAACGACTCAGTTAGGGAATAGTGCTATGTGTGGTGCCATGTCAAGCTCAGGAAAAGTGGTAAATCGTCTGCACATAGCTTTAGAGTAGTGCAGAGCATTGGGAACGCATGAATACAACGCAACTCAATTAAAATCTAGACAGCAGCTCTCTTTATTGGAGTCGACCTTCTCTCACTAGGGCAGAAGGACTAATTCCGGCTCCCTCGCCCTTTATAAGAGAGGGGCTAAGAGAGAGGGTCTGATTTGTGAAAGAGGGTCAATCAAAGATTTCACAGGTTTATCTACTGCCCATGCCCCACGCCATTGAGTTTCACAGCGTCACCCATACCCTTGAGGGGCGCGATTTAGTCACTCAGCTTAGCTTTACGGTACAGCCTGGAGAAACCCTTGTGCTGCTTGGGCGAAGCGGCTGCGGTAAATCGACCACCCTCAAGCTTGTCAATGGCTTACTGTTGCCCAGCTCAGGCGAAATTTTAATTGCAGGGCAGTCCACCACTCAATGGGATCTCATTGCGCTCCGGCGACAGATTGGCTACGTGATTCAAGATGTGGGGCTATTCCCGCACTTCACCGTGGCGCGGAACGTGGGACTTGTGCCGTCTCTATTGGGATGGGCCGCAGGAAAGATTCAGGCTAGGGTGTATGAGCTACTCGAAACCGTGGGGCTGAACCCAGCCCAGTTTGCCCAGCGCTATCCCCATCAGCTTTCGGGCGGACAGCGGCAGCGGGTTGGCGTGGCGCGGGCGCTGGCGGCAGATCCGCCCTTTTTGCTGATGGATGAGCCGTTTGGTGCCTTAGACCCCATCACGCGCCAAGAGCTACAGCAAGAGTTTCTACAGCTCCAGCAGCGGCTGCAAAAAACCATTGTGTTTGTAACCCATGACGTACAGGAGGCGCTACTGCTGGGTACACAGATTGGGTTAATGCAGGTTGGAGAATTGGTGAGTCTCTGCACTCCTCCAGAATTTTTAGCCTCAACCGCCGCCGAAACCCAGACCTTTCTGGAAGGATTTCGCAGGATGGCAGCGCTTTCTAACACGCTATATCAGGGACAGCCCCATGGGTGAGTTCTTGACACAGTATGGCGCAGAGATGCTTCAGCATACCGGAGAACACCTGATGCTGGTGCTAATCTCAATTGCGATCGCCGTCGTAGCAGGTGTACCCTTGGGCATTCTCATCACCCGCAGGCCACGCTGGAGTGCCTGGGTTTTAGGGTTTGCCAATATTGTGCAGACCATTCCAAGCTTGGCGCTGTTTGGGCTACTGATTCCGCTGCCGCTGTTAGGGGGCATTGGCACACGCACGGCAATCTTGGCGCTCACGCTCTACGCGCTGCTGCCCATTATTCAAAATACCTACCTGGGCATTACGGGCGTGGATGTGGCAGTACGAGAGGCCGGACGCGGGATGGGCATGACGGACTGGCAGCTTTTAACGCAGGTCGAAGTTCCGCTGGCGTTGAGCGTAATGTTAGGGGGCATTCGCATTGCAACGGTGATTGCTGTGGGGGTGGCGACCATTGCCGCAGCCATTGGTGCAGGGGGCTTAGGCGTATTTATCTTTAGAGGCGTGGCGGTAGTAGACCATCAGTTGATTTTGGCAGGGGCAGTCCCCGCAGCAGGCATGGCGATCGCCGCTGATTTTCTTTTAGCCTTACTAGAGCGTCGGTTAAAAATTGGTGCAGGAGTGAACTAGTGCGTTGTCAAAGACTCTCAATTTTTTTAGTGTGGTTGGTGCTGACGGGCTGTAGCAACAGCCCAGATAAGCGCATTGTGATTGGCTCTAAAAACTTTACCGAGCAGTTGATTTTAGCTGAGCTAATGGCGCAGCATATTGAAGCGAAAACCGACCTTAAGGTAGAGCGCCGCGTCAATTTGGGCGGAACCTTTGTTTGCCATCAAGGGTTACTCTCTGGGGAGCTTGACCTCTACCCCGAATACACTGGAACCGCCTACAGCGCCATCCTTAAGCTGCCGCCCCTCAACGATCCGCCAAGGGTTTATGAAAAAACGCAGCAGAATTACAATCAGCGCTTTAAACTTGAATGGACAGAGCCACTGGGCTTCAATAACACCTTTGCCATGGTAGTGCGCCAAGAAGATGCGCAGCGACTTAAGCTCAAAACCCTGTCTGATGCTGCGAAGTACACGCCAAAGTGGATCGCAGGGGTGGGCTATGAGTTTGCTGATCGCGCGGATGGACTGCCGGGTTTATCTAAAGCCTATGGACTAAAATTTTCTGGGCCGCCCCGCACGATGGACTTAGGGTTAATCTATCGCGCCCTCACGGCAAAACAGGTGGATATGGTAGCGGGTAATTCTACGGATGGCGTATTATCGCGGCTAAATTTAGTCATCTTAAAAGACGACAAACGCTACTTCCCGCCTTATCAGGCCGCACCTGTTGTTCGGCAGCAGACGCTCCAAACGTATCCGCAACTGCGTCGGGCGCTAAAGGATCTCGGCGATCGCATTTCTGAGGCTGAAATGCAAAAGATGAACGATCAGGTAGACAGCCAGAAGCAGGATGTAAAGAAGGTCGTCGAGGCGTTTCGGCGCAAAAAGTCGCTCTAACATTCCGGTTCTGCCGCGCTTGGAGCGGGAGCTTTAACAACGCAATTTATGGTGACTGTAGCAGTAGTCACCATAAATTGCTCAAACGCAAACATCACAAAGCGCCATGCATTGCCAGATATTTGCCGAAATTTTATTGCCCTAAAGCAGCGGCACTATTGAGTTGAGCACGATGAACCAGCGCCTTTTGGGCAGCAGCAACGTTAGCCGCTTTCCCCATCCAAGTCTGCATAGGAACCTGTTGAAGCGCACGCCCGTAGGAAAAAGTTAAAGCCCAAGGTAATTGGCCTTTGAATAGGCTGTTCATGGCGCTGAGGTGGGCTGTTGCCAGTTCATCGCTTTGCCCACCAGACAAAAAGGCACAGCCTGGAACCGTAGCCGGAACGCGATCGCGTAGGCATTCTACCGTGGCTCGCGCCACAGTTTCTACACTCGCTTGCTGAGGACAATCGACCCCTGCAAGCACCATACTGGGCTTTAAAATCATTTGGTCAAGCTGAATTTCATAGAGGTAAAGCCGATTAAATACGGTATGCAGCACCGCTTGATGCACCGCTAAACTTTGATCGATCCTATGATCTCCATCCATCAATACTTCTGGCTCAACAATGGGCACCAAGCCACCTTCTTGGCAAAGGGCAGCATACCGCGCCAGGGCATCGGCATTTGCTTCGAGACAATGCGTTGAGGGGATGGTTTTACCAATGGTAATGACGGCGCGCCACTTGGCAAAACGAGCGCCCATGTCGTAATACTCAGAAATGCGATCGCGCAGTCCGTCTAGCCCCTCTGTAATGAGTTCATCGGGCGCGCCTGCGAGGGGTTTTGTACCTGCATCGAGCTTAATGCCTGGAATGATCCCCGCGTCCAGCAGCACTTTTGTGAACGGCACACCCTCTACGGTAGCCTGACGAATCGTTTCATCAAATAAAATGACGCCGCTGAAATAATTCCCAATACTGGGTGATGTAAACAGCATCTCGCGGTAGGCGCGTCGCATCTCAACCGTCTGAGGGATGCCTAACGTTTGAAAGCGCTTGTTTGCGGTGCCAAAACTTTCATCGGCGGCTAGAATGCCCTTACCTGTTGCGACCATCGCCTGAGCAGTCGCTTTTAGTTCTTCTGTAAACGTCATTACAGCGTCTCCTTGAGGATGAGTTGCGAGAGAGTGCAAAGCAGAAAATGTTTTGAGATTGAAGGGTTAGGTACCTGGAAGCGCCAGCAGTCGCTCATTGAGATGTGCGCGATCGCCCAGTCGTTCTAGCAATGGTCCATGAGCCTCAAACCGCACAACGCTCACAGAACCCACCAGAATGTTGATGCGATCGCGGTATCGCCCTAAGTCAATGCCGAGCAAAGCACAGAGAATAATGCGAATCGTCGCCTTATGAGAGACGATCAAAACGTTACCTTCTGTGTATTTCTGCTCAATTTCTGTAATCACCAGAGAAGCCCGACTGGCAATTTGCACCGCCGTCTCGCCCCCAGTAGGTGGATTCCAGGCGGGTTCAGTCAGCCAACGCATGTAGTCATCGGCATATTTATCCTTCACAAAAGCTGCCGTTTGGCCTTCCCATTCACCATAGCGAATTTCTTTAAGCCCTTCGCGTAACTGCATTTCTAGGCCCAGAGTTTGGCATAGTGGCGCTGCCGTAGCGATGGTTCGCTTCATCGGGCTAACGTAGACCGCATTCCAACTGAGTTTGCGATAGGTCTCTGCGAAGGCCGTTGCCATTTGCAGCCCATCCTCTGTTAACTCAGGGTCAAGATCGCCGCAGAAGCCTCCTGATTTGCTATAAACCGTTTCTCCGTGCCGCAGAAGATAGAGCGTGAGACTCATGCCGCTGACCTCAATATAGCTAGGCTTCGGATCTATGATAGTTGGATTGATCTATGGGGGGAATAATGAAGGTACTGAATAAGGTCATTGGAAAAATTCTGTGTGCCCTTAGCCTGCACAAATGGAAATATACCACCAATAATCGTGATGAAGTGGGCTATCGAGAATGTCGCCGATGCAAGCGATTTGAGGCGACCGATAAAAATATAAAAAAACGAATTCAATAAGAATGGCTCAAAATTTATGGGCTACACTGTTTTTTCAAAGATGGTTAAACTGAGCGATTTTCTCTCTTGGTACGGTCTGTAAGCTAAAATACAGTCCCGACTGTCGTAGAAAATAGCCCATCATGCAGACCGTTATTCCTGTCTCGATCCCGCAAAATGCCTACAATGTGCTGCTGACAGCGGGCGGACTACGGCAAATTGGAGATATTTTCAAAGATGCTGCATTGCTCTCTCCAGGTCTTGGCAAAAAGATCTTAATCGTCTCTAATCCCAAAATCTGGAAGCAATACGGCGACGCTACTTTTAGTGCGTTGCAAGCCGCTGAATTTGATGTGGCGCACTGTATTTTACCGGCTGGAGAACGCTACAAAACCCTTCGCTCGATTGAAAAAATTTTTGACAGTGCCTTAGCCCATCGCATGGAGCGATCTTCAACGATGGTGGCGTTGGGGGGCGGCGTAATTGGAGATATGACGGGTTTTGCCGCAGCAAGCTGGTTACGGGGCATTGCGGTGGTGCAAATTCCAACGACGCTATTGGCAATGGTAGATGCGTCCATTGGGGGCAAGACTGGGGTAAACCATCCCAAGGGTAAAAATTTAATTGGTGCGTTTCACCAGCCGCGCCTGGTGCTCATTGACCCAGAAACCCTCAATACGCTGCCGACGCGTGAGTTCCGTGCGGGGATGGCTGAAGTGATAAAGTACGGCGTGATTTGGGACGCAGATTTATTTGAGCAGCTCGAAGATTTGTCCCGTATCGATCAGCACCGCTCTTTTTCAATGGAACTGCTGATGGAGATTCTGCGCCGCTCTTGTCAGGCAAAAGTGGATGTGGTGTCGCAAGATGAAAAAGAAGCGGGCTTAAGGGCTATTTTGAACTACGGTCATACGATTGGCCATGCTATTGAAAGCTTGACCCAATACCGTACATTTAATCACGGAGAAGGGGTAGGGTTAGGCATGATGGCGGTGGGGCACATTGCGGCGCGGCTTGGGCTATGGTCGCAAGACTGCTGCGATCGCCAGTATCGTCTCATTCGCAAAGTGGGCTTACCCGTTCAGCTCCCTGCCAATTTTGAGACGGAAGCGGTACTAGAAATGCTGACTGCCGACAAAAAAGTAAAAGCGGGTCGGGTGCGATTTATTATGCCCCACAACATTGGCACGGTGGAAATGACAGACGAGGTTCCTAATGACGCAATTCTCGCAGCACTTCGCGAGATGCAGGCGGCCTAAACAATGAATAGAGAAAACTGGCTTCGTCGGCAGATTTTAACCGTATTTTTGCTCGTATTGGTCTGGACGGCAGGTACAACTTTACCTGCCGTCGCCGCCCAATGCCCAACGGTCGCCAGCCAAGAGGTTTGCATTTTGAACCTCCGCCGGAGTGCCAAAAATTACTGGGAATACTGGGCACTACTGAGCATCAACGGCGTGAAGCAGCCCGAGCGAGTTTATGACTGCCGCGTATTTGCAAAAGGGCGATCGCGCAATATCCCTTCTGAATTGACCGCAGAAACCGTTAAGTCTGAGAGTATTGGTAGCTTAGTCTGTCGTCTCTACAGACCGTAGTAGAGCATGATCTTGCAAATGCTCCTAGGGATGGTCTTGGATTAATCCACACCGTCGAAAATAGTCGCAAGGCCAGCAGATGGAAGCTTTGGTACTGAAAAAGCCGCCGCGTAAAGGTTAGGATTTTCTTGAGCAATCTGCACATAAGACGCGCGAACCTGAGCATTCACCGCCACCATTTTTGCGTCATAGACCTGGGTTGCCAGCTTTGGATAAACCCCCATGCCAATCACCAGCATTAAAAAGCAGACGGCAATAAACACCTCACGGGGCTTCGCATCAATAAACTCGGCATCTTCAGGTAAGACGCAGCTTGTGCCAAAGCACATCGCATCTTGAGCGCCCAGATTTTGAAACTGCATCTCTTCAACATCACAAGAAGGGGAGATATCGCAGGTTTGCACCACGCCAGAGTCATAAAACACCTGTCGCAGCATAGACAGCAGATAGATGGGCGTCAAAATCACCCCGACTGCCGATAAAAACACCGTTACGATGCGAAAGGGGCTGCTAAACACATCGTTGGTGGTCATGCCGATAAACACGGCAAGCTCACTCACAAAGCCGCTCATGCCAGGCAAAGCAAGAGAGGCCATTGCACTTGCCGTAAACAGCGCAAATACCTTGGGCATAACCTGAGCAATGCCGCCCATTTCTTTCATAGACATGGTGTGGGTGCGGTCATAGGTTACGCCCGCCAGGAAAAATAGCACCGAGGCAATTAGACCATGAGAAATCATCTGGAGCATAGCTCCGCTCATGCCAATATCGGTGAAAGATGTAATGCCCAGTAGCACAAACCCCATGTGAGACACCGAAGAATAGGCCAAACGGCGCTTCATGTTGGTCTGGGCAAAGGAGTTAAATGCGCCATAGACAATATTGACCACACCTAAAATCGCCAGCATCGGCGCAAAGTAGATATGAGCATCGCCCAACAGCTCCATATTGAGCCGAATCAGTCCATAGGCTCCCATTTTGAGCAGTACACCTGCCAAAATCATCGAAACAGGGGCAGAGGCTTCGCCGTGGGCATCCGGTAGCCAAGTATGCAGCGGAAAAACCGCTAACTTTGCACCAAAGGCAATCAGCAGTCCGGCATACAGGGGTATTTCTAGGGCAAGGGGGTAGTGTTTAAGCCCTAGTTCCGCAATATCGAAGGTAATGTCTGTGCCGCCATAAAGCCCCAACCCTAGTGCCGCTACTAGAATAAAAATGGACGCCGTTGCGGTATATAGCAAAAACTTAGTGGCGGAATACTGACGATTGGGGCCGCCCCAAATGGAGATCAGCAGATAAATTGGAACCAGCTCAAGTTCCCACATAATAAACAGCAGCACCAAATCCTGAGCCACAAAGACCCCAATCTGGGCGGAGTACAGCAGCAGCATGAGGCAGTAGTACAGACGCGGCTTACGGTCTACCTGCCAAGACGCAAAAATAGATAGTGTTGTCACCAGCCCAGCCAAAATCACGAGCGGAACCGATAACCCATCCACCGAGACCGCCCAGCTTAGCCCTAGGGTGGGGAGCCACGCATATTTTTCGACAAGCTGAAAGGAGGCGTTACTGGCATCGTAGTGTGTCCAGAAAACGTAGCACATTAAAATAAATTCTAAAATGCCTACCCCAAGGGCATACCACCGAACCGTTTTGCCGTCTTTGTCCGGTAGAAACGGGATGGCGATGGAGGCCAAAATAGGCAGCAAAATAATGATGGTCAGCCAGGGAAATTGATCCGCCATGATGTTAATGAGTAAAAATACTTATTTATCAATAAGACTATCTTATGAAAAAGTGTGAAGTTTTATGCATTTGTTTTCATAAAGATAAGCCTATACAAAATCTATTCTGCATAGAGAAAGTCGCAGCTATAGCCGCCTAAGACGAAATTAAAAGCGCAGACGATACTCTAGAATGCCCACGGCATCACCCTGAAAATTCACCGAGCTTCTGACGCGAAGCTGATCGGTAAAGTCATAGCTGAGATTAAGCTGCGGTAGCTCATTGGGAGCAGTGACGATTTGAAGAACCGATACCGACAGGCGATCGGTTACATCGTAGCCAAATTCTGCCCCTAGGTTTAGGGTTGAACCCGTATTGCTGTTGTTGTCTCGGATGGGCGTGAGCAGCGGAAATAGCCGGAAGCTGGCTCGACTGCCCAATACATCATCCACAATGCCCTGAAACCGATTTAAGAACGCTGAGCTGGCAAAGTTAACAATGGCACCCTGGGCATCTCCAGCCTCTAGGGACTGCGTAATGCCGCCGCTGAGAAGCGCCAAGATTTCGTTTTGGGTACGCCCTGGCGTGCTGCTCAGCTCTAAAATGTCGCTAAAGCGCGTGTTGAGCTGGCTGGCTCTGCCCTGGATGTTGGCGCGAACCCGAACCGATTCAATGGAGCCAAGGGTGCCAGCTTGGACATCTGCAAATTCATTGAGGTTGGTTTTGCGACCCGCCGCAACTTCTGTCACCGTGGTACGGAGGCTGAGGTTGAGTAACGGGTCTAGGCCATAGGCAGGCGTAAATTGGGCATAGTTGTCTCTACGTTCGTCCACTCGAAACAGTGTTGTAAAGAGATACACATTCCCTTTTTTAAAGCGCACAATCCCGCTGGGGCGAGGGGCATCGACGGAGCCATCTAAATCCACCTGGCCTGTGGCAATAAAGCTGAGGACGGGCGGCTGCAAAATGCGGATATTTTCGCCTAGACGTACCTGGAGACCCTGAAACGCTGCGGAGGCGGCTCCTCCAGCGGCGGCATCTGTCTGTCCTGTGGTTGAGGTGGATTGGGCAGCAGAGGCCGCCGCCAACAGCACTTCCCCATTGTCTAGGGCAACAAAGCCTTTGATAATAGGTCGAAAGGCGCTCCCAATCACATTGAGGTCGCCATTCACCTGCCCTTTGTATAGCCCTTTAACACTGAGGGCGGTGTTATTGAGCAAGACAGAGAGCGGCGTTTCGACGGGCAATTTCTCGTCAAAAATGGGAATGCTGCCCTTGACACTCAATTGACCTTTGTTATAGCGTCCCGATAGCTCAGACACGTTAAGGCGATCGCTATTAAACCGCACTGCGCCATTCACGTTCGTCAGCGGCTCTGGGAAGGTGGGCGATCGCAGGGTTGCATCCTGAAGCGCTAAACTCCCGCGCAGTAAGGGCTTATCCAGGGTTCCTCTAACCTGAAGACTAAGACTCCCTTTGCCATCTACCCAAGACACCTGATCTGAAAACAAATTCACCAGCGCTAAGCCCTGATCTTTAACCGACATCGCAATATTGAGCTGGTTATCAGAGGGTTTAACAGAGGAGAACGGCAGCGCGTAGGGGACATTGCCCTGAATTTGAATTGGTTCAGGAGAATCGATATTGGCGGTGCTGTTGAATGCCAGCCGCGCATCTTTGTAGCTAAACTGCGTAGACGCATTTTGAATGTTGGCGCGGTTGATCACGCCTTGGTCAATGCTGAACTGTCCTTGAAGACTGGGGTTGTCCCATTGACCCGCGAGATTGGCAGCGCCATTGAGTTTGCCCGTGACGTTGATGGGTAAATCTAATAAATCGGCAATGGATTCGATGGGCACTTGTTTGACCGTGAGCAGACCGGATTGACGAGCGCCCCCACCCACTCGCCCCACAAAAGAGGCCATACTCTCTCCGCTGGTGATGCTCAGCGGCTCCACGGTGATGCCCGACGGTTCTATTCGTCCCTTTGCTACCACCTGATCAAAGCGATAAGGGTCTAGGTTCCAATTTTGACCCGCGAGATCAAAGCTGCCATTCAGCCCCGTCTTGAGCGATCCGGCAAACCGAACTTCGCCTGCAATGCGACCCTTGAGTTTTTCCCAATTGGGCACGCCGCTGCCGCCAGCCAGCCTCTGTTTGCGCTGGGCTAGTAGCTCATCGACTTCTGCTAAGCGCTGAAACTGCTGCCAAAGAGGAATCTTGGACAGGTTGACTGGCTCTGTCTGTACATTATCTGCTCGACCTAAATTGGGCGAGGCTGGATCGACTGCGTTGAGAGAAGCCCCTAGGGATTTACTTACGGCAATTAAGTCTTCAACCTGCGCCTGGGCAATGACTAAGCGCCCCGACACCTGCGGGTTCGCAAAGTTGGCTAGGGTTGCGTCAAGCTGGTACTGATTTTCGCCCTGGACTAAGCGTGCCTGTGTAAGGGTGGCAACCCCCTTGGCATAGCGCACCTGACCCGTGAGGCGATCGCCCACAAACCGACCGTAGCCCACCCGTCCCAACCCAGGCTGCTCTACTACAAAGGCTCCATCGGCCTCTAGGGTTTGTAAATTGAGCGCCAACGTTCCAGAAGCATTGCCTGAGACCGAACCGATGTTTTGTGAAATTTGAGGGAACTCATTGAGCGCTAACAGCGGCACGTCTTTTAAAACCAAGCCAAAAGTATTGGGCGTGGTGCGCTGACCCACAATGGAGGCCGTATCGCGTCGGATATCAATGGCAACGGGGAGCTGTTTAGGGTCTAGCGCCACCTGGATGCGATCGCGGGTACCCCCTAAATTAAGGTCTAGCCCCTGAACTGCATCAAAATTGAGACGCCCCACCATCAATGGCTCAAAGGCCAGGTTAGACACCTTGAGCGTCGAAACCTCCAGCTTGCTGGTTAAGACTGGAGCGCTCAGCGTACCCGTGAGCCTGCCGTTGAGATCGGCAAGGCCGTGGAGCGGATTTTGAGAGAGTTGGGGTGCTGCAAGCCGATTTAACTCAAAGCGCTGCGCCAATACGTCTAAGTTTAGAGTCGTAATTTGCGGAGCTTGAGGGCCTTGCAAAATTGCGCCCACCACCCCACGCGCCTCAAAGTTAGGGGCAGAGGCGCGATCAACTAAAATTTGGCGTCCATCCCAACGAATCTGGGTTGTGAGCGGGTCTTGTAAAACCGAAAGCCCTTTTGAGAACAGCAGAGATCCCTTTGCCCGTGCAGTTTGGGCACTAAAGCCCGAGAGTGCCCCCGTGATGGCAAGCTGACCGGAGAGCGCGCCTTTGAGGTCGGCGGAGTAGCCCGTTAGATCAATGCCAGGCAGCACCGCGTTCAGGTCAACCTGCCCGTCAGCGATGAGTCCACTAATCTGAACGCTGCCCCCCTTCACTTGAGCAATCACGTCCTGTAAGGTCGTTCTACCCTGGCGGATGACGGCTCGCCCAACGGTTGGGTATACGCCTCTAGGAGCCTGAAACTGCACGGTAGTCTCAATATCGCTAACGGGTCCTGCAACTAATGCACTGCCGCCCACTAGCCCAATAGCAAAACCAGGGGATGCCTGATAGAGCTTTGCGATCGCATCCCCTGACAGCCCACTGGCCTGAAACTGCGCCCTCAAAACGCTCTGGCTTGGCTCTGGCTGAATTTGCAGCGTCGCAACCCCTGTGATATTGCCCCCATCAACGGGCGTTGCGGCAATGTCTGAAATGGTG
>JANNDV010000046.1:0-20218 GCA_031387975.1 Acaryochloridaceae cyanobacterium OTE_75_metabat_521 | reverse complement strand
TCCATCATAGATCTGAAGGTAGCTTGGCGTAATGTGAAATCCTTCGAGGGTATCGACCAAGTTGTCGGGGGGGAGGTCACTGACTAGGCGATGAAAGGTTCCCAGTGCCGTTCCGATCTCTTGGGCGTGGTCTAGATCTTGAATGGTATCGAAGGTTTGAGATGCTTCTATAAAGCTGATGGCGCGCCAAAACTGACCTGCCCCATCAATCCAGTGGTCTTCGCCCGTTTGGGTCAGCAGCACTTGGGGCACCTGCCAATTACAGTCTGGACTAAGGGGGTCGCAGGCTAGGCGATTTTGGACATGCGCTGTAAAGATCCGCATGTTTTGCATGACCAGTTTGGGCTGGCGAAAAACCTGGGTATTGATGCGCTGAAGGACAAATCGAGTATTTGCATCAACTTCAGAATCAAGGGCGGCATTTACCAAAAAGGTATCGTTGATGTTGCCATTGCCAAAGGATTCAATTTCGAGCGGTGATGGGTTAGATGGCGGGTTCGATAATGAGTTCGGTGCAAACTGACGGGCGATCGCCGTTAGCGTTTCCAGAGTGGTTTCAGCGTTCATTGCGATCTAAAGCTCATGGCGATCAAAAAAAAGCGGCTAGGATGGCTTGCGGAAAAGCTCTGGGAGCCGACGGATCAGCACCGTGGTGCGCAGCCAAAGCTTATGGGGCATAGCTGGCGTGCCAGAGACGGTTTGCCCTGCTTCAACATCCTGAAACACGGCGGTTTTTGCCGTCACAATTGCGCCAGACCCAACCTTTACCTTTTCAATCACGCCAGACTGTCCAGCAATGACCACGCGATCGCCCAACTCCACTGCCCCAGCCAGCCCAACTTGACTCACTAAAATGCAGTGCTGCCCAATCTGACAGCCGTGAGCAACCTGCACCAGGTTATCAATTTTAGTGCCTTTACCAATCCGCGTTTCGCCCACGGAAGGCCGATCAATGGCGCTATTGCACCCGATTTCAACGCCATCTTCTAAAACGACATAACCAGACTGCTGCATCTTAAACCAGCCCGTTGCCGTGGGCACAAAACCAAACCCTTCCGCGCCAATAACCGCCCCACTATGAATCACGCAATCTTGACCCAGTGCTGTCCGCTCATGAATCACGCAGTTGGCGTGAAGAAGGGTGCGATCGCCAATGACCACATTGGGATAAATAACGACGTTAGGGTAAATGCAGACGTGATCTGCGATCGTACAGCCTGCCTCAATCACGGCATGGGCACCTACCGCTACCCCAGTCCCTAAGGTCACGGTGGGATGAACGACCGCCGTAGGATGAATCACCGCCGCTGGCTGCCAAGGTTGATAAAATCGCCCCAGAATTTGAGCAAACAGTAAGCGGGGCTGGGCAGCGGCAATCCAAGCCAGACCCAATTGCGTTGCGGTTTCGTGCAGCGCAGTGGGCTGCTGGGGCAGAATGACCACGCTGGCCTGGGTGGTGGCTAATGTGTGGGCTAAAGCTGCATTTTCTATAAAAGAAGCGGTGCCTGGTTTAGCTTGGGCAATCGCCGCCACGCCCTGCACAACCGGATTAAGAAGAGGACTTTGAGCCAAACTGGTTTGGGCATCCGCAATGCCCAGTTGCCGCACCAAGGCTTTGAACTCTATAGCGCCACTAATCACAGCACCTGCATCTCTTGGATATGCCACTGCTGACCCTTTTGCACCGCCGTATACTTCACCGGATAGGTATCGGTGTAGGACTGAGCCGAAACCAGCTTGCCGCGCTCATAGTACTGCGCGGTTTCCTTCACCCGTGCCTTAATCGCTGAGCGTCCTTTTTCCAGCGAGTCTACAGACTGAATTTCAAGCTGGTCTAGGGTATATTTCCAGTATCCTTTTGTGGCTTTGTTTTGCGCGACGCGACTTTTCCATTCTGAGAGGGCAGGTTCTACTAAAACAGTCTGAAGGTTTGTCATGCTGTATTGCTCACTCATCGCCTCTGCCTTTGCGGTCTGCCAAGACTTCACCAGTGCTTCTGCTTCTGGCTTTGAGAGTGTGCCAGCTTTGACAGCGGGCGACGGGGACGCAGAAGGGCGAGGACTGCCTGAGGATAACGCAGAGGGCAAAGCGGTAACACTAGGAGATAGCGCAGTTGTGGTGGGGATTGGGCTAGTGGCTGCCCCAACGGGAAGGGGTGTATCAGCCGGATTGGGTTGAGGCGCAAACAGTCTTGCGATCGCCAAAGCTCCGGCGACAAACCCAGCGCCGAGTAAAAGAGAAATCAGCCAGGTAGACCACTTTTTGGATTTAGCTGCCTTTGTCGTTCCATCCTGTGAGGCTTCATTGCGTAGGGTTTCAGTGCGATTCGCTCTGGCACGACGCGAACTTTTGCCCTTGGCTGCCGCTTTTTTTGGCTTTGGGTCTGGGCGACGCTGCCGTTTTGGGGTTTCAGAAAAAGAGATTGGAGCGCTTGTACCCATTTCATTCTCAAACGATAGCCTTGTCGGTAAGCCTGACAAATCCGAAGTGGTCTCTGGGGGCTTTTCGCGGGTGGGGGCGGAGGGAAAAGGAATGACGTCAGGTCGCGTTTTTGACGCAGTTTCTTGACCGATGCCGTCTACCGTTGGCTTTACGACAATCGGGTTACTAGCGGGGGGACTGCTGCTATCTAAGCTACTGAGTACAGTCTGGATAGCAGGGTCATTAAAGTAGTGCTGTAGAGACACCAACTGTCCGGCTAGGTCTCGAAAGTAGGGATAAACCTCTTGCTGAAGCCAATTTTCTGTGTAAAGGTACAGCCCAGGAATCAGGTCTGGTGAACCTTCAGAATATTGGCGCATGAAGTCTAAAGACTCTTCATCTTGACTCAGCAATACGCTTTTATGGGCTGCGTCTGGCTGACCGAGCAACAGCCAACACATCCCCTGCTCAATGGCAATATCCTGGCGATCGCCCAGTTGCCCTAGCAGGGTTTTGGCCTGGGCAATAAAGTTAGGCTTCCCTGCCGAAACGCCTCTGGCAATAAGGGCATAAACCGCCAGATAAGAAGCCACCGCCGAAGGGCGCGCGGCTTCTCGTTCAAAGAGCGTCTGCTGCTCTTCTACGGTCAGATACTCGCGGAGCTGCTGAATAAACCGCAGAAAATCTTTAACGCTTAGGCCAGACTGGTCATCTTGGTTGCCATCTATGCCGTCGCGGTCATCTAGCATCCCTTGCAGCAGCCTTAGCCCTTCGGCACGAGCTTCGGGAGATGCATCGGGATCGTTGAGTAGTTCCAAAATTCGATAGGGTCTGAGCTTGTAGAGATCGCCCTTAATTTCGGCCTGTACATCTGAGAATCGCTGTTCTTTCTCTAAAAGACTTAGCCCCTTTTGTAAGGAGTCTCCAGCCGCCTCAAACTGGCTCTGCTGCCACTGCTCACGACCGAGTTCTAGGTTCGCCAGCGCCAGCGCCAGAATCACGTCATCTTCTAGCGCCCCCGCATGGGTGGGAACTTGCGTGAGGTCGATAGGGCGCTGTAAATAGGCTGCGCCAATCTCTAAAATTTGCTGATAGGAGCCAACCTCTTGCAGCAAAAGCAGTGCGCCGGATAGTTTTGCATCTGCAATATCAAGCATTAGCCCCAGCCCCTCGGAGGGGTCAGCAGGGGTTTCTAGGTCAGCCCATTTTTTGTCGTAAGCTTCGCGCTTTTGCGGATCTGCCAGCTCGACAAAGGCTTCTTCAAGAAGCTGCTTACGGGCGGCGATCGCCGCACTAGAGTATTCTTGCCGAGGCAACTGCTGTAGCCGATCTTCAAACGCCTGCTGAAGCTGTTCGGGCGTTGCCCGAGTCGGCACACCTAGAATTCGGTAGAAGTCTAAGGAAATTTGCACAATTGAAATCCTTGGCAGCAAACAGTACAGGGTTGAACGACAGGCGCTTAAATGTTAAACGTTTAAATTGCAAACTTAAATCTAAGGTAAAACGAGAGACGGTTTGTAAAAACAATTTGGGAATATCATAACCTGCAAGCCCTAACCAACCGTATACTCTATAGGAAGTTGGTTGAAAACTCGCGTTTTCTGAGGCTATAGCCCTTATGGAGCAATAAAACACTCGCCTAAACAATCTATGTTTAAGCCTGCATGTTACTTGTTCTTCTCATGTTTTCACGTTATGTCTCGTAAGGCACCCCACGAAGGATAATTCATGGTTCAAGATCGCGTTCTCCCCAAAATGCCTGCTCCGTCCGCCCAAATTACGCGGGAGGAAGGTCTTGTGCTCTATGAAGATATGGTGCTGGGTCGTGGCTTTGAAGATAAGTGCGCGGAAATGTACTATCGCGGCAAGATGTTTGGGTTTGTTCACCTTTACAACGGTCAAGAGGCGGTTTCGACGGGTGTTCTAAAGGCCATGCGCCCCGATGACTATACGTGCAGTACCTACCGTGACCATGTTCATGCCTTGAGTGCAGGGGTGCCTGCCCGTCAGGTGATGGCAGAACTATTTGGCAAAGAGACCGGATGCAGTCGAGGGCGGGGTGGCTCGATGCACATGTTCTCGGCAGAGCATAATTTATTGGGCGGATTTGCCTTTATCGGCGAAGGTATCCCCATTGCGACGGGAGCCGCGTTTCAAACTCACTATCGCCGCAATGCCCTGGGCGATCAATCCGCAGACCAGGTGACGGCTGCTTTCTTTGGCGATGGCACCACCAACAATGGTCAGTTTTTTGAATGTCTCAACATGGCGGCGCTATGGAAGCTGCCGATTTTGTACGTGGTTGAGAACAATAAGTGGGCGATTGGGATGGCCCACGAACGCGCGTCGTCTCAGACAGAGATCTACCAAAAGGCCAGCGTGTTTGGGATGCCTGGTTATGAAGTAGACGGGATGGATGTGTTGGCGGTGAGGGCGATCGCCCAAGAAGCCGTGGCGCGCGCCCGTGCCGGAGAAGGCCCTACGCTGATTGAGTGCCTCACCTACCGCTTCCGAGGTCACTCGTTGGCAGACCCCGATGAGCTGCGATCAAAGGATGAAAAGGATGAGTGGTTAGCCCGTGACCCCATTAAGCAGCTTGAGCGCTATTTGCTGGCGAATGAGCTGGCCAGTGCAGAAGATCTCAAGGGCATTGATCAAAAAATTCAGTCGCTGGTTGAAGAAGCGGTTGAGTTTGCTGAGCAAAGCCCTGAGCCAGACCCCAGTGAGCTATATCGCTACATCTTCGCAGATTCTTAAACCTTGATGACTTATCGAAACCCAGCTCCCACCGTCGATATCATCATTGAACTCAACGATCGCATTGTCCTGATCGAGCGCCTTAACGAGCCATTTGGCTGGGCGCTGCCAGGGGGCTTTGTAGACTACGGCGAAACCGTCGAGTCTGCCGCCATTCGTGAAGCCGCAGAGGAAACCTCTCTCAATATTCGCCTGCTAGAGCAGTTTTATGTGTATTCAGACCCTGCTCGAGATGCGCGAAAGCACACCCTCAGCGTGGTCTTTATTGCCGAAGCCAGCGGCACCCCCATTGCTGCCGATGACGCAAAAGCAGTAGGGCTATTTGACCTGTCGGCCTTGCCCACTCCCCTTTGCTTTGACCATCAGCAGATTTTAGAAGACTACCGCCACTATCGTTTGACAGGCCAACGCCCTCGCATTGCTTAACGAGGGTTGGTGTCGCCCCCCACCAGAGGACGCACAAACCCTTTATCGTAAAATGCCTCAGCGAGTTGAGGGTTCAGGCGTTTGGCTTGCCCATAGTCTTTTTGCGCCATCTGCACATCCCCCTTGTCGTAGTAGGCCATGCCCCGACCGTAGTAGGCTGCCACAAAGCCAGAATCAATGGCAAGCGCCTCAGAGAAATCTGCGATCGCCATTTCAGTCTGCCGCAGCGCAAACCTGGCTCGGCCTCGGTTGTAGTAGGCAGACGCAATTTGACCATCAAGGGCGATCGCCTGACCATAATCTTGAATGGCTAGGGTTTGATTGCCTAAATCAGCGTAGGCTAGCCCTCGACTGAAGTAGTAATCCGCGTTGTCTGGCTCTAGGTCTACCGCTCGGCTAATTTTTTCAATGGCTGTCGCTAGTTGCCCTTGACCGTGGAGTGCCAGCCCTTGGTTGTAGTAATCTTCTGCCGTCTTGGGCGCAACCCGCAAAATCTCGGTGTAGTCTTGGGTGTTAATGCTGGCAATCTTAACGCCCTCTGGCTTAATCCCTTCTGGCGTGGCCTGAGCCGCACCCTGCCCACCCAGAAGAATGAGCGCGCCACTTAGAATAACTGTGCTGCCTAATGTTCTCAATGTTCGATTTGTCATGGCTCTACCTCACTGGACGGTTGCTGAAAACCTAAACCCTCTCGGCAAACTCGTTTAGCCTTTCATATCTCTTTTGGAAATAGCGTGTGCCAGATCCCTAACAGCAGTGATCTAGATCACACAAAGATATGAATATTTGATTTATTGTGCTTGCTTCAATTTTGATTTCTAATCAACCTATTCCAATATTAGTCTGTTCAATATTGGAATGGCACCCCCCCTGAAACATGATTTAATCGAATCGGATGAGGGATTCTTTGCTGTGGATATCGCGTTCTAATCTGCCCTATGACAACGCCACTGATCGAACTCAAAGGAATCTCTAAACGTTTTGGAGACAGCACGATTTTAGATGGGGTTGATCTGGCGATTTATCCAGGTGAATCCTTGACGATTTTGGGTCCCTCCGGGACAGGTAAGTCCTCACTGTTGAGGATTATCGCAGGCTTACTGGCTCCAGATGCAGGGGAGATCTATCTCAATGGGCAGCTCAGCCTAACGGCGATTGATGACCCCAATCGACCTGTACGGATGAGTATGGTGTTTCAGCAGGCGGCTCTCTTTGACTCTCTCAATGTGGCGGAGAATGTTGGGTTTTATCTCTATCAACACTCAAAGTTACCGCGCCGCCGAATTCGGGAGCTGGTGGAGGAAAAGTTAGAGCTGGTGGGGCTACCAGGAATTGCGAAGCTTTACCCCTCAGAGTTATCTGGCGGAATGCGAAAGCGCGTCAGCTTTGCAAGGGCAATTCTGGATGATCCTGACGATGAAGCGGATGACCCTCAAATTTTGCTCTACGACGAGCCCACGGCAGGGCTTGACCCCATTGCCTCGACGGTGATTGAAGATTTAATTGTGCGGCTTCAAAAAACCTCCGGCTGTGAAACCTATGCGATCGTCAGTCACCAACACAGCACTATTCGCCGCACAGGGCAGCGACTGATTTTGCTTTACCAGGGCAAGGTGCAGTGGCAAGGTACGGTCGATGAGTTAGATAGTGCAGACAATGCCTATCTAACTCAATTTTTAAGTGGCAGTGTAGAGGGCCCTATGGAAATCTTGGGTCGGCATATCTGAAATCTGGCGCTTTTGAATTGGGGATGCTTAGCGGTCTTGTCTTAAGGTTTACTTATAACGCTAATCTTTGAGGCACAGTCTTTTGCACGTTCCCTGGCCTGATCCGTCGTAGAGCCGAGCGCCAGCGCCACACCCATCCGTCGGTTTTTACGGCAGGTGGGTTTTCCAAAGAGGCGTAGCTTACTGGTTGGCACCTGTAGGGCAACATCCATGCCCGTAAACGTGGGATTATTGCCAGCCTCTGAGGCCAAAATGACCGCTGAGGCACCGGGCTGAATCATTTCAATGGTACCGATAGGTAGCCCCAGAATAGCTCTGATGTGCAGCTCAAACTCTGACATGGTTTGGCTTACCATTGTGACCATGCCCGTATCGTGGGGGCGAGGGCTGACTTCGCTGAAATAAACGGTTTGTTCACCACTCGGGTCGCCCTGAATGAACAGCTCAACGCCAAAAAGTCCCCATCCCCCTAAGGCTGAAGTAATGGCTGCGGCGATCACCTCACATTTCTCTAAAGTCTGCGGCGACAGCACACAGGGCTGCCAAGACTCGCGGTAATCGCCATCTACCTGAATATGACCAATGGGGGGGCAAAAGTGAGTGCCGTCTACGGCGCGTACCGTCAGCAGGGTAATTTCAGTGTCAAAGGGCACAAACCCTTCTACAATCACGCGCTGGCCTTGGGTACGCCCACCTGCTTGGGCATAATTCCAGGCTGGCTCAATCTCTGCTGGTGTACGCAGGGTGCTTTGCCCTTTACCAGAAGAACTCATGATGGGTTTGACCACGGCGGGTAGGCCAAGATCTGCGATCGCCCCTCGATACTCTGCCTCTGTGCTGGCAAACCGATAGGGCGAGGTGAGCAGCCCTAGCTCTTGCGCGGCTAAACAGCGGATGCCTTCGCGGTTCATAGTGAGGTGCGTTGCCCGTGCGGTGGGGATCACGCGCCATCCCTCAGATTCAAGCTCTAGGAGGGTCGCGGTGGCGATCGCCTCTACCTCTGGCACAATCAAATCGGGCTGTTCTGCCAGCACCACCGCCCTCAGTTGGTCGCCATCGGTCATAGGAATAACGTGGGATCGATGGGCGATCTGCATGGCAGGGGCATGGGCGTAAGCATCGACTGCAATCACCTCTATACCCAAGCGGATGGCCTCTAGGGCAACCTCGCGCCCCAGTTCACCAGAACCCAGCAGCAAGAGGCGCTTGGCCTTAGATTGATAGGGCGTTCCCCACTGAGTAGGCGGGGTAGAGATCGCAGCAACATCGCTCATGTTCGAAGAAAAGTCCTAAAAGTCCTGAAGAGGATACGCACAAATGGATATGCTGAAGTTGATCCTACCGTTGATTGGGTAGGGATGCTTGAGTCTATCCGTCGCTTACCTGGGAAGAATCGTTGTGAATGCACTGAAGTATCTGCCCTGGCGATCGCTTACCTTAGCTGCGTTATTAAGCGTGATTGTGGTCAAAGCCACCGACCTATGGATAGGGCAACTCTTGGGGCAATTAGGCAGCACTTCCCTACTGCTGATGAAATTTCTGCTGACGCCGACGGGATCTACGCTGCTATTTTTTTGTGGAGGATTGGCAATCGGCAGTCTTGGGGTTGTCTGTCTCGAGAAATTTGAGGTGCGTCGAGCCATTAATAGTTCAAGTCTATGGGCCTTGGTATTGTGTATACTCATCAGCCTTTGGATGGTTGTACAGCTTAATATTAAGGGGCTAAGTTTGGGTGAAGTAAACTATACACACACGATTGGTATTGTTGTGGGAGTCTTCTGGAAAGGAAGATACTACAGGTATTAATGCCTATTTCAACAATCGTAGTGCTTCATACTGTGATGCAAAATTTTTATACTTAAGCTATAAACCAAGCTAGACAAGCAAATTAGACAAGCAAGTTAGCCCTCTATTGGGCTTTATTTATCTATTGGGCTTTAAATTTAATATCCAATGAATCAAAACACAACTTTAAAACAGTACGCGTTTGCTATCGGCTTTGATATCGAGTCGAGCCTGGATGCAGAAGAAAATCTGTCTGGAAGCGAAGAGATTGCGGCGCAACTTAAATCAGTGAGGGCTGCCATTGAGAACGCTGGACTGCCTGCCCTTGAATCAGATCGATGGGATGAATTTGGTCAGGGACGGATTTTTTGGGGCACCAAACCAGAGTGTGATGCTGTTAAAGCTGCACTATCGCCATTTCCACTGTTTGTGCAAGAAGAACGCAACTTAGAATCAGGCTATTACGCAACCCCAGCGCATACTTACTATGCAGATGCGGCGGGGCATCTTTATCAGTTGCTAACGCCAGCCGACGGCGGCGGAACAGAGGGCGAAATCCTAGAGCTTACGCCTTCTATTCCGCTAGATGCGTATCGACTCAAGGCGATTGATCCCAATCTTCAGGCTGCTGTTGAACGATCGCTGTCCACGACGTTACCTGAGCCAGATCTCGTGCTGCTGCCAACCGAACCTACAATCCCCTCTGAACCCCTTGAGCAACAGAATATGTCTGTTCTGTCTGTGTATGCAGAGGAAGAAATAGCAGCGCTTCAATCGCAGGTGAGCAGCCTTACCTCAGAAATTGAGGCACTACAAACGGCTGCCGCTGCTCAAAGCTCGTTAGTATTAGAGGCCGTATCACTCCAATCTCAACTTGCTCAGCAAACAGCGCACATCCATGAGTTAGAGCGCCAGGTTACGGTTTTTGAAGATCAGATTTCGTTTTTACAGGGCGCGGTGGCAGCGAAGATTGATCCCCAAGTTCATGCCAATGTGCAGGCTGAACTGACCCAACAAATTCAGCAGACTCAGCAGATAGAGGCGCGACTGGTGCAGGCAGAAAGTCAAGCAAAAGCATTGCAAAGCAGAACCGCGCAAAAAGTTGATCCTCACGTTTACGCTGAACTACAGCAGCAGTTCAATGCCAAAGCGACTCAAACGCAAGAGCTACAGCAGCGGGTTCAGCGCTTAGAGCAGCAGCTCCAGGATGCCGTGGCGATCGCCGCAAAAAAAATAGAGCCAGCTAAATATCAAACTTTAGAGCACAGTGTTACGGATATAACGGCTCAAGCGGAAGGGTTCCGGCGTATCATTCAGCAGCTCCAGCGCGATCTCAGTGAGTGGCAGACCGTCGCAGAATCAAAGGTGGAATGGTCAGAATACGAAGCGCTGCAAGAGGAGCTGCGGCAGCTCCAGTCCAAACAAAAGAAGGGGCTATTTTCTCGCTTATTTGGGTGGCTGTCTCGTTAATGGGGCTGCGGTCTAACCCAAGGGATCAATTAAGAAATCCATTTCAAAGGCCATAAAAGGTCAAAATCGCCTGAGCAATGACCTCATTACCGTCGGTAGCTAGCCTTTCGGTCGTTAGGGGTGGGTTCATGGGGCGCTCTAGAAACTCCCAACTAGATGCTGTAAATTCTCCGACCTCTAAAATCTGATGAAAGCTGTATTGCTGAAGTCCAGCCAGAAGATACTGGGCTTCAGCAAAGTTGGCACGGGGTAAAGACACAATGGGAATGCCAACTCGACATCCTTCCGCAAAGGTTCCGTAGCCTGGTTTGCTCACCATCAGGCCACAGGCAGGCATTATATCGACGGGTCGATAGGCTTTGCCATTCACCTTCACCAGATTGGGCCAATCGTCAGGTGCCTTGGTATCGAAGGTAATAAACTGCCAGTCTGGAAAATACTCGAGGCGATGATACGGAATATCATGCAGCCCCAACCCGCCAAAAGTTAGCAGAACAAGGCGCTCTTTTGGCGCACTGAGCTTTAATTGGTCACAGATTTCTTGTACCGTATGTCGGGGTTGTCCACCCGTTAGGCCAATATCTTCAATGACAGGAAACCCTGGCATGGGCGCGTGAAACGGTAGGCGAAAAAGGCGATCGCAGTCTGCAAAGCAGTCCTGAATCCAGTTCACCATGCCGTCAAACTTTTCGCCCCACTGCTGGTAAATTAAATCCCAACCAAAATTACTCATCATCCAGCAGGGTACGCCTGCGGCTTTTGCAATTTGCGTTGCCAGGGGCGGAATATCCGCCAAGACAAGCTGGATGCCCTGATCTTTGATAAAGCGAGATTCTGCGTCAATCAGTTCAGCCGCCGATGCCCTAAGCTGCTCGAGAGCGGTGAGCGTCGCCGCAGGATCTAGGGTTAAACTATCGCTCTGAATCACACCAACATCGAGTTGACGAGGGCGATGGATAAAGTCTGCGGTGAGGTAAGCCTCGAGTAGCCAGCGCGGCGCGGTTGTGACGACAATGAGGCGAAGTTCTGGGCAGCGCTGCTGAAGTTCTGCCAACACCGAGGCCGTCCGCGTGACGTGCCCAAAGCCATGATTGGTAATGGCAACATATAGGCTGGGACGACTCATTCTAAAGAATCCAATGTTTTAGTGAGCACAAATAAACTGCCTTCATTTCCGCGTCCAATGCGCAGATCGGAGTCGAGATAGGTAATATCTAGCCAGCCTGGTGTGCGCTGAGAATCAATCTCAAAATCAATGGCTTTCATCTTAGGCTGAATGCTAAGCTGCTCAATCCATTGAGAGGGTGACTGATAGCCTAAAATTCGCTGTAGTCCTAAGATAGACCGCTGGAACTGCACCTGCACACGCTGTTCAGAAACGGGTTTAAACTGGGCTGCTACCGTTACAACGCCTTCACAAAACGGAATGCCGTAAATTTCAGCAATGTTGTAAAGCTTAGCCTCTCGAAGGCGAATGCACTGATAGATTTGCCCCAACTGCAACAATGGAAACCGCCCTAAGCCCAGCAGGTCTTTACTAGTGGTATAAAGCAGTCGCCAGTTTCCCTCTAGCAGCGCGGTGGCTTCAAGGGGGCGAGGGGTTGGGTTGCGGTCTTCGAGCTGGGCGATCGCCGCAGCAATGGCAATTCGCTCGGTCTCGTTGGTCAACAGCCCCCGATTAACGCCAGCAATCTTTTCAAGCAGTTCTGTTTTACCAATCATGGGGAATACAGCCTCAATAAAAGGTTTTAATCAGGTTTAATGGCGATTGCTATAGTGCTAGCTTAGGGCATTCCGGCTGACCGATTACAGTAAAGTATGGGCTACTGAAAATACGGCGGCGGCATAAGATGAGCCTGTAAAGCGCCAATGCCAAGGTTCAAAGCTAACGCCCTGGATGTTATTGGGGGGATAAGAGATCTCAACGCCATAGCGGCGACCGTTGGCCTGGAGCCACTGATAGGCTTTGGTATTTTCAAACTCAAACTTTACGTCGGCATCAGGCTGAGCGCCGTCGCCAATATCAAGGGCAAACCCCGTATGGTGTTCGCTGTAGCCTGGTGGGGCGCTCAGCCGAGCCGCCGCTTCTGCACTCCCCTGCCGCTGAATTTGACGCTCAAACAGCTTTTCTTGATCGGCCACCGAGCGAAAGCCAGAAATTGCGACCAAGCTCACTCCTGCTGTACTGGCATCGGCCTTCATTTGAGCAAAGCTTGCAGCGGCTGCTTTATCTAAATACTCGGTTCGCTGATTGGCACCACTGCCGTAGGTGCCCACGCTCACTAAGTTTGCGTCATTTTCTTTGTATGGTAAATGACCATAACGGCTCTGAGGCAGCGGATTACTGCGCGTGGTGGCAACTGCCCCTGGGCGATTGGGCAACGGCTGCCCAGGCAGTAGGGATGGGGATGCAGCAGCGTTAGGGAGTGGCGCAATGGGCGCGGTAGGAAGGGTTGGCGCAACCAGCGGGGAGGGGGCAGTTTTAGCCCAGTCGGGGAGCAAGGGTGAGGGAGCACTCAGGGGTGAGGGTACAACGGCGGGTAATCGCGCGGTGGGCTGAGGGGCAAAAACAGACTGTAGGGTTAGCCCTACCCACAGCACTATCAGCATGGTGGCTATGGCTAAGGCAAAAAAAGGCCAGCGATCGCCTAAGACACGAAGCAGTTTCATGGGCTGTTTCATGAGAGGGATTCCTTAATCTGGCTGAAGAAGTTGACCTGCAATCCAGCCGGAGGCACCAGATTTGGGGAAGGAGATTTTGTACCAGATGTAGCCTCCGTTATCTTGACTGCTGGCGAGAATCTTGACGCGATCGCCAGGATAGGCAAAATGCGCCACACTAAAATTGGTGCCGGGGCCACTCCGAATATTGGTTTGTCCTTTATTGCCGACAATGACGGCGTTCGTATTGTTGCTAGCGGCAGCGGAAGGGGAATCTGAAGGAGAGGGGGAATCTGAGGGAGATGGAGAGGAAGTAGACGTTCCTGTTTTGTAGGGTGAACCCACATCTCCGCCGACTTTTTTGGCAAAGGTGACGGCTCGACTGCGTTCTGTAAAGCTGGCAACCTGAACCGTTGGGGTGCCATCATCACGGGTTTTGGCGATCGCATCTTTACAGTATTTCTGCCGTACGTCTGTGAGGTCAGCATTGTTCATAAACACAGGATACCAATCTTGACCCTTACCGCCAGAGTCGCCGCAGGTTTCCTCTGCGGTTGTAGCAGCGGTGTCAGGGGACGTTGATGAACTAGGACTGGGCTTGGGATCATCGGGCGTATCGCTACCGCTACTGGAAGCGGTGGGTGAACCGGATGCGGCGGGGCTAGCAGAAGTGCTGGCAATAGGAGATGGTTCTGTAACAACAGGTGTGGGCTGCCCCCTTAAAAAAATAAAGCCCAACAGCATTACACTGCCAATGCCGCCGCCAATTAACAGCGGTTTTAGCCAGTCCGCTCGCGCTGAGGAACCTGAGACAGCGCCTTCGACAATTCTCGTTTGAGAAGCAGGAGACACCACCTGGGTTGTTGGTCCGACTGGATTTTGGGCGAAGTTTTGAGCTGGGTTCTGGGGTAGATTCTGAGCTAGGTTTTGAGGTGGATGCTGGACGAAGTTCTGAGCTGGGTTCTGCGCTAAGTTTTGGGCTGGGTTCTGAACTGGGTTTCGCGATGAAACCCGAATGGGAAATTGGCCTGCGGCTTTGGCCTCTGGTTGAGGTCTGTTAGAAATAACCGTTGTCTCATAACCAGGCACGGGGGGCGGAGCAGACTCAAGCGCCTGCTGCATTTCAGCAGCACTCATAAATCGCTCATTGGGATGCATATGAATGGCGGTATCAATCACCCTCGCCAAAGAGTCACTGACTTGGGGTGCCTGCGATCGCCAAGCAATCTGACCTGTAACGGGGTCTGACTCTAGCTCGGCTGGGGGTTTTCCCGTGAGCAGGTAAACTGCCGTTAGGCCAAGGCTGTAGAGATCACTGCTAAAAACAGGGCGACCTGTAGACTGCTCTGGAGCCATGTAGCCCGCCGTTCCAATCACAATTGATCGCGCCGTTTGACCTTGGGAATTAATCACCGTCGCCATCGACTCTTTGACTGCCCCAAAATCAATCAGGACAGGCTTACCGTCTCGCTTACGCAAAATAATATTGTCTGGCTTAATGTCTCGGTGAATAATCTGGTGCTGATGAACCGTATTAATGATAGCCAGAAGCTGGGTCAAAAGCTCCCGAACGGCAGGTTCTGAAAATGTGCCAGTCGCCATCATTCTCTGGCGAAGGGTATCGCCGTCTATCCATTCTTCGACCAAGTAAAAATTATCGTTTTCTGAAAAGTAGGCGTACAGGCTCGGAATTTGCTGACACACTTCCCCCAACGTCTCTTGAATCGCAGCCTCGCGCTGGAAGCGATCTTGAATCAGCTTATAAAACTCGGGGTTGTGCTGAATGGGCTTGAGCTGCTTAATGACACATCGTCGGCGTGAAGGAAGCTGAGTATCTTCGGCTAAAAAGGTGTGCCCAAAGCCGCCCTCTTGGAGCGGATGCAGAATCTGATAGCGACCATTAATCAGCATAAGTCTTAGATATTCAGCAAAAACCGAACATGAAGCAGCGGCAGCTCAATCCCCCTACAAATGGCATTTTTTGTTTTCTAGGACATGAGAGAAAGATGCTTTTGCAACAGCATAAGCTGCTTCACTCTAAAACTATCACTCCCTGTCTCTCAACGGTGATTTGTGTCTGCTCTGTAGAGCCTAGAATTGTTTGAATTAAAGGTGTGAAGTGGGGACGTGGACTACAACCATGGACTAGGGGCAGCGATCGCACATCCCATGCACCGTCACTTCATACGCTTCAGCCCGCAGTCCAGACCGCAACCCTTCTAAACTCAGTGATGGCAAAGCTGCCCAGCCAATGTCTTCAATAGAGCCGCAACAGCGACAGCGAAAATGATGGTGGGGGGTTGTATTGGCGTCGTAACGAGAGACCCCTTCTTCTAACAAAACTTCTCGCACCAGTCCGGCATCTTGCAACGCCTGTAAAGAGCTATATACCGTCGCCTGAGAAGAAATTGGGAAGGATTTGTTGAGATCGCGCAAGAGCTGCTCTACCGTAGGGTGATCGGTACGACTCAGTAAATTGGCATAGACCGCACAGCGCTGTGGCGTCACGCGCAGTCCCTTTACCTTGAGAGTTTCGATAACATCATTAATGGAAGTGTTAGTTGAAGTATTAGACATAGCGTGACAGGGGGCGACTGCACCCGTAGAATCAATACGCAGACAGCAGCACAGGTTGTAGCTTGATCACCCAATGAACGTTGCCTAAAGCAAAAACGCTACACTGAGATTAGCCTAAATTATAATCCGTCTTATCTTAGAGCTGCTCTGTCTTTAAGTAAGTTATTATAAAAGAGTAATTCTGACTATTGATTTATTCTTAAATCAGAATTATTCTGATTTATAGTCGTAAGTAAAGGATAAAAACGATGGCTGTTATGGAAAAAGTTCCCCACGTTGTATTTAAAACTCGCGTCCGCGACGAATCTGTGGGTGGCCCTAACCCCTTTCGCTGGCAAGATGTTACATCCGAAGAAGTGTTTAACGGCAAGCGCGTTGTCATATTCTCTTTACCTGGTGCTTTCACCCCGACCTGTTCTTCAACGCACCTACCCCGCTACGAAGCGCTATACGAAGAAATTAAAGGTCAAGGCGTTGACGAAATCTATTGTGTTTCTGTTAACGATGCCTTTGTAATGTTCCAGTGGGGCAAAAACATGGGTGCAGAGAAGGTAAAGCTTCTGCCTGATGGCAACGGCGAGTTTACCCGCAAAATGGGGATGCTGGTTGAGAAGTCTAACCTAGGCTTTGGCATGCGTTCTTGGCGCTATTCGATGGTGGTCAAAGACGGCACCGTTGAGAAGGTCTTTGCGGAGCCTGGTTACTCTGACAACTGCGAAACCGATCCTTTTGAAGTGTCTGATGCAGACACCATGCTGGCTTACCTTAAGGGCGCACATTAGTTTAGAGCTACGCAGTAAAACCAGAGCCTCAGGGTGTTGAGTGATCGGCTTGGCACCCTGAGTTCATTGAGCAGAAGGTGGGATGGGATATGAGTTACGACTTTGACTTGTTTGTAATTGGGGCTGGCTCCGGCGGCATTGCCTCAGCACGCCGCGCCGCAGAATACGGTGCAAAAGTTGGCATTGTAGAATCCGGTCGGCTGGGGGGCACTTGCGTAAATCGCGGCTGCATCCCTAAAAAGCTGATGGTGTACGCCTCCCACTTTCCGGCTCAGTTTAAAGAAGCCCAAGGCTATGGCTGGAGCGCGGTCGAAAGTACCCTGGATTGGCCCTACATGGTGAAGGCGGTCAATGACGAGGTGACGCGACTCAACGGCATCTATGCGCGCATGCTGGATGGGTCTAAGGTTGAGGTGTTTCATGGGCATGGTCGTCTCGTAGATGCCCACACCATTGACCTGGGCGACAAGACTGTCACCGCAGACAAGGTACTGATTGCTGTCGGTGGCGCACCCGTTAAGCCCGATTTTTCTGGGGCGGAGTATGCTATTACCTCTGACGATATTTTTACCTTGCCAGAACAGCCCAAGCATTTAGTGGTATTGGGCGGCGGCTATATTGGCGTTGAATTTGCCTGCATCCTGAAGGGGTTGGGCAGTCAAGTCACCCAAATTTTGCGTCAAACCCAGATCTTGCGTGGGTTTGATAACGATATCCGCACTGAAATTCAAGACGGGATGGTGCGCCACGGGATTCGGATTGTGCCCAACCTGCGGCACATTGCGATCGCCAAAACCGAGTCCGGCCTGGAAATTACGGTCAAAACCCCAGACGGTGAAGAAGACCTGATTTTGGCCGATGCAGTCAGCCTTGCTGCGATTGGCCGCAAGCCACTGCTAGAAAACCTAGGGCTAGACAATACCAAAATTGAAGTGGTGAATGGGGCGATCACCGTAGACCGCCACAGCCAAACCGCCGAACCCAATATCTATGCCGTGGGCGACTGCACTGATCGCATTAACCTTACCCCCGTCGCCATCAACGAAGGGCGTGCCTTTGCCGATACGCACTTTGGCAACAAACCCCGCCAAATGTACTACGACAACATTGCCACCGCTGTCTTCTCCTATCCTGAGGCGGCCACCGTAGGGCTAACCGAAGAAGAAGCCCGCGCCCAGTATGGCGACGAGGCCATCAAGGTCTATCGCAGCAAATTCCGGCCTATGTACTATGTACTGCCAGGGAAAGAAGAAAAGACCCTGATGAAGCTGGTGGTGCAGATTGAAACCGATCGCGTGTTGGGTGCCCACATGGTGGGGGATTACGCAGGCGAGATTATTCAAGGGGTGGCGATCGCCCTAAAAATGGGTGCCACCAAGGCTCAGTTTGACGCAACGGTCGGTATTCACCCCAGTTCCGCTGAAGAATTTGTGACCATGCGTTAAGGCTTACAATTTGATGAGAGCTTTTGGTAAAGGTCTCATTTATCCCTGCATTAGCCCCCCCGACCCCCCAAATTGGGGCAGGGCTGATTTATTCGCCAGAGAAAAACATAGGATCCTTAATGCTTCTGCGTAATCTATCCTTTGCATCGCTGGGTGAGCGTAGCCGAATCCCAGCATCGGCGGAGGTGTTGGGTTCGGCTACGCTCACCCAACTTAGACTTTTCGTAGTTTTCAGGTTTTTCAGCTCATCAAAGATTATTCTTTTTTCAATAAACCAGCCCTGCCCAAGTTAGGGGGGGAATAGCCTAAGATTTTGCATTTCTCCCTCCAGAATTGGGGAGCTGAGTGCAAAAGACATAGACTATCCAAGCAATATTGGGTTCAATTCATCTCCTCATGTTTCTACCTATGGACGCAACCACTGTAGAGCGACAAAACCTAATTGAAGCCGTCGGCACTCTGCCCGACGAAAATCTTTCTGAGCTTGCCAGTTTTCTAGACTATCTTCGCTATAAATCAGACCATTCAAAAGCACCTGACCAAAACGCCTCTAGCTTTTTACATGCTATTGCAGGCTCAAGTAGCTCTGGACAGCAAGATACTTTAGAGCAAACAGGAAAATTTAACGCCCTCAGATGCATCGCCACCACAAACCTATCCACCGACGAAATCATGGGTCTCACCAGAGAAATACTATGACACTCAAAGAATTAGAGCCTCAGCTACTCGCACTTTCTGACGACGAGAAAGCAAAAGTGGTTCAACTCCTATCCCAAAGAAATATACCCCTGGGTCGTGGCATTGAAAAAACGCCCGAAGTCTGTGGCGGCAGCGCCTGTATTGCAGACACCCGCATTACCGTTTGGGGTCTTGTAGAAGCCAGACAAATCGGCTATGGCGAAGCCGACCTCCTTATCAGCTATCCATCCCTCTCAGCCACTGATTTAGCCAATGCTTGGGCCTATGCCGCAGCGTTCCCAAAAGAAATTGAATTAGAAATCCAAGAAAACAACGACGCAATGGACAAGGCTCCATAAAATGGCGCGCCTCTATGCCGATGAGCAATACCCCCCCCAGTCGTAGAAATCTTAAAAACCCTAGGGCATGATGTTTTAACCTTCCAAGCAGCCGGAAATGCCAATCAAAAAATTTCCGACCCCGACGTATTAGCCTTTGGAACAAACGAAGACCGCGCCGTCATTACTCAAAACCGTAAAGACTTTATTCGCTTGCACCGCCTCAACCCAGACCATGCGGGTATTGTCGTCTGTACAAACGATCGAGATTGAGAAAAACTAGCAAACCGCATCGATCTCGCGATTAAACAAGCAGAACCTTTGCAAGGCAAACTGATCCGTGTCGTGCGTCCCGCTCAGTAAAACGCTCACATACGCTATTATACAAAGTATAATTTCGGCTCACTCAATCTATGGATATCCGACTCAAAAAATGGGGCAATAGCTTAGGGCTGCGGATTCCCTATGCGATCGCCAATAGCCTAGGCATAGATGAAACCTCAACCCTAGAACTCCTCGAAGTCGATAACACCCTAATACTCCGTAAAAAGCAAACGCCAGTCACCCTAAATGGGCTGCTGGCAAGTATCCCCCAAGACTTTCAATATCCCAGCGACGTTCAAGACTTCGTTGATAGTCCAGCAATGGGTCAAGAATTGCTCTAGCAAACGGAACGAGCAAACCATGAATATCCAGCGCGGAGAAATTATCCGCATCAACTTAAACCCCACCACTGGCAGAGAGCAAACCGGAGAAGCGCGCCCCTGTCTAGTTTTAAGTCATACTCAGTTTAACCAAGCCAGAAACGGCCTTGTCATTGTCTCCCCCATCACCAGCACCATAAAGCCCGAAATCAGAACCCTCATTCCCATTCCTGACGGCTTTAAAATACACGGCTCCGTCATTGCAGAACAAATTCGGGTAGTCCTAAACATGTAAGGATGCATTGTAGTGATGCACAAAGAGCCATATAGCCCCAATGTGATTCTCTAGCTTTTTGGAAAAGGAAGGCGTTTTACGCACTAATCTTGAGACTCGTTGGCGCATCGTACAGTTAAAGCGCTCGATATAGCTGGTTTTACCTGTCTCTTTGCCAACAGGCTTATGTCGCTTATCAGGAAACACAAGGCCGTAGGCACTCCAAAAATCCG
>JANNDV010000033.1:0-18167 GCA_031387975.1 Acaryochloridaceae cyanobacterium OTE_75_metabat_521 | reverse complement strand
ACGCTTAAGTCCACGCTGGAGCCAGCGGCGGTTTACGCCAATGAGGGGGGCAAGATCGGCGATCGTGCCTAGGGTAAAAAGTTCTAAAAGTGGGGTCACAAGCTGTTGGGTTTGACCCATCTGCTGCGCTAAGGCCACTGCCAAAATGTAGGCCACACCCACACCAGCCAGACCGCTGTAGAGCGAACCTGCTGGCAAAAGTTTTGGGTTTAAAATTGCGTTAGCGGGGGGCAACTGCGGCGGTAAATCGTGGTGATCGGTCACAATTATCGCTAGACCCAGCTCACGGGCTTTTGCGATGGGTTCGTAGGCCGCAATGCCGTTATCCACCGTCAGTAAAAGCTTGCCACCCTCTGCCGCAAAGTCTTCGACAATACGGGCATTAATGCCATAGCCCTCGTGCATCCGACTGGGGATGGCGTACTCAACTTTGGCTCCCAGGGCTTTTAAGGCGCGCAGCAGCAGGGCGGTACTGGTCATACCGTCGGCATCGTAGTCACCACAGATGGCAATTTTGTCGCCTTGGCGCACGGCAGTTTCAAGCAGTTCTAGACTAGTTGCCAGGTCTGGGAATTCTTCGAGGGGGGCAGGTAATGCCTGAGATTCTGGATCTAAAAAGAACTGAACGGCCTCTGCCGTGATTAGCCCACGGTTCAGCAGCACCTGCGCCAGTAGTGGCGACAACTGAGTGGTTTGGGCAACGCCCTCGGCCTGGGCTAAATCTTGAGGATGAATCTGCCAGCGCTGATTAGGGAGATTAACGGAGGATTGAGCAGATTTTGATGCTGAAATCACGGATGGGTAAGACACCAATCTTGAAATGAATCGGGATATGTTTTAGATAAAAGCTACGGTTCGTTGATAGATTTTGCCTACGTCTCTAGCTCACTTTAACGGATTCTTATTCGTTTTAGGCATGGGGTTAGGAGCTTCTATATCGATCCTAAATTGTGTGCAACATTGACCTATCATTTGCATCGCTGGGTGAGCGGAGCCGAATCCCAGCACAGGCGGAGGTGTTGAGTTCGGCTTCGCTCACCCAACCTAGACTTCTTGAAGGATTCAGAGAAGTCTAGGTTGGGTGAAAGAGGGGCTATATTATTGGATGACATCCGTTGCCTTGCAAGGATGCACCGACGTTCTAAGGACGACACTCTAAAATCCATCCAAGGATCTATTAGGAGAAATATTTATGGGTCTGAGCGAAAAGTTATTAGATGAACAGATGACGGCCAGCATCGCCGCAGACTGTACTGAATTAATGGATGGTCAGGTCGCTGCCAAAAGCGGTATTTCTGGTTTGGCACTGAAGGCGACCTATGGCGTTCTCAAGGGCATAGATGCAAATTATATAACTGGCGCAATTCAGCGTCTGTTACCTGAGGCGATCGCAGCTCTAGATCCACTGTGGGATGAAGGCATACAGACAGGCGACCCCGTGGCGCACCTGACGCAAAACTGCGATCGCACTGCCGACACTCTTCTCGGCGTTACGGATACCAAAATTCAGCGCGTCAAAAATGGGCTGATCTGTTCTTCTTATAGTAAGCTTCGCAAATCTGTCAAAGGCGATATTGTAGCGGCGGTTCCTGGCTTTGCCCAAATTATAGGCAAACACGTCCAGACGATTGCTTAAGAACCTTTGAGCTTTTCTGCTCCCACACGGATGCGTTCTTCCTGCTCTCTGAGTTCGGGCGTAAATTCTTCGCCGAAGTCTGCTGTCTCAAAGACTGGACGAATCTCAATCTCGGAATCTCCTGGCATTGGGTTGGGGCAGCGTTTGACCCATTCAATGGCTTCTTCCATCGACTGCACTTGCCAGAGCCAGTAGCCAGCCATCAGTTCTTTTGTCTCGGTAAATGGCCCGTCGGTCGCGGTTCGGTTTGATCCTGAGAACTGAACCCGTACTCCTTTCGAGCTAGGATGTAGCCCCTCACCAGCGAGCATAATCCCTGCCTTCACTAAGGCTTCATTGTATTGCCCCATCTCTGTCAGAAGCTGTTCGCTTGGCATTACGCCTGCTTCAGAGTCTTGAGTTGCCTTGACCATAACCATAACTTTCATGGTGAAATCTCCTTTCTAGATCGTTTTTGAGTTATGCGATTGCGATTTTCTTGGCACAGCCACTGCTATGCCACAGCAGCCTGCTTGAGTTCGTCAATGTCAATCTTCTTCATTTTCAGCATTGCGGTCATGACGCTTTGAGATTTTGACCGATCAGCGTCATTCAGCATCTCGGCCAAAACCCTAGGCACAATTTGCCAAGAAACGCCGTATTTGTCCTTGAGCCAGCCGCACTGCTGCGCTTTTTCATCCCCGCCTTCAGAGAGCTTCTGCCAGTAGTAGTCCACCTCTTCTTGGGTTTCGCAATCGACTTTCAATGAGATGGCCTCGTTGAACTTAAAAATTGGGCCGCCGTTGAGGGCTGTAAATGTCTGTCTATCCAGTTCAAAGGCTATGGTCATGACCGTTCCTGCGGTTTGTCCGTGAACCTCCTGCCCAGTCTCGCCATAGCGACTAATGCTGCCGATCTTTGAATTGGGAAAGATTGCGGTGTAAAACTTAGCGGCCTCTTCGGCGCGATCGTCAAACCACAAACAGGGAGTGATTTTTTGCATACTGCCTCCTCTTAATTTTCATGACTCAAAAATTCTCGATCATTCAAGTTAGGCCGCACGATCGCAATTAATCATCCACGGTGTGCCAAAGCGATCAACAAGCATCCCAAAGCGATCAGCCCAGAAGGTTTCTTGGATGGGCATCTGCACGGTTCCGTGTTCTGCCAAGGCGTTAAAAATCCGCTCGGCTTCTGCTACATCGTCAAATATGAGCGATACAGAGAAACCCTGGGGTTTTTCAAAGAACTGAGGTGGGGCATCGCTTCCCATCAAGACCGTATTGCCCACTATCAATGAGGCGTGCATGATTTTATTAAGCTTTTCAGGGGGCGTCTGCTCCGCCATGGGTGACTCTCCGAAGGTCATCATCGCGTCGATTTTTCCGCCTAGACACTGCTCGTAAAACTTAAATGCAGCTTCGCATTCATCGTTGAAAGAGAGATATGGATTCAATTTCATGATGGACTCCTTGGATTAATTTGCTGATTTTTCGATGGAGTTGAACCTCTAAGCAGGATTTCAGTTTAATCACTTGAGGTTAAATCCTCGCTCTATTATCTAGTCGAATGGAGGTTTATAAAATCGACAGGATGAGCCGATTCTTTGAAGAAATTATTGATCTTAGATTATTAATCTAACGGAAGACCCAATAGCTCCATAATCGGGCGGATCTCGACGGTTCCTTTACGAGCACTTGGAATACGTTCGGCGATCGCAATCGCCTCATCTAAATCCTTCGCATCGATCAGGAAGTAGCCGCCGAGTTGTTCACGGGTTTCCGCAAATGGCCCATCGGTCACAAGTTTTTTCCCGTCACGTACTCGCACACTGGTTGCCGTTGCCACAGAATGGAGTGGCGAAGCGCCCAAAAATTGACCATTCGCATCAAGTTCATGAGTCAACTGTGTGGACTCCACGTAGCAACGCTCCATCTCGCTCTGAGTCCAGGCATTTTCATCGCTGTAAATGAGCAGTATGTATTTCACGATGTACTCCTGAATGATCTTGAACACTGATAGCAAACTATTTCCGCCGATAATGCGCGGTCATAAAATGATTCCAGTTGCCGTCATCCATCAAGATCTTTGATGTCAAAATCCGATGGTCGTCGCGGATAAACTCAATGATGTCCCGGTACTTGGCGATCGCACTCTCGCTGAAGTTTGGACCTTCAGAATCTAGAGTAAGAACCTTCTCAGCAGTGTCGAGGGAGCCGTCATAAGGCCAAAGATGCGTCATCATTGAGGCAATAAACGTGCCCACAAAGCGATCGCGCTGTGGATCGAAGCCCAAAGTCATGATCGTTTTGCCTGAACTGCCGTCCGCTCCGCACACTCCTTCGGCAATAATCCAAAGCCCACCCAGCGATCTCACGACTTCAGTCCCGAGGGTTTTTGTTGGCGGTTGATCTGTTCCCATGCTGCATTCAGATTCCCAAGTCCATTCGCCAATAAATCGATCTAGCCATTGGTGTTGTTTGAGAGGTTCTGCGTTCATTATTTTTCTCCTAAAGGGTTCAAACGTCGCCTTCATTCATTAGTCGTTTGGTAAGACTGCAAATCGACAGTGGGGCAAAATTTTTTTAGCCTAATTCTCCAAGACGTTTTTCAAGAAACCGTCGTTCAGGTTCCTGCTTTGCAAGAGCAAGTGCTCGTTGGTAAGATTCTCTAGCCTCAGCAGTTCTTCTCAGTCGCCGACAGAGATCGGCTCGTGCCGCGTGAGCGAGATGGTAATCAGCCAAATCGCCCCGCGCCATGATCTCGTCGATCTGCTGGAGTCCCGCCAAGGGGCCATCCCGCATTGCCAGTGCCACTGATCGATTCAATTCAACCACTGGGGACGGCTCCACGCGCACAAGTACGTCATACAAGGCCGCAATCTGTCCCCAGTCGGTTGCAGCAACATTGGGGGACTCGGCATGTACGGCTGCGATCGCCGCCTGAAGCGTATACGAGCCAATCTGTCGCGAAGAAAGCGATTTCAGCACCAACGCCTGTCCTTCAGAAATCTGTGCCTGATTCCAGAGAGAACGGTCTTGATCTTCGAGAAGAATCAAATCACCTGTGAGAGAAGTCCGTGCGGTGCGCCGTGATTCTTGCAGCAGCATCAGGGCGAGGAGTCCAATAACTTCAGGATCCGGCAACAGTTCCATCGCCAATCGCCCCAAACGAATGGCTTCTGCTGAGAGATCGGTTCGGGTTAGCGATTCGCCGGAGGAAGCCGCATACCCTTCGCTAAACACCAGATAAATCACTTGGAGCACGGTGTCTAACCGCTTAGGCAAATCAACCAGAGACGGCACCCGATAAGGAATTCCTGCATCACGGATCTTGGCTTTAGCCCGCACGATCCGCTGCGCCAGCGCGGAGGGAGCAATCAGAAAGGCACTGGCAATTTCTTCAGTGGCAAGTCCACAGACTTCTCGTAGGGTCAACGCCACTTGAGCTTCCTTTGCTAAAGCAGGATGGCAGCACGTGAAGATTAAGCGAAGGCGATCATCTTCAACGTCTTCATCATTTGCAGCATCAAAGGAAACGGTTTCTTGATCGGACTGATTAGAAAGTTCTGGCAGGGCACTTTGGAAACGTGTGCGGCGGCGAAGGGTATCAATGGCTTTAAAACGACCTGTAGAGACTAACCATGAGCGAGGGTTTTGAGGCACCCCGTCTTGCGCCCACCGTTCCACTGCCGCTGCAAAAGCTTCGTGCAGCGCTTCTTCAGCCAGATCGAAGTCGCCTAAAAGTCGAATTAGAGTAGCAAAGATTCGACGCGACTCAGTACGGTAAAGCTGATTGACCCATTGGCTGATTGGCTTGGGTGTTCTCGCTTCCATCATCAAAATCTCAATGCTTTTTTATTGTTAAACAGTCGTTAAACAAAAAAGTGCAGGCAGAGATAAACGATCTTTTTATAGCCTACGTCGTTATTTTAGAATCTATTTTGATTTTCGTACTTATTTCAAAGAAAGCTTTGCACAAATTATCATTTGCCAAGCATGATCGTCAGGGCACGGTTCACCCAAATGCCATGCCTTATCACCTTTCTTAAACGGAGGCTGAATGGGTTGCCGTCATTTGCAGAGCGTAAAGGTTTGCATAAACGCCGCCCTGTTCTATGAGTTCTGCATGAGTGCCATGTTCCGCAATGGTACCCTGCTGAATCACTAAAACCTGATTTGCTTGGGTGACGGTACTCAGGCGGTGGGCAATCACAAAGCTGGTTCGGTTTTTGAGGAGACGGGCGATCGCCGTTTGCACCAGTGCCTCAGTACGGGTATCAATGCTGCTGGTCGCCTCATCCAAAATCAGAATACGGGGGTTAATCAAAACCGCACGAGCAATACTAATAAGCTGTCGCTGACCCTGACTCAGGGGAGCGCCCCGTTCTCCCAATTGCGTGGCATACCCTTGGGGCAGCGATGTAATAAACTCATGGACATTCGCCAATTGGGCAGCGGCTTCAATTTCAGACTGAGTCGCCTTGGGCATTCCAAAGGCAATATTTTCCGCCACAGTGCCACTAAATAAAATATTGTCTTGCAGCACAATTCCAATTTGACGACGTAAACTAGCCTGGGTCACACTGCGGACATCCACCCCATCAATTTTGACCGCGCCACCAGACACATCATAAAACCGCAGAATGAGGTTAATGATGGTGCTTTTGCCTGCTCCCGTCGGCCCCACTAAGGCAATCATCTGGCCTGGATGTGCCGCTAAACTAACGCCCTTCAGCACCTGCTGATTGGGGGTATACCCAAAGGTGACGGCTTCAAACAACACTTCTCCTTTAATCGGCGGCATTTCTGAAGCATCGGCGGCATCTTTAAGTTCCGATGGCTCATCCAAGAGTAAAAAAATTCGCTCTAGCCCAGCAAACGCAGACTGTGCCTGGGTATAAAACTGACTCAAGATTTGAATGGGTCTAAAAAACTGCTGCACATACAGCAAAAATGAAGTAACGACCCCCACCGTAGCCGCACCCGTTACGGCTAGGTAGCCGCCGTAGGCCAGAACCCCTGCGGTTGCGAGAGTATTGAGAAAATCAATCGACGGCAGAAACGCTGACGTAATGGCAACGGCCTGCACATTAGCATCTCGATTGGCGGCATTGAGCAAATCAAATTCTTCAATATTAAGCTGTACCCTGTTGAACGCTTGGGCTTCGCGTACGCTGCTAATGTCTTCCTCTAGCTTGGCGGAGAGATCCCCGATGGTTTGGCGCGTGACGCGAAATCTCGCCCTAGCCCAGTTAGAAAAAAAACCTGTCGTAAAAATCATGAGCGGCACCACCAGATTGCTCAGCAGCCCTAACTGAAGGTTAATGGCCAACATGGCAATTACAATGCCCACCAAGCTCAATAGGTTCCCCAACATTTGGGCAACGGTTTGACCAAAGGCTTGGTTAACAGTATTTACGTCATTGAGCAGCCGACTCATTAAGTCTCCGGCTTCACTCCGGTCAAAAAAGCTGAGAGGAAGGCTCTGAATTTTGATAAAAATATCTTGCCGAAGCTGCGCCAACAGCCGCTGCATGATAGAGCCAACCCGCAGAATTTGCCCCCGAATCGCCCAGATCCCTGAAAGATAGATGATTGCCAGCAGGCTTAACAGCAGCAGTAGCCCCCCCAAGTCACCCTTGGCAATGACATGGTCAATCGACCAACCCAGCAGAAATGGCCCCACAGCTTGAGTTGCAGCGCCAATCGACACCAGCGTCAGCGCAACCGGAATTTCTTTACGGAAGGGGCGAAGATACTGCAAAAAGCGCCGCAGGGTAGAGATCTGTTTTTGAGCTTTTTGCTCTGACACGATGCCTAGACCGATACTTCTCATCGTCAATTTTTCTTTCTTTCCTACACCATAGTCTTAGTTTTCCTAAATGCCTGTCTCCCAGGTGATTTAAGTTTGGTGATTTAAATCACGCGTCATTCTGCGTTAAGTCACTGATCAACCATCAGCGACGTGGGATATTTCAAAACGTAGAAGCGTTTAACCACTCGGCACAGAACAGGCTCTACGGAAATCCCCTCTGCTGCGAAGCCTAAGCTTTGTTTTTACAATTTTAATTTTTTAGCCCACCCATACCAGGAGTTATTGTCATGGTCAACTTAATTGATCTTCCCCAAATCCAATCTGCTGTACAGCCTTCTACGACTGACAAAGCAACTCATACACTCATTTATCGCGGTACAACCTACGAAGTTCCACAACATAAGCTTTCAGCTCGTACTCCAGAAGAAATCACCCAGTTAATTGGTAAACGTCTAACCTATCGCGGCACAACATACAAAATGATTCCAGCAGCTACGCCTGTACCTAGAGCTGCTCGCCAACTTTGCTACCGTGGCGTCACCTTTATGAGTAACACTCAGCCCAATCAAAATGGCATTGATTACATCGTGATTTAATGCTTTTATCGTTTAAGATACCAACATTTTCAGGTCAAAAAAATAGCACATCGCATTCAGATTTAGATCACATAAAAAATATCTATATTTGACTTAATCTAAAGCAAAGCTATAACCACAATTCAAAATAATTCACCAATCTTTTGATAAATATTTTGATAAAAATAAACCTATAGCGTGATTCATGGAGAAGAGATGGACAGTAAAAACGTCATTGACTTTTCAATCACCTCTCTTCGCTGTGATGAACAGATTCAAACGATTGTGAAGTGGGGTAAAAGCAACCTCAGCAAGGTTGTCTGTATTGCAAATGTTCATATGCTGATTGAAGCGCATCGGAATCCTCTCTTTGGGGCGGTGCTGCACAATGCTGACCTTGTAACACCTGACGGCATGCCCTTGGTATGGATGATGCGCTTTTTAGGTGCAATTCACCAAGATCGAGTGGCTGGTCTGGATGTTTTAGAAGGGGTGTGCAAACTTGCCCAAGCCGATGAAGTGAGCGTCTACTTTTTGGGGTCTCAAGCGAGTATTCTTGAAAAAATGAAGCTGAGATTAAATCAAGAATTTCCCAATCTTAAGATTGCCGCAATGACTCCGCTTCCTTTTCGTCCGCTTACTGCTGAAGAGGACTACGCCCTCATTCAGTCTTTAAATAAAAGTGGGGCAGGCATTATTTTTGTGTCTTTGGGTTGCCCCAAGCAAGAAACTTGGATGTCACAACATAAAGGAAAAGTATCCGCTGTGATGGTTGGCTTAGGCGGGGCTTTCCCTGTCTATGCGGGAATCCATAAACGCGCGCCAGAATTTCTCCGTCAGGCAGGTCTAGAGTGGTTTTTTCGACTCGTTCAGGAACCTCACAGATTGTGGAAACGTTACGCTACAACGATTCCGCTCTTTCTTTGGCTTGTTGCCCAACAGATGCTGAAAGAATTCAAACATTCCGGTACTGTCGTCAAAATACAGCGTGAGCGTAAATAAAACCAGCAGCGCTGCACTATAAACACTGCGCTTTAACGAGACGGGGTTAAATCGGGTGATTGCTTTACCTGAGATTCTAAGATTGCGCCGTAGAGAGGGCTGGTTCGCATGAGTTCTGAATGGGTGCCCTGCCCCACCAATCGGCCTTTGTCCATTAGCAAAATGCGGTCTGCATTTTGGACGGTGCTGATGCGCTGAGCCACAACAAAGGTGGTACAGGCTTTTTGACGCATCAAATCATCTAAGGCTGCCTGAATTTGGACGGCGGTTTGAGCATCGACGGCAGAGGTGCTGTCATCCAAGATAAGAATACTGTAGTTTGTAAGCAGGGTTCGGGCGATCGCCACTCTTTGCTTTTGCCCTCCCGATAAGCCTACGCCCCGCTCCCCGACGACGGTTTCGTAGCCGTCGGGTAAGCCCATAATAAATTCGTGCATTTGGGCAGCTTTTGCCACTTCAATCACCTGCTCAAGGGACGCGTTGGTATTGGCATAGGCAATATTTTCCCGTAGGGTGCCAGAAAACAGCGTGGTTTCTTGGAACACAATGCCGATGTGCGATCGCAGACTCTGAAGCGAAAAATCGCGCACGTCTCTGCCATCAATTCGTACCGATCCGGCGGTGACGTCATAAAAGCGGGGCAGTAAATTCATGATGGTGCTTTTACCAGAGGCCGTCATGCCCAGTACAGCAATTAGCTCTTTGGGCTTGGTTTCAAAGGAAACTTCCTTGAGGGCTTCGGTGGTTGCGCCAGGGTAGCGGAAAGACACATGTTCAAAGGTAATGCGGCCGACACAGCCAGAAAAGGGAATGGCGTTAGGGCGATCGCGAATGTCAATGGTTGCATCCACCACTTCATAGACGCGCTGGGCAGAAGAGGCGGCTTGGGCGATCGCAGGTGCGGCAAAACCAATCAGCAAAAGGGGCTGAAGAATGAGCAGCAGATAGGCATTGAAGGCCACCAGTTCCCCCACTGAAAATTGACCGTCAATCACCTCTGACCCGCCGTAGCCAAACACCGCCAGCGTAACTAAGTTACTGAGTAAAAAAATGAACGGAAAGGTATTGCGAATGGCGCGAATCGTCTTCATGCTGGTTTCCACCAGGGCATTATTCATCGCCGTATAGCGCTCAGCTTCAGCCTCTTCGCGCACAAAGGCTTTGACCACCCGAATGCCAATGAGATTCTCTTGCAAGACCGCATTAAGGTTGCCAAGCTGCTCCTGCACTTGACCAAAGAGTCGGCTGTTTTTGGTAAAAAACTGCGCCAGTAGCCACCCCGTCATGGGCACAACGGTTAATGTAATCAGCGCTAAGCGCCAGTTCATGACTAAGATCACAACGGCAATACTCAGCAGCGTTACCACAGAGCTAATGACCTGCACAAGGCTGGTGCCCAAAAACGTGCGGATTTGCTCGATGTCGTTGGTCACGCGGGTCAAAAGCTGAGACGTTTGGGCTTGGTCGTGATAGCTAAAGCTCAGGTTTTGAATTTTGCTAAAGATGCGATTACGGAGGTCGTAGGCAACACCTTGGGAGGCGGCTTCTGCCCAAAAGCTTTGCCCAAAGTTAAACAATCCTCGACTAATGGCGGCTAACACCATCGCGCCTGCACTGTACAGCACAATCTGAGGATCTTTTTTGGTAATGCCTTCGTCAATGCCCCACCGAAACAACTGCGGGGTAACGGCATTAGCGGCGGTTAAGAATAGCAAACTTACCAAGGATCCAATCAAGAGCCAGCGATAGACCATCAAGCTTTTGAGCACTCGCATCAAAGACTGCATAGGGGGAGGATCTGGATGGTCAGAGTGCTGGCTCAATGGAATTTAGTCCTCGATAGCTGAAGAACTTCTCTGGCTCTAGCGTATCGCTAATAAAAATAAAAAGAGGAGTGCATTTCATAAAATGCACTCCTCTTTGGATAAGTATGAAAATATAAAGCTTTACAAGCCTTACTTCATACCGTACTTGCGCTTAAAGCGCTCAACGCGACCTTCCGTATCAATCAGCTTTTGGGTTCCCGTATAAAACGGGTGATTCCCAGACCAAATATCAACATTCAGTTGAGGTCTGGTAGACCCAACCGTCATCACCACTTCACCATCACAGAGAACCGTTGCTTCGGGGTACCATTCTGGATGAATTCCAGGCTTTGCCATTGTCCTATCTCCTTCAAAATTGACGTATAAAATGAGCGTACAGAAATAACAAACCCAGCTTTAACGTTTCGAGTATTGAGGAGCCTTCCGTGCCTTGCGTAGACCGTACTTTCTCCGCTCTTTGGCGCGAGGGTCACGGGTTAAGAAGCCTTCAATCTTCAGGGGTTTGCGGTTGTCTGGGTCAAGCTGACAGAGCGCACGTGCCACACCCATCCGAATAGAATCGGCTTGACCCGTCAAGCCACCGCCTTTCGCGTTAGCAAGAATGTCATACTCGCCTTCTAGCCCCAAAGTCTCTAAAGGAGCCTTCGTCAAAGAAATATAGGTCGGATTGAACTGAAGATAGAGTTCCCCAGGCTTGCCGTTAATGATCAGCTTGCCAGTGCCTGGCACCAAGCGAACGCGAACAACAGACGTTTTACGACGGCCTGTACCGGCATAAGAAACGCGCTTAGAAGAGTCAGTGGCTTGCATTATCGGGTTACTCCTGGAATCGTTTCAATCTTTAAGGCAGCCGGCTGCTGAGACTGGTGGGGATGATCGGGGCCAGCATAGACTTTTAGCTTGGTAAAGAGCTGACGTCCCAGACTCGTTTTGGGCAGCATCCCTTTAACGGCTTTCTCGATAATACGCTCTGGCAAACGCTTTTGCAGATCTGCAAAGGTTTCTTCCTTCATCCCACCAGGACGACCGGAATGACGACGGTAAAGCTTTTGCTCGCTCTTTTTGCCCGTCACGCCTACTTTTTCAGCATTGATCACAATCACAAAGTCGCCCGTATCCATAAACGGCGTATAGTGGGGCTTGTTTTTGCCACGCAGCACCATCGCAATCTGAGTTGCCAAACGGCCTAAACGCTGATCTGCAGCGTCTACAACAAACCACTTTTGGTCTGCATTTGAATCTGGAGGTAGATAAGTTTTTTCCATCGTTGATCTCAATTCGGGCTTCAAAACGTTGACGTATGTGGGTCAGCTAAAATGCTGAACTCGCATAAAAATGGGTGGTTGGCGGGTTTGACAACACAAAATTAGGAAAGGTATCAAACCAAACCTCTGGCGGAAAGGGGAAGTCTGGGTACCCTACCCTCAGTAAACACAGTCCCTTCGCAGGGGCGGAGTGCTTCACTTCGTTCCGCTGCTCTGTCTGCCAAATTTCGGTAAAGGCTTCTGGCGATCGCAGTCCGGCTCCCACCTGCACAAGCTGTCCCACCAGCAGCCGCATCATGCCATACAAAAAGCCGCTGGCCTGCACCTCAATCTGAAGCAGCGAACCCGCACCAGCACTCGTGACAGACTCACAGCTTGCAGCTTGCACATCCACCCAAGAATGAGGTCGGCTAGAGCCAGCCCGATGAAACGCCGATAAATGATGGCGACCCACCAGCGGCTTTAAGGCAGACTGCATCCGCTCAACATCTAAAGGATGGTGATAATAGTGCCAAGTGTAGGGCTGTAAAAACAGATTCGGACGCGCGTCGCCGTACAGTGTATAGCGATAGCGTCGCCAAAGTGCTGAAAATCGAGCGTGCCAGCTTGAGGAAACCGCCGCAGAGGCACGAATTAAGACATCATCCGACAGCCGCGCATTCAAAACACTTGCCCATCGAGCAGGCGGAATGGGTGATGCCACCTCAAAATGCGCGACCTGAGCCGCTGCATGAACCCCAGTGTCGGTTCGTCCTGCGCCGTGAAGCGTCACCGGATAGCCCACCACAGACTCAATGGCCTGCTCAATATCAGCTTGGACGCTGCGATGATGGGGTTGACGCTGCCAACCATGAAAACGAGTGCCCAGGTACTGAATAACCAGGGCAACTCTTTGCACAGTAGGAAGAATCGTAGACACCATAAAACTCGAAGCGCTTACTTGATTTTGGCGATTGCCTGTAGGTTAGACCAGCTCAATGACCGACATTTCAGCAGCATCTCCCCGACGGGGTACGGTGCGGATAATGCGGGTGTATCCACCATTGCGATTGCCGTAGCGCTCAGGCGCACTCTCAAACAGCGCATGCACGAGCTGCTTGTCGTAAATGTACCCTAGTGCCCGACGACGGGCAGCTAGAGTGCCTTCCTTCGCCAGAGTGATCATATGCTCTGCCTCAGAGCGGACGGCACGCGCTCTTGCCTTGGTGGTCGTGATTCGACCATGGCGGATCAGCTCCGTCGTCAGGGCGCGAAGCAGTGCCTTGCGCTGGTCAGCGGGTTTACTTAATTGATGCACGCGACAACGATGACGCATATCGACCTGTTTCCCTTACTATTGGTTCTAAATTATGGGTTTTTTGAAGCCTTTTCGAGAGGAAGCGTAATGCCCAAATGAATTTGGAGCGCTTCAATCACCTCTTCAGCAGACTTTGCGCCGAAGTTTTTAATCTCTAGCAAATCTTCTTGAGAATATTCCAAAAGATCGGCAACGCTGTTAATTTGAGCGCGTTTGAGACAGTTATAGGCGCGTACCGACAGGTTCAACCCTTCGATCGCAATCTGGTTGGTCTCGTCTTCCGCTGCAATCTCAGGATCTTCGACGGGTCTATAGGTAACATCTTTGAGTGGGTTAAATAAGTCCACCAAAATAGATGCTGCCTGACTCAGCGATTCTTGAGGCGTCAAACTGCCGTTCGTCCACATCTCAATGATGAGGCGATCTTTTTCCATGGAGCCGCCCACGCGGGCATCCTCTACGGTGTAGTTAACCTTCCGTACTGGCATAAAGATTGCGTCAATTTGCAAGAAGTCAAGGGCAAGGTTCTCGTCTCGGTTTTTTTCAACCGGACGGTAGCCTTTGCCTTGCTCAATCTTGAACTCCATTTCAAGGATGGCATCAGGCCCAAGGGTCGCCACGTACTGATCGGGGCTAATGATCTCAACGTCTGCGGAGAGTTCAAAATCTTTCGCCGTGACGGTTGCGGGGCCTTTTACAAAAAGTCTACCAATTTGAGGATCAGGGCTGTGGCTGTTGAGTACCACTTGCTTCATACTCAGCAGCACGTCTAAGACATCCTCACGGACACCGGGAATTGCTGCAAACTCATGGTTCACGCCCGCAATGCGAACGGAGGTCACGGCGGTACCCGATAAGTTAGACAGCAAGATTCGCCGTAAAGCGTTTCCTACCGTGGTTCCCTGACCGCGATCTAGCGGCTCTAGAACAAACTTGCCGTACTGGCTGTAGTCTGCGTCCACTCTCGATTCAATACATTCAACCTGAAATTGCGCCACGTGAAACCCTCTCTTGTTGCTGCTGCTGCTTGCCCTAATTCGCCTATGAAAGTCAACGAGCTTCACTAAAACACTTTATTTCGCCGTAAAAGCTTGTGCTAGAGCAAATCACTGACCTATACGACGTTAAACGCGTCTACGCTTTGGTGGACGGCAGCCGTTGTGAGGAATTGGTGTTACATCTCGAATTAATGTGATTTCGAGTCCAGCGCCCTGAAGCGCACGGATGGCGGTTTCCCGACCTGCGCCAGGCCCACTGACCATGACCTCAATTTGTCTCATTCCTTGGTCAATAGCACGTCGGGCTGCACCTTCAGATGCGGTTTGAGCAGCAAAGGGTGTACCTTTTTTGGCACCCTTAAAGCCGCTAGAGCCAGCCGAAGCCCAAGAGATGACCTCGCCATTCACGTCTGAGATAGTGACGATGGTGTTATTAAATGTGGACTGAATGTGTGCCACGCCGCTGGGGACGTTCCGCTTTTGCTTGCGGCTTGAGGATCGTTTCGATTGTTGCGCCATATCGGTTCTTTAACTGTTATCGAGGCAGACTACGCTAAAACTGGGCTAAAAAATGGGAGAGGGAATTGAAAGCGGCTAAATTATTTCTTCACTGCCTTTTTCTTCCCGGCTACGGTACGACGACCGCCACGACGGGTTCTGGCATTGGTACGAGTCCGCTGACCGCGAACGGGCAGACCCAGACGATGACGGCGACCTCTATAGGTGCCAATGTCCATCAATCGCTTGATGTTCATAGATTCAAATCGTCGGAGATCTCCTTCGATTTGGTACTCTTCAACCGCAACCCTTAAAGAAGAAATGTCTGCATCAGACAGTTCTTTGATGCGGGTATCAGGGTTAACGCCTGTTTTCGCCAAAATGGCGTGGGATCGCGACAAGCCAATTCCAAAAATGTAGGTCAGACCAATCTCAACGCGCTTGTCTCGTGGAAGGTCAACTCCGGCAATACGTGCCACGCTATGTTTATCTCCTTTGTGGATACGTTACTCATTCACAGCCCCAAAGGGGCAAACTTAATGGACAAAAGTGCCGCTTACCCTTGGCGCTGTTTGTGCTTTGGATTAGTACAGATGACCATTACACGACCCCGCCGCCGAATAACGCGGCACTTGTCGCAGATTTTACGGACGGATGCACGAACTTTCATGACTACTTACAACTCCAAACTCGTTATCTTAGCACTATTTAAAGCTAAAGGAAAAATTTAAAAGGTTATATCTTAGGGTTAGGCTGATTACTTTTTGCGAAGGCGGTAGGTAATGCGGCCTTTGGTCAGGTCGTAGGGGGTTAGCTCAACCTTGACACGATCGCCGGGCAAAATTTTGATGTAGTTCCGCCGAATTTTGCCAGAGATATGAGCTAAGACATTGAAGCCGTTATCCAAGTCAACCCGAAACATCGCGTTCGGTAGCGACTCGGTGACGGTTCCTTCCATCTCAATGACATCTTGCTTAGACAATGGCAATATCCTCCTTTGAGGGGTGCGAAACAGTATGCAGCAGGTTAAGCTTCAGGAAAAAAGGCAGTTAGGGCGCTCTGGATGGCTACCGTCACGTCCTCAACTGGGGCGCTGCCGTCGATATCGGTGAGCTGGTGGCGATCGCCATAGAAGCGAATCAGCGGCGCAGTTTGGTCATGATAGACCTGTAGACGACGACAAATAACTTCTTCATTATCATCTTTGCGCCCCCGACCCAGAAGCCGCTCTAGCAGAAACGCATCGGCAACCTCAAGATTCACCACGCGATCTAAGCCCTGGTTAATGCTAGACAGTAGTTCATCGAGAGCATGAGCTTGAGGTACAGTGCGAGGAAACCCATCTAAGAGCCAACCTGCGTGGGCATCAGGCTGAAGCAGCCGCTCTCGAATCATGTCGATAACCAGATCATCCGGCACCAGTTCTCCGCGATCTAGATATCCCTGAGCCTTCACCCCGATAGCCGTCTGCTCAGCCACCGCTGCCCGAAACAAGTCGCCCGTCGAGATATGAGGAACTGCAAACCGAGTCGAAAGTTCAATAGCCTGAGTACCTTTGCCAGCACCAGGAGGACCAAAGAGAATTAAGCGTGCCACTAGTCTTTCACCATTCCTTCGTAACGCTGGGAGATGACGTAAGTCTGAATTTGCTTAGCCGTATCAATTGCCACCCCAACCAAGATGAGCAGAGAGGTTGCGCCAAGCCCCCTAAAGGTTGTCACCCGCGTTGCGCTTTCCACAGCGGTTGGCACAACGGCAATAAACCCTAAGAAAACAGCCCCAAGCAGCGTCAGGCGATTGAGCACTTTTTCGAGATACTCTGTCGTCGCCTTGCCAGGACGAATACCGGGAATACTCGCGCCGCCTTTCTTAAGATTTTGCGACACATCCACGGGGTTCATGACAAGGGAAGAGTAAAAGTAGCTGAAAAACACAATCAGCGTCAGGTAAAAGGTGACGTGAATCCAGGGGGTTGGCCCCGCTGGAGAAAGATAGCCCGCAATTTTACCAATGGTTTCATTGCTTGCAAAATTAGTAGCGACCGCTCCGGGCAAAATCAGCACGGACGATGCAAAAATAATAGGCATTACACCGCCCTGGTTGAGGCGCAATGGCAGGTAGCTGGTCTGCTCCCGATACATGCGACGACCCACTTGACGACGAGCATAAACAATGGGGATCCTTCTGCTGCCCTCTTGGACAAACACAACGCCCACAATTGTAAAGAGGTAAACCGTAATCAGCAGCACAACGTTACCAACGCTAACGCCACTTTGGGTTAGATCGATCGTTTGGCTTAAAGACTGAGGTAAACCTGAGACAATGCTCAAGAAGATCAGCAGTGAAGCGCCGTTACCAACGCCTCGCTCCGTAATTAGCTCACTGACCCACATCACAAACATCGAGCCAGCGGTTAACGCCAACGTCATCTGCCCAATGAAGACAGGGCCAGGACTCGCTACGACCCCTGGCGCAGAGTTGACGAAGACAGAGAACCCAATGCTCTGAAGAATGGCCCACCCCAATGCAACGTAGCGCGTAATCTGAGAAATTTTGCGCCGTCCTGCTTCTCCTTCGTCCTTTTGCAGGCGCTCAAGGGAAGGTAAAGCAGCCGTTAGAAGCTGCATGATAATGGAGGCATTGATAAAGGGAAGAATCCCTAGGGCAAAAATACCCAATGCTGAGAAGCCGTTGCCAGAGAAGTAGTCGAGGAAACCCAAAAACTGGTTACTTTTGACAATCTCAGCAAAAGCGGGTCGATTGATGCCTGGGATGGGAAGATAAATTCCCAAACGCACCAGAACAAGTAGACCCAGTGTGACCAATACTCGACCCCGCAGACCGGCAGCTTTTGCCATCTGAGTAAATGTTTCTTGGGCGGATGGTGTCTTTCCTCGACTGACGACCATAAATGGTTAACCTCTTGTATTAAATGGCAGCAGCAGCAGTAATGCTAAATTGGGGCGCTGGTTAGCCGATGATTTCGATGCTGCCGCCTGCGGCTTCAATTTTGGCGATCGCACTTTTCGTTGCAGCCGAAGCCTTAACATTGAGCGCAACAGTCAACTCGCCATCACCGAGGATCTTCAAGCCCCCCTTCTGGGCGGTTAGGATTCCAGCTTCTAAAAGCGAATCAAGGGTCACTTCGCTATTGGCAGTCAAAGTTTCCAAGCGAGACACATTCAGCACCGTGTACTGCTTGTGATTAACAAGGGTAAAGTGCTTGAGCTTTGGCACTCGGCGATAAAGAGGATTTTGCCCCCCTTCAAAACCA
>JANNDV010000009.1:0-17851 GCA_031387975.1 Acaryochloridaceae cyanobacterium OTE_75_metabat_521 | reverse complement strand
AGCGAAAATAAACCTGCTGAGACAAATGCTGCCGCCCCTTTACGAATCCAGCGTCTGGGGACAGGGGCAAACTCTTCTTTCTTGTTCACCAACATAATGGCAAACAAAATTAAGACGTTAATGGCACCCACATACACCAGCACCTGAGCGGCGGCTACAAAGTCTGCATTTTGAAGCAGGTAAATCCCTGCGATGCTAATAAACACGCCGCCCAGCAAAAAAGCAGAGTAGACAATCTTGTCAAACAGCACAACGCCAAGCGCCGCGCCCAGCATCATGACCGCCAAAATGATAAACGAGACAAACTGAACACCTTCAGCCAAATTCACAGGGTACTCTCCTCTTTCTTCGGCTCAGAAGCCTGGGCAATTTCTTCAGGACGCTGACCCGCTCGCACCTGATTTTTGGGCAAGTCATGCCCATCCATCACGCCAGCAGGTAAATACGCAAACTCTCGGATGGGTGTCACCATGGGGTCATCTGTAACCTTGTAGGGCAAACGACCCATAGCCACGCTGTCAAAGTTCAGTTCATGGCGGTCAAAGGTCGCCAGTTCATACTCTTCTGTCACCGAAAGACAGTTAGTAGGGCAATATTCTACGCAATTGGCACAGAAGATACAGACCCCAAAATCAATGCTGTAGTGTTTAAGCTGCTTCTTTTTGATCTCTTTATTAAATTCCCAATCCACCACGGGTAGGTTAATGGGGCAAACCCGAACGCACACCTCGCAAGAAATGCACTTATCAAACTCAAAGTGAATCCGGCCGCGAAAGCGCTCTGAGGGAATCAGCTTTTCGTAGGGGTACTGCACCGTAATAGGGCGGCGGCGCATATGGTCAAAGGTGACGGAGAGACCCTGTCCAATGTACTTGGCGGCTTGAACGCTCTCTTTGGCGTAGTCTCCCACCTTATTCAAAAACTTCAGCATTGTGGATGTTCTCCAATCGTTGGGTGCAGCTCACGGGCAGAAAGTTGAGTCATTCTATCCGCCAAAGGCAAAGGGGAAGGTTAATTTAAGACCCGCTGTAATCAGCAGGTTGGCTAAGCCGACGGGCAGCAAGAATTTCCAGCCAAGATCTAAAAGCTGATCAATTCGCACCCGTGGCACGGTCCAGCGCAGCAAGATTGCCAGAAAGATAAAGAAGTAGGCTTTGAGCAAGGTCATGGTGATGCCCAGAGATGCCGTAACGACCTGGAAAATGACGTTATTGGGGTCAATGTGGAGCAAGTTTGCAGCTAAATCTAACGGAATGGGGAAGTCCCAGCCACCAAAGTACAAAACCGCCACCAGCAGCGAAGACAGCACTAAGTTGACGTAGGAACCAAGATAAAACAGCGCAAACTTCATACCGGAGTATTCGGTTTGGTACCCTGCCACAATTTCTTCTTCTGCTTCGGGCAAGTCAAAGGGGATGCGTTCGCATTCAGCCAGTGCGGACACCCAAAACAGCAGCAGACCAATGGGCTGTCGCCAAACGTTCCAGCCTAGAATGCCGTAACCGGACTGCTGCTCAACAATATCGACCGTGCTGAGGCTGTTGGACATCATCACGATCGCCAAGACCGCCAGCGCCAGAGGAATTTCGTAGCTAATGGACTGAGCCGCAGCCCGTAGCCCCCCCAGCAGCGCATATTTGTTGTTAGAGGAATACCCTGACATCAGTAGGCCAATGGGCACAATGCTAGAGAGCGCCACCCACAGAAAAATGCCTAGCCCGACGTTAGAGACCAGCAGATTTTCGCCGAAGGGCACAATAAGATAAGACAAAAAGACTGGAATGACAACGATCGCAGGGCCAAGGGTAAACAGCCAAGGGTCGGCATTGGCGGGTACGACATCTTCTTTGAATACGAGCTTAATGCCGTCAGCCACCGGAGCCAAAATGCCGAGAGGGCCAATAAACTCAGGGCCAATTCGCTGCTGGACGGCGGCGGAAATTTTGCGCTCTAGCCAGACGGACACCAGCACGCCCACGGTTGCCCCAAATATCATGAGCAGCATGGGGACGGGCATCCAGATTGCCTTGGCAGCGCCACCGGGCAATCCAAAGCTGGTTAAAGATTCGATGAAGCGTTGTTGAAGGTCAATCCCTGGGTTCATGGTTCTCGACTTTGGTTCAACAGAACTGGCAGGGCTTTGCCCCATAACAGTATATCTATAGTACGTTCGCCAAGACGTTCACCGGAGGGAAACTCTAGGATTGAATTTCTCTTGGGTGGTCATTCAAAAATGCAGGGCGCTGTAATGGGCGCTTCACTTTTTTAGCCTAGACGTTGATAGACCAAAGGCTATGAGCGCTTTTCGATGGGGATAAAGGGCTGATGGTGCTGCCCCACATAAACCTGGGTGGGTCGATAGATCCGGTTGGTTTCGAGCTGTTCTTTCCAGTGCGCCAGCCAGCCAGCCACGCGGGCGATCGCAAAAATGGGCGTAAACAAGTCCGTCGGAATGCCAAAGCGGCGATAGATTAGCCCTGAGTAAAAGTCTACGTTGGGGTAAATGCCTTTATGACCGAGCCGATCTGCCAAAACGGTTTCGAGTTCACGGGCAATGTCGTAATCGCGATCGCTGCCGTATAGCTCCACCATTTCATCCACCAGCTTTTGCAAGATGGTGGCTCGTGGATCCTTAACCTTATAAACTCGGTGCCCAAAGCCCATAAACTTCGCCTTGCGCGCAATTCGCGCATCGACATAGGGCACCACATTCTCAATCGAGCCAATTTCTTCTAGCATGGCGATCACTTCTTCATTGGCACCGCCGTGGAGGGGGCCGCCCAAAGTACCCACCGCAGACGCCACAATCGCATAGGGATCGGTCAGGGTAGAGGCCGTCACCCGTGCCGAAAAGGTAGACGCATTCATGGTGTGCTCGGCATGGAGAATGAGGCACACGTCAAAAATATGGGCAATAAACGGGTCAGGCTGCCGCTCACTGAGCATATACAGAAAATTATCGGCATAATGCAGGTCGTCTCTGGGCGTGACGGGGTCGTTGCCCTTGCGGATGTGCTGAAATGCCGTCACCATCGTCGGAATTTTTGCCAATAGCCGTACCACCGCTGCCCGAATATAGGCTGGGTCTTCTAAGTGCCGCTGTGAGTAAAACAGCCCCAACGCCGCCGCCGAAGCCTGGAGTGCATCCATCGGATGACCACTTTCAGGAAAGCACTTCATCATGTCGCGGATGCGATATTTAATGCGGCGGTGATAGGTGATTTCGTGTTCAAAGACTTTCAGTTCGACTGCCGTTGGGAGCTGCCCCCAAATCAGTAGATAAGCCGTCTCGACAAAACTGCTGTGGCTGGCAAGTGCTTCAATAGCAATCCCGCGATACTCAAGGATGCCCTCTTGCCCATTGACATAGCTGATCTGAGACTGGGCGGCTGGGACGCCTTCTAAACCAGGTTGATACTCACAAACTGCCATAGCGAATCTCGATAAAGGGTGAACCGCGCGCGTTGACCGCGACTGCTACTCTTTTACGACAAAACAAGCAGTCTTGGCGGTGTCAACCAAAACAGAATGCTATTTCCAATGGGATCAATTTGGTCAGGAATTTCGATGCCGATAACGCCTGCTTTCTTAAGCTGAAGAACGCCCTTGGCTTCTCCCCAAATCAGCAGCTCTGCCCACTGGCTTAGGTCTGGCTCGTGTCCAACCAACGCTAGAACATTAGGGCTGCCGCCGCCGCTATTCATATTCTGTGTCAAATTAGCGTCTAGCCACGCCAGCCAATTCGCAAAAGAACCCATAGGCGCAAGATGTTCAGTGACCGTTAAATGAGGGGCGAGGTTGGCACTCAGCAAAATCTCGGCAGTCTGCTGCGCTCGAACCAGGGGACTGGTCAAAATTTCATCAAAGGCTAAGTCTAGGGCGCTCATTTGCTGGGCAACCACCTTCGTTTTGGCGCGCCCTTTGGCGGTGAGGGGACGATCTTGATCGTGCTCATAGGCTTCAGGCTCTGCCGCAATGCCGTGACGGATTAAATAAACCTGGGTGGGCATAGTTGAGCTCCTTTGCGGTCGTTCATTCTAAAGCAGAAGAATACGGTAGCGCCTTGCTGGGCTAATCCCAGTCTTCTTTTTTGTTAGAGCGTACTGTGTAGATTGGCTCACAGGCATGAATCTCCCGCGTTTTTTCGTAGAGCGCGTCTTCTGTTAACTTCCATCGCTTCAGCGTTTTTTCTAAATCGGCTTGGATATCGCGTCCGCCAGGGAAGCCCCGATATCGCACCATCATGCGGGCGAGTTCGGCGAGGTTAAAGTCTATGGGTTCTCCGGCGAGGAGTTGATTGACCACTTGGCGATCGGATGACCACTGCGGGTGCTGCTGCTCTTTAGGTGTTTTGCCCGTTGCGTCAGCCATGATTATCTCCCCTAAGTCTCTAGCTGGGGTAAACCTGCCAACTGACGACTGACGCGACGCAGTACCCCATTCACAAACTTATGCCCATCTTCGGTGCTGTAGCGTTTTGCCAATTCAACGGCCTCGTTGATGGCGACTCGCTCAGGCACCTCTAAAAAGCGAATTTCTGCGACGGCAATTTTTAAAATAACGCGATCGATTTGGGCAACCCGCGTGAGCTGCCAATCGACCAAAGAAGCCTCTAAAATTTGGTCGATTTCTTGGGCACGCTCATTCAGCGTTTGCACCATCGACATCGCGTAGTCTTGAACAACGTGCTGATTGGCAATCTGAATCAGCTCTGGAAGATCAACGGCGGTACCCAGTCGATTAATCGCAGTTTGGGCTAGCTCTAGCGCATCTGTGAGCATCGCTTGGGCGGTTTGAATATCTGCCGAGAAGATTTTGCTTTTGTCGAGGCGATCGCTACTTCTTTTGACCTCCAGAGCAGCAGCTTCGAGGGCATCTTTAACTTCCCCTACTAAAGTCCGCACAGCAGCCAGGATAAAAGACTGTAGCTCCTGCTGAGAAAGCTTTTCGGCATTAGCAGGCATTTGACTGGCGCTCAGTAGCGCTAACTCACGGGCGATGCGACGAGGTTGCATGGCAGATTTAGTTGACAAGGTTCAGTAACAGTTTGCTTATTCTATCAGCCCTGCCCAACACCGCCCCGTATTTCTTTTGCAGCACCGGAAACTTGCGAATCTTATTCTTCGTCATTGAGCCTATGCTGGCGCTAAACGCTGCAAAATGGCTTAAAAAAGAGTGATTCTTATTTTTTATAGCTATGACGCAGATCACAGGCTATCGTGACCGCTATCATAGGTTTAATCTCATATTCAGCCTTATTCTGGGGATAGTTAAGCCGAGCGAAACCTTCGCCATCACTGCTGTTGTTTTAACCTTCTAGGAGCTTATTATGGTCAACCCATTGCCGATGATGTCTGGTGTATTGCTGAGTGCTGGGTTAGCGGGGGTTGGGTTAGCAGGGGCTGCCGCTACCTTTGCGCCACTCTCTGCGGTTTCTGCGGCGCAATTTAACCCTGCTCCTTCGTTTAATGTGGCCTATACCTACGGCTCTACACTCACCAGCCGCTATACCTCAGGCTGCTCTGAGAAGCTGCGCGCTAAGGGCAAGTCAGCCGTTCAAGCCCAACAGATTTGCCAGTGTTCACTCAAAAACATGCAGGCTCAGCACACTCAATCACAGGCCATTGGCATTTTAGTGAAGGCTCAGTTCAGTGGTTCAACGGATCCTAGAACAGGCTTACCCACGGCTTTGTCAAAGTATTTTTCAACCTGTAGTAGGGCCTAGGGCTATAGCGAATTGAGGAATTGAACAAGGGCGGTGCGGTCGGTTTTTGCCATTGTGCGAAAAATCTCCTTAGACCGCTCTGCTTCACCCCCATGCCACAAAATGGCTTCTTCTAAGGTTCTGGCACGACCGTCATGGAGATAACCCGAGTAGGGCAAGACCGTCTGGGTGAGACCTAGACCCCACAGTGGAGCCGTACGCCACTCGCTGCCGCTGGCTTCAAAATCAGGCCGCCCATCGGCTAATCCTTCGCCCATATTGTGCAGAAGCAGATCTGTATAGGGGTAGATAGACTGGTTTGCAACTGCCTTTACAGGATGCTTTCCGGTCTTTATTGATGCGATATGACAGGCGGCGCAGTTTGCTTGGGTAAAGAGCTGCTCCCCTTTTTGGGTGGTGGGGTCGTTTATGAGTGTGCGACCTGGAACGCTTAAGGTCTGGGTGTAGAACGTAACGGCGTTGAGGGTTTTGAGGTCAATTTCACTGGTGTCATTTTTTTCGGGAAAGAGCGGATTGGTTACGCCCATATCGTTGACGTAAGCAGCCGCGTTTTGCTGGAATAAATTAGGATTATTTGCCTTTAAGCCAAATCGTCCTAGCACCAGCTTCTTTTGGCGAACGTCCCAGACTCGATTGGGTTTGCCAGAAATGCCGTCGTTGTTCTTGTCTTGTGGGTCGGCAAGCGCAAGAATGTCGCCCTCAGGGATGGCTTCTAGTAATCCATGTCCAAAGACGGGCGGCGGAACTCGCGCAGAGGTGAGGATGCCAGGGGGTAGAGGCTTCCCGTTGGGCAAGATGATGTCAATGAGGGGCGATCGCAGTTGATAGGGCGTTCCATCTTCATAGACGGCGGTTTTCTCGTGCCAGTTAATTTCAACGGTGGCTTTTGGCTTTAAGCCATAGATAGCCTGATCTTGAAGCTGCGTGCCGAGACCAGGGACGGGCGGCGCGTTGCCCAAACTGACAGATGCCTCTGCCTGGGACTCAAACAGAGAGGACTGATGGAGGTTATTACCGCTATTTGCCGCTGTGAGCTGCCCAGCGAGATTACTCTGACTAGGCGGTAAACTCACCCGAACCAGCAAACTGCCTTTTGTCGGCATCCCGCGACCGTCATGAATATGGCAGGCTGTACAGGAAGAATTATTAAACATCGGCCCTAGCCCCGCATTGACAGGCGCTGGAGCTGTAACAAAGGTATCTCCAAACCCTCGATCTCCTTCTTTATGCAGCTTGACTTCTTTATCGGTGAGGTTGGGTGCAGGCTGTGAAAACGCCAGAGAGGTTCGATTGACGACCGTGGTGTCTCCCCCTGCCAATAGATCTTGGGTTTGGAGATCGATGCGGTGGGTGAGCAGCGGCGCAAGGCCAATGGCGATAATAGCGGCGATCGCAAACAAAATGGCGACCTTGGGGAACTGCCGGGTCGAGAGTCTAAACTGAGGGTTCATACGCTTTTAAGGAGAGGCTTAACGTCTTTTTCGAGGGTGTTTTGGAGGGTATTGACGGCTTCTTGAGCAGCCTTGATAGATGCTGTCGCTTTGGGGTCGCTAATGCTTTTTTCAAAGGGTTCAGGGACTTTATCCAAGGCCGTCAGCGCGGCTTCAAACTGCTGTTTAATTTTTTGGTCGAGGGCTGGGTTAACCTGCGCCACGTAAGAACTGATGCCCAAGCTCGTCGCTTTAGCGTCTGCAAACGTTCCGATGTAGGCATTTTGGGAACCCATCACGTTGTGTTTAATATCCGTTAATGTGTTGAAGCTAAAGCGGCTTTCTGCCAGCTTGCTATCTTTTTTCTCAAGGGCTTTGCCAATTTTTTCATCTGCCACTTCACCCAGACTGCCGAGCATTCCTTCAATGATTTGCGCTGCTCCCGCCTGCACTGTGGGGTAAGCAGCATTGCCGCTAGACCCTGCTGTTGCCATCACAGTACGGTAGGCAGGTTTGCCCTCCACGCCTTTGCTCCAGGCATCTGCTAAACGATTGGCATTTTGGGCAAAATCTGCGCCCAGCAGAGGCAGCAGTTCCAGTTCCCGTGGCGTTAAGTCTTTCGCCTGACGGCTTTTGTCTGTCCCAAACAGAAGATACTCCATCACATGGAAGCCCTTCTCCGTTTCTTTGAGTTTTTCTACCGAGGCGGCGGTTAGCTTATCGCTACTTTTAATTAGGGCTTTGAGGTCGGTTTCGTTGATAGGCCAGGTATCAAGGGATCCGTCATAGCCCAGAGATTCGGCAGGACCAAAGCCAAAGCATTCCGTTTGTTCCCAGGCGGCTCTTGCTTTAACCCAGGCACTCTGAGCATTCTTTAGGGTTTGGGCATTGGGTGCTTTTGTGAAGGCGGCGATCGCCCCAGACAGCACATCAGCCCGCTGGGCAAACTGATTGTTGCTGGGAACCACCACGTTGTCTACAAAATTCCGCAGAATTTGGGGATTAAATCTAACGGTTGTGGCGCTGCTACCTGCCACCGCAAGCGTCGTCCCTGATGCACCAGGAGAGATTGCCTGAGACGAAGATCCCGACGCTCCGCAGCCGCTCACCATAGATGCCAGCACCAGCGTAAGCCCCAACAGATTGATGGTTAACGGAAAGCGTATCTGTGAACCCATGATGTAAATCCTTAATGCGTCCTGATTGATAAAAGCCTAAGGGCGTAAAAACGAGGCAGAAAAACGGAGCTTAATGACATTCTCTATGAGCTGTACTCTTAAGTCTTAAGAAAATAGCAAGAATACTTAGCAAAACTAAAGTTATAGGACAGAAAGGATTGACAAGAAGAAAAAGATAGGATAACCGGCTTAAATTCTTGCCTGACTTAGGCCAGAGAGACGATTCAGCGCTTTGCGCGGAGGCTTTTTGAGGCTCTAAGCGATCTTTTTATTGCAATAGATTCCTATTTGTCCTAATCTGGACACTAGGACTTGATGCCCTATATTGTCAAGTAGTTTGCTTTAAGCCTAGGGTGTGCGTTATGGAACACCCCTCTGGGAAATAGCGCTAAACCACAGACCTTTTCTAAGATTTAGGGTCTTGTGTTCAGGCTTAAAGCATTGAGCGTGAACTGTTGTGAGGAAATATAAATAGTGAAATTAGCAAAAGTGAAATTAGCAAACCCAAAATTTAAGCTCGCCGCACTGAGTATTGGCACCGTTCTGCTCTTAAGCGTTGGGGGCTGTGGAGAATCTAAGCCCGAAGCCAGTGCGCCTGCTGCCAGTCCAGAAACCGCTATGTCTAAGAGTCCTGTTGCCGCAGTGAGCACGGCTACAAAAATTGATGTCAATAAAGCGCCCATTGCAGAACTGGATAAGCTAGAGCTACCAGGGACAAAACCCAGCCTATCTGAGCGAATTCAGGGGGCAAGACCCTACAAAACCGCAGATGACATGGTGACAAAAAAAGCCATTTCACAAGATGAGCTAAAGCTCATCAAAAATCTAATCACCGTTGGCGAGAGCAAGTAGAGAGAAAGCATGGACTTTAGCGCAGCAGTACCCACGTTTGTGATTACCCTTAGAGAAGGGGTAGAGGCCACACTGGTGGCGGGCATTGTGCTTGCCATTTTGGCAAAAGCTCAGCAACGGCAGTTGTTTAAGTGGGTCTATTTGGGGGCGATCGCAGGGGTGCTGCTCAGCTCTATTTTTGGCGCATTAGCGCAGGCCATTATTGGGGGCTTTAGCGGTCAGATTTACTACCTCAGCAAGGCCGTGTTTTCAGTGGCGGCGATCGCCATGCTGAGCTGGATGCTGCTATGGATGACGCAACAGGCAAAGCTGCTCAAGAAAACCATTGAAGCCAATGTGGGGCACGCCCTCAGCAATAGCGAACGTGCCGGCTGGTCTATTTTTACTCTGGTTGCAGTTGCAGTGCTGCGCGAAGGAGCAGAGGTTGTTTTATTTATTGCAGGCTCTTTTAATGTAGATGCTAGTCAGGTGGGGTTAGCCCAGTATTCACCGGCTTTGGGGTGCATCTTTGGCGTTGTGGCATCGCTGCTGATTGGTGTTGCAATTTTTAAGTTTGGAGCCAAAATCAACATTCGGCTGTTCTTTCAGATTTTGGGGACGGTGCTGCTGCTGATCATCTCTGGACTCGTGATCACGTCCCTATCTGCTTTAGATTTAGCCAACACCGTCGATAAGGTGCTTGACCCCGCGACCGGAGCCTATCAGTTTCTGAATCCGCCGCAAAAAATAGTGTCTTGGTTTTCGCTGGGCGCACAAGTGACGGATACAAGCAATATGTTGCCCCAGGGGAAGTTCCCAGGCATTATTCTATCCACCATGTTTGGCTACTCCGATAAGCTCTATGCGGTTCAGGTTGTGGGCTATATCGCGTTTTTGAGCATTGCGGCGATCTCCTACTTTCGCACATTGGCAGGCAAGCCCCTGTTTCCGCTGAAGCGCTTGGCAACATGATCCATTCGAAGCCGATTAACCCGCACTAGAATAAGCTGCGGCGCAGTTTTTGCGTTTAGTTTGCGTTCAATATTTGACCCACTCTCTGTCACCCCATTAAAACCCCTCATGAAAGACCTCGATCAAGAAAAAACGATCCATCTACTCAATGCCATCATGGAGGCGGAACTGGCTGGGGTGGTTCGCTACACGCACTATTCTTTGATGGTAACAGGCCCAAACCGAATCCCTATCGTGCAGTTTTTGAAGGCTCAGGCCAGTGAATCTCTGCTTCATGCTCAACAGGCTGGAGAGATTATCACGGGACTAGACGGACATCCATCTTTGCGAGTTGCGCCCCTAGAAGAAACCTTTAAGCACTCGATCTATGACATTTTGCTCGAAAGCCTCAACCACGAAAAGGCAGCGCTAAATCTATACAAAGATTTGTTAGATGTTGTCACGGATGCCAGCGTCTATCTAGAAGAATATGTGCGGGGCATGATTGGGCAAGAGGAGCTACATGGGATGGAGCTACGCAAAATGCTGCGCGACTTTAGCCCAACTGAAGCCTAAGCAAAACACGCGATTATTTACAGCAGATCTGCAAAGTCATCTTTTTCCTTAACCGTCTCAACTTCAACAAAGGCGCAAGGGTAGGGAATAAACAGGGTTCTTTTTTCATTCCAGACGCCGCCTTTTTCAGCAACCACCTGCATAATGCCTTCAACATCGCCATTTCCAACGTGGATGGTGATGCAGGCCGATGCAACTTCTTGCTCTCCTTTTTTAAAAGCTGGGCTATAAAATGTAACTTTCCGACCCTTTGCCATGTAATCAATACTCCCTAATAAGGCGTTTAGTATTTAGTTCGTATGTAGCCTGGACAGTTTTATTGGCTACCACACCTTCTGAACTCCCACAGGGAGGCCAACCCGCATAAAGAATCGAGCAAATGCTTGCGATAAATGTTCTCGATATGGGGGGCGCAAGCGAAGTCTTTGATTGCCTCTATTTTGCAGAAGCGATTCGAGAAAGGTGCGCGGAACGGTATAAACATCATGAAAATCAACAACACGATGAGTTAGTTTCAATTCTCCATCGCCACCTTCATTTAACATCCCAAGATTCCAACTGTAACCATTTTTAATGTCTTCACAAAATCTCCCCCATGCTTTTAAGGTTGGGTTTTGACCGCTTTCCTGCATAGCTTCTTCCCAATCCTTCTTGTACTCATCTAATGACTTATGTGGACACAATATGACGTTGTCTACTTTATTATTTTCAAGATCGCAAGCCTGAGTCATGACGACAACATCAACCTGAATTGCCATGACAGAAGATTGTAGAACTTCATTTTCTTGACCTGCCTTTAATTGAATAGCTTCAGGACTCCAAACAATCACGGGACAGTTTAGAATAATATCTCCCTGGCTTAGCCTGTCATCTGCATTTACTGCCTCATACCAAAACTCATTCATCATCATCAAGACGGTAGCGCTCAATCACAACACGAGGTTTCCACGTTGGCAGCGAACGGACTTCAAGTTCAACATCTTTCGAGAATAAGATCTTAGGACTATGATGCGGTGTAAAAACACCTCTCCAGATCGATTCTTCTTCAACTTCAGAACTTTGAGATTGATCTTGCCAATCTAACTCACTACAATTACTTTCATTCTCGTCGCTATCTGAGTTTATAGAAACTCCCTTTGCCTCAAGAATGGCATTAAGAAATGCACTAATGTTGACACGGGCATTTCCACTTCTAACAACGCTAACGTAGCCACATTCACGAGCCTTTGCGCTTCGAGAAAGTTGTGGAATTTCTTCGAGTTTTTGCAGAAGTTCTTTTCCGACTAAGGGTTTTATATCTGTTTCAGTTTCCATCTCAAAAGATATCCTTTAGAATAATCAACAGAGTAGAATTTTAGAAGCGACCTATTAAATTAGAACGATTTAGAGGCTGTTTGGAGAATTTTTTGAAATTCTTGAATTTTAGGGTTTTGCATATGCAAAGAAAATACTGAAAGCTTTGCTATGCAAAGGTTTTGGCTAAGTTTTCAAGCTTGACCTAAAGTCAAGTTTCTCTGTCATCTTAGCTCGGAAACGCTTAGCAATTACCGTGATAGTCCTGAATGGCCTTTACGTCGAGTGGGTCAGATTGCAAGGCTTTGATGGCGGCAGCGGTCGCTTTTGCGCCTGCAATAGTGGTCACAATCGGGACTTTATAGGTGAGTGCCGATCGCCGAATCAATCGCCCATCAGCCTGGGCTTCTTCGCCGGAGGGGGTATTAAGGATGAGCTGAATTTGGCTATTTTTAATACCATCCAAAACATGGGGGCGACCTTCATGGAGCTTAAATACCAGCGCCACGTCTAAGCCTGCGTCTTGCAATACCTTGCGGGTTCCCGTGGTGGCGATCGCCTTAAAGCCCATCTCAATCAAGTCTCTGACCACGGGAATAATCGCGTGCTTATCACGGTCATTCATGGTTACAAACACGGTGCCAGCAAGGGGAATTTTTTGGTTGGCAGAGAGCTGCGCTTTGGCATAGGCACGACCAAAATCTTGGTCAATCCCCATCGCCTCGCCCGTAGAGCGCATTTCTGGCCCTAAAATCGTGTCGGTGCCAGGGAATTTCTCAAAGGGTAGAACGGCTTCTTTGACAGAAATATGGTTGGGGATTGTTTCTTCTGTAATGCCCAATTCCGCCAAAGTTTTGCCGGACATTACCCGTGCTGCAATTTTAGCCAGCGGTCGCCCAATCGCCTTAGAGACAAAGGGAACGGTGCGTGAGGCGCGAGGGTTAGCTTCAATGATGAACACCTGTTCGCCCTGAACGGCAAACTGAATATTCATCAGGCCAATTACCTTCAGGGCTTTGGCTAGCTCAATCGTCCAGGTGCGAATTTGGTCAAGAACTGTGGCGCTGAGGGAAAGGCTGGGCAAGGTACAGGCGGAGTCGCCGGAGTGAATACCTGCCTGCTCGATATGCTCCATAATGCCGCCAATCACCACGGCTCCGGTGTGGTCGGCGATCGCATCCACGTCTACTTCAATGGCATTCTCTAAAAACTTGTCGATTAGAATCGGGTGATCTGGCTCAATCTGGACGGCATAGGTCATATACCGCTCCAGCTCCGCGTCAGAGTAGACGATCTCCATGGCGCGACCGCCCAGCACGTAGCTCGGACGCACAACGACAGGATACTGAATGCGTTGTGCCACCGCGAGGGATTCTTCAAAGTTGCGGGCAATGCCGTTGGCGGGCTGGGCAATATTGAGCGCCCGCAAAATTTTCTCAAACCGTTCGCGGTCTTCTGCTGTATCAATTGAATCGGGTGAAGTTCCCCAAATGGGTGCTTTCGCGTCGGAGAGGGGGACCGCTAGCTTAAGCGGCGTTTGACCGCCAAACTGAATAATAATGCCCTCTGGGTTTTCGGCTTCGACGATGTTGAGCACGTCCTCTTTAGTAAGCGGCTCAAAGTACAGGCGATCGCTGGTGTCGTAATCCGTCGAAACCGTCTCAGGGTTGGAGTTGACCATGATGGTTTCAAAGCCATCTTCGCTGAGGGCGTAGGCGGCGTGACAGCAGCAGTAGTCAAACTCAATGCCCTGACCAATGCGGTTGGGGCCAGAACCTAAAATCATCACCTTGCGCCGTGTGGAGGGAAGTACCTCGGTTTCGGTTTCATAGGTGGAGTAATAGTAGGGGGTTAACGCCTCAAACTCTGCCGCACAGGTATCTACGGTTTTGTAGGCGGGGATCACGCCGACAGACTTACGATAGGCGCGCACATCGTCTTCGGGGGTGTGGGTGGCGTAGGCAATTTGGCGATCGCTAAAGCCTTGGCGCTTAATCGCCCACAGGGTGTCATGATCCAGTGCAGTCAGTTGAGTTTGCTTCAAAAAGTTTTCGGTTTCTAGCAGATCCTGCATCTCGTTCAAGAACCACGGATCGATGCCCGTGATTTCGTAAATCTCCGCCACGCTCAGGCCAGCCTGCATGGCGTGGCGCAGGGTATAGATGCGATCTGGATTTGGAGTTCGCAGCCCGGCGCGGATTTGGTCGAGACTGGGCAGGGTTTCATCGCGATCGCAGCCCCAGCCAAAGCGTCCATCTTCCATCGAGCGCAGTGCTTTCTGGAAGGATTCTTGGAAGGTTCGCCCGATCGCCATGGCTTCACCCACAGATTTCATTTGGGTAGTCAGGATCGGTTCTGAGCCAGGGAATTTCTCGAAGGCAAAGCGAGGGATTTTGGTGACGACGTAATCAATGGTGGGTTCAAAACTGGCGGGGGTTTTCTTGGTGATGTCGTTGGGGATCTCGTTGAGGGTGTAGCCGACCGCAAGCTTGGCGGCAATTTTGGCGATCGCAAACCCTGTTGCCTTAGATGCAAGCGCCGAAGACCGAGACACCCGTGGGTTCATCTCAATCACAATCATGTCGCCCGTGACGGGGTTCACGGCAAACTGGATATTAGAGCCGCCTGTTTCCACCCCAATCTCGCGAATGATCTTAATCGAAGCATCCCGCAGGCGCTGATACTCCTTATCAGTGAGGGTTTGGGCAGGGGCAACGGTGATGGAGTCGCCCGTGTGAACCCCCATCGGGTCAATGTTTTCAATAGAGCAAATAATCACCACGTTATCGGCGAGATCTCGCATCACCTCTAGCTCGTACTCTTTCCAGCCGATGAGGGATTTCTCTACGAGAATTTGGGAGACGGGGCTTGCGTCTAGGCCAGATTGGGCAATTAATTCAAATTCTTCTTGGTTATAGGCAATGCCGCCACCCGTGCCGCCCAAGGTAAACCCAGGCCGAATAATGAGTGGGTAAGTCCCAATCTGCTTGGCAATTTCACGGGCTTCTTGGAATGTCTCTGCTAACCCCGAGGGACACATGGGTACGCCAATGCGCTCCATGGCTTCTTTAAAGAGTTTGCGATCTTCCGCCATTTCGATCGCGGGCAGCTTTGCACCAATTAGCTCCACGCCATAGCGCTCTAATACACCTGTCTTAGCCAGGGTCACAGCCAGATTCAGCGCTGTTTGACCGCCCATGGTAGGCAACAGGGCATCGGGGCGCTCTTTGGCAATAATTTTCTCGACAATTTCCGGCGTCAGCGGCTCGATGTAGGTGCGATCTGCCGTCTCTGGATCTGTCATAATAGTGGCTGGGTTAGAGTTGACCAGCACCACTTCATAGCCTTCATCTCGCAGCGCTTTGCAGGCTTGGGTACCGGAATAGTCAAACTCACAAGCCTGACCAATCACAATGGGTCCAGAACCAATCAGCAGAATTTTGTGAAGATCATTACGACGGGGCATAGGCTTGCACAGATAGGTTCAGCAGAAGGACAAAGAGACTCAGGGAGATCAGCCGGATTTTAGGGGCACAAATTTTAGGCACAAAGACGCTCCAGAGCATTGAACCAATCCCCACCTGAATTATAGGGTTGGATTCACTGCGCTGGAGAAAACTTTAGGCATCCTCTGCGCCCTCATTAGATTACTACAAAAGCTTTGCGGTAAAAGTTTGTAGCTAACTGCTGGCGCTATGCGCTTAATGCTACAAAGATTGACTTCGACGCCCCCACAAGCATTTATCACCAGCAGCGCTTTGCGCAATCAGTCAGCATAATTTAGAAATGGTGCAACCCCTCTAGGGCAACCACGGAAACTGCCGAAAATCAGGATCGCGCTTTTCTAAAAATGCATTTTTGCCCTCGGCACTTTCTTGCACCATGTAATAAAGCATCGTGGCATTTCCGGCTAGCTCCTGAATCCCCGCTTGTCCATCGCAGTCTGCATTAAAGGCAGCTTTTAGGCAGCGAATTGCGAGAGGACTCTTTTGCAAAATTTCCTGCGCCCACTGAATGCCTTCGGCTTCTAGCTGCGCTACGGGCACTACCGTATTAACTAGCCCCATCTCCAGCGCTTCTTGAGCCGAATATTGCCGACACAAAAACCAGATTTCCCGCGCCTTTTTTTGCCCGACGACTCTTGCTAAGTAGCTGGCTCCAAACCCGGCATCAAAACTGCCTACCTTTGGGCCAGTTTGTCCAAACACCGCATTATCTGCCGCAATGGAGAGATCGCAGATCAGGTGCAAGACATGTCCACCCCCGATCGCATAGCCTGCCACCAGCGCAATCACCACCTTGGGAATCGTCCGAATCAGCCGCTGAAGATCTAGGACATTGAGGCGTGGTACCCCATCCTCGCCCACGTAGCCTGCTTCACCGCGAATACTTTGGTCGCCGCCAGAGCAGAAGGCATATTTACCATCGGTATGAGGTCCTGCCCCCGTTAGCAGAATGACCCCAATCGATGGATCTTCTCTGGCATCAATAAAGGCTTCGTATAGCTCAAAGACAGTTTTAGGCCGAAACGCATTGCGCTTCTCGGGACGATTGATGACAATTTTGGCAATGCCATCGGCTTTGTAATACAGAATATCTTCGTAGACTTTAATGGGCTGCCAGGTCAAGGACATCGCGGATCTCAGGCAAAGGTTCGGGCTGTATTATACCTTTCAGTGCTTTGCGTCTCGCTAATTCGATACTTCTGACATCTCAATAACCAGTCCTTCATAGGTCTTGACCAAAAAATTAAGAGGATCCTCGCGCCGGATTTTGAACTTGACGTAACGGCTTTGTACCCGCAGCAGAATTTGCTCTAAACACGCATGGTCAAAACAAACGTGGCGCTGCTGATTTTTTTCGCCTAAGCTGGCTCCTCCAATGACGTGGAGCTGCACATTTTTTTTGAGCTGGTACCATAGCCCGTCTGCCGCTCCAGTACCGCCCATCTTTGTTGCCGCACTCGAAAGATTGGTAGGCATATAGATGGGGTCTATGGTCGAAAGGCCAAGGGTCTGTTCGTAGTTGTAGTAGTAGTGCAAAGGCACCTCTGCTGCCAAAAGCTGAAGGTCGCCCTCATAAAACTGTCGCGCAATCTCTAGGTCTGACACCATCAGGGTATGAACCTTAGGTGCGCTCGACAAAAACATCCACATCGCCCCCCCATAGGCGACCAGCAGCATCACCATTACGCCTTGAGTAGACATGAGGCTATCTAAAGGCAGCATGGGCCAAAAGGCGGCGGGTAAAGCCCAAAAATGAAAGGCCATGAGGGGTTCAGCAAGCAGCATGAGCGCAATGTCCGTTAGATGCTAGAGACGTAAAGAAAATATCGTACGAAACTACAAAAAAGCAATCTGTAGAGTCATTTACCCTATTATAATGACCCGTTCTGTTTCGCTGGAGGTTGTCTTATCCGTATTCTTGGTTTAGACCCAGGCTTGGCCTCGTTGGGCTATGGCGCGATCGCCCTATCTCAATCTACCCCCGACCAAACGCCAGAGCTGATCGACTTTGGCATTATCCAAACGCCCGCCAAAACGCCCATTGGCGATCGCCTTTGCACCATCTACGAAGACCTTACTACTGTTATTGAACAAATCCAGCCTGACCTAATCGCCCTAGAAAAGCTGTTCTTTTACCGGATGGGCAACATTATTTTGGTCGCCCAAGCCCGTGGCGTGGTGGCCCTGGTCATTGCCCAACATAAGATTCCGCTGATGGAATTTACCCCTGCTCAAATTAAGCAGGCGCTAACGGGCTACGGCAACGCTGATAAACACGCGGTACAAGAGGCCGTCGCACGGGAGCTAAACCTCGACACCATTCCTAAACCAGATGATGCCGCCGATGCCTTAGGTGTGGCG
>JANNDV010000329.1:0-5905 GCA_031387975.1 Acaryochloridaceae cyanobacterium OTE_75_metabat_521 | reverse complement strand
CAGTTTAGGAGTTATCCGTGAGTTTCGGAAGAGGGACTTGGCTTTCCAGATGTTCTGGATGTTTCACCCTCATCAATCGAGAAGTTCAGACCTTAGCTGCTGTATGCTAGCTGGTCTGGAAACGCTATGTCAGGCATTATTAAGTCCTGATTTACGCTCCAACGAATCGCACTGTAAATCATAATTGTCTCTATCAATCGTATTATCGCCGTAATTTTGGGTTCTGGCTGACTTTGGCTGCGGCTTCTCGCCATTAGCGCTTGGGCTTGGCTAACCGCACTGGTTGTATCTGCCAAAATCAATTGAATTAAGCTGATGCCTAATGTATCGCTAGATTCCAGTTCGTTGAGATAAATGCGATGCACTTGGTCGCTGTTGATCTGTGCCCTATGCAAATGGGTCTGCTCTGGTTCAATAGTACGGTGGGGGAACAGCACTACGGCTTGCCAGTCTACCGTATGGGGATGTTGAGCCAGAAATAACGCGATTTCAGCGAAGAAGCGATGGTAGAAGTGCGGGTCTTTTTGAAACTGCACTTCGATGAACCAAACCGTTTGGTCAAGGGCATCGGGTGTAGGCAGCAGTATGCCATCAATGCGAAAGGCGAGCTGTTTGATTTCAACGGAGCGAAATTCATAGCCAACTGCCAAATCAGCAGATTGGCCTAGCAATTCAAAGAAAATGCCAGGGTCTGTTTGGAAGATGCGAAAGAAAATAGAGTCTGTCTTCACAGAAGGTTTTTCTGAGGTGAATCTTAGCCATTTTACTGAGTTTTGTTCTAGCTGCCGTCGTCAAAGTTCCAGGTGTAGGGTTGGTTGCCTGCAATAGTGGAGATCGCGATGAATTTGACTCCAGTCCATGAGAAATGGCGACAAGAGACTCTGGATGAATGTTTACAACAAGGTTTGCAACATGAGCGATCGCTGATCCTTCGCCTCCTAGCACGTCGTATCGGTGAACTGTCGATTGCAGGTTCAAGCTCTATCCCTTGCTCAGATTGAATCTCTGGGCAAGGCTTTGTTAGATTTTTCCTGTTCTGCTGATTTGGATGAGTGGCTGCAATCGCAATCCTAAACCCAAACTGATCGCCCTTCTCCCAAAACCAATCAGCGCTTTCGCAACCATAAAAGGTGATCGCAGGCGTCAGCACAGATGGTCGCCACTATTGCTCTAGCCTAGGCAAGCTCTAGCAGGCTGCTGACGGGTGACTTAGAAGGTGGCGATTTCTCATGTGCGATCAGTGGATCCGTCATCCTATAAATCATAGTGCGGGTAGGTTTTCGCTTGGACTGAGGCTAGGGCTTCGCGGAGCTAGGGCGCAATCTTTGTGCGTAGCTTTCGGTTGTGGATGGTCAGGATAAGGGTAGCTTTGGGGGCATTCTTAGGGCATGGGCTAGTAAAGGTTAGAGCCATTTAAGATTGGACAATCTGTTTTGAGATTGGGCAGATGACAGGAAATCGGGACTACGCTTCTCATGATTTTGACCATTCAAATGGAATGCCTTTTGGCAAGAGAGCATCAAACTCACCTTTACAAAAAACAGTAACAGCCATCTGCGATTCATCGCCATCATGGATTCCTGTGACTGTGATACCTAATCGCCTAAGCACAATAAATCCATAAAGGTCCTGTGGCGAACCGTCATACTCACAAGCCAACCGTAAGAATTTTTTATCCCAAGTAAATTCAATGTTTTTGATAAATGCAACTGTCTTTGGTAGAACTGTACATTCGCAGACAACGTGAGTCTCTGGTTTGAATCGGACAATAAAATCATCATAGTGGTATTCCTCAATGCCCTCACGGTTTATGCGAATGTTCTTAGGGTTGCCGAGAAGCAGAATGCATTCATCTCGATTGGTTACACCAAAACTTAAAGCACCAAAAGATTTGTAAGGTTCAATGATTATGTGCATTATTTTTCTTAAAGTAATGTAGGCACGAAACCCATGCCCCACAACAGCTTACTCAAAACCATCTTCCAACCCAAGCGAAGTATCCGCCCCCACATCACGTCATACTTACGAAAACTGGAATACTTCCAATCCTTCGGTACCTTCACCAACCGATGCCGCACAGGATTGTGATCGAATAATCTGAATCACCCTCCAGCAAAGTTCAAATTTCGTTAATCTGCAAAAGGTCTATTCATGATGCTGGCTAGCGCTGAATAATTTCACGGAACCAGTCGTCTTCCCAGAGATCGTAAAAGTCAGGGTCTGTCCGCGCATTGTCTCGATAGCCCGCGTTCAGCTCAACGGCCTGCTCTAGAGACTCTAAGCCCCGATCTACGTCCCCACTCAGGACACTACAAATCGCCTTGCTGTAAAAGGTATTAGCATATTTAGGATTGAGTTCCTCCGCTTTGCCCAGGCTACTCATCGCGTCTGCGTAGCGCTCTAGCTTAGCGAGGGCATAGCCTCGGTGACTCCAGGCTTTATGAGACTCTGGCTTAAGTTCTACCACCTTATCGAAGGCGGTAAAGGCTTCATCATATTTCTCTAAGACCTCCAAGGCCAAACCCCGATTGAGCCATGCCACAGAATCTTCCGGCTCCAGCTCAATCACCTTATCAAAAGCCGCCAGTGCATCTTCATGGCGCTGAAGCATGCCTAAGACGGCTCCTCGGTTGACGAGGGCTTCGGGATAATTGGGGTTAATTTCTAGCGCTTTTTCATAGGAGTCCATGGCGTCTTCGTTGCGCTTTAATCGCTCTAGCATAAGACCACGATTGAGCCATGCCTTCGCGTCCTGAGGCCGAATTTTAACCACGCGGTTAAAGGCAGACAGTGCGCCGTCATAGCGTTTGAGTTCTTTGAGATACAGCCCTCGCGCAAACCAGCTATCGGCGTCTTCGGGGTTTAGGTCTAAGACTTTATTGAGGGCGGTGACGGCATCTTCATAGCGCTTCGCCTCTCCCAAGGCGATCGCCTTTTGTCTGCCAATCTCAGCATTTTCGGGCTGTAGGTCTAAGGCCGCATCATAGGCGCGCAGCGCTTCGTCAAGCTGGCCTGTGGTTCGCAGGGTATTGGCCTGAGTAATGTAGTCGGTGACATCGGCGAAAAGCTTGGGATGGTTGCTTTGCAGGCGGCTGAGGGTTTCGGTCAGAGTTTGAATTTGGCTTGATAGGTCTTGGAGGGTCGCGTCGGCGATCGCCGTTGGGTTCAGTTCAGCCAACTGCTGCAAAATTCGAGTTTTCTCAGATTGGGCTTCGGTCTCAAGGGTTTGGAGAGACTGCTGGGTGTTTTGCTGTGTAGATTGAAGCGCGTCTTTAAGCGTATTGAGCTGAGTGGTGACTTCTGCAACAATCGCCTGAAGCTCTTCTTTGGTTTTGGCCTTACGGCTTTCGAGATCGGCTTCAAGGGACTGAGCGCGAACAGTAATTTGTTGGGTTAAGCCGCTGAGTTCTTGCAGTGCCTGAGCCTGGCGGGTCTTGAGTTCGGTTTGCCACTGGGTTAGGGCTGTGGTGGACTCTAGCTCAATGCCCTTAATTTGCTGAAGGCTCCGATCTTTTGCGGTGCTGAGGGTTTCTTGCAGGCTCCCAAGCGCCTGCTGGGTTTCGGTTTGGGTGCCCTGAATGTGCTGACGGCCTTGGGCAGCATCGGCGTTAAGGCTATCTTTGAGTGCCTGAACCGTTTGCAAAAACTCAGCCTGGATGCCCTGTACCTGCTGGAGCTGCTGCTGGGTTTCGGCGCTGAGGCGTTCGTGGGCGATCGCCATCTGCCCCGATAAATCTGCCCCCAACCGCTTCAGGTTCGCAATCACCTCGGTCTGTACGCTTTCTGATTTGGTGGCGGCTTGGGTTTCGAGCAGAGAGAGCTGAGGTTTAAAGTCGGCTTCTAGCTGCTTGAGGGTACTTAAGATGGCTTCCCACTGATGTTTGGCACTGTCTTGGAGATGAATGAGCTGGCTCATGTAGTCCACTTTTGCCGTGGCGCAGTCTTGCAGCAGGGTATCTTTTTGAGCGATGACCTCGGCCTTGAGCGTCATGAGCTGAGGCTGAAATTCGGTGCTAAGGGTTTCTAGACTTTGGAAAATGCGATCGCGGTGCTGCCCTGCGGCCTCCTGAAGCTGAGAAAGCTGAAGCACAAAACTTTCTTCACGGTGGTGGAGCTGCTTGAGGACGCGCTGGGCTTCAGATTGGGCGTCTATATCTAGGCCGCTGAGTCGAGTGCCAAAGTTAGTCTGGAGCGTCTGGAGTTGTGCGAGGGCATCTTCTTGCTCATCATTGAGCGTTTGCGTAAGGTGCCGGACGGTTTGCGCGTACTCAGACTCTAGTTGATTGAGGGCGCTGCGGGTTTGGTCAATATCGGCCTGTGCGTCCTTAAGGCTTTGCTGCTGTTTACGAGCGGCTTCGGTGACAAGCTGGGCGATCGCCTCTCGTTGATGCGTCACCCCATTGCGAAAGTCTAAAGACTCGGCGGCTAGGTCTGCCTTGAGGGTATCTGCCTGCGCCAGCACGAGATCAACCTGCCCCCCCGCCTGGGTGAGCTGCGCCTTGAGATCGCGCACTTCTTTAAGGTGAGACTGCACCACTTCTGCCACTTCGCGGATGACGGCGCGACGCAGCAGCAGCAGCATGGTGACAGCGGCGGCTAAAATCAAGCCCAAAATAATGGATAAAACCGTCAGCAAAAACGTGGCTTGATTGTACTGACGCTGGGCATCGGTCTTAACCTGAGTTTGAACGGAACGCTCCTGCTGAATTTGCTTTAGCAGCGTTTGTACCGCCTGCCGATCAGCGGCGACTTCGGTCGATTGAGGTTTAGGCGTAACTTTCCCCGGTACCGCGACGGTTTGCGCCGCTGCTAAGCCTGTACTTAACATCAGTACAGATATAGACATCAGCAGCCCAGACTGCATGAGGGCAAGTGGGTTGCAAGACCGCGTAGACCGAGGGTGATTGTTCATCATCATCTATCGTCAGTTAAGAATAAGCCATGGTTGATATCGCCTATTGTCTCAAAATTAATCAATTAGAACTTATGTAAGAACGATCATCACTTTGAATCAAAGTATAAGGCCATGTCTAGATGCGATGTGGTCTGCCCATCGGGTTGTTTCAGGAAACCGATATTTGAGGGTGCATTCCAGCACGCAACAACCTGGTGTTCGTGAAGGGTCAGTTCGGAATACTTGAGGACGGCGACGGCGGCGCAGCTTATGCTGTCTTGCGATTCAAAGCCTACATCTACACCCGCTACGTAGTTAATCTCTCCAAGGTCGTCGTGTTAGATGACCTTGGTACGTAAGTTTTCTTGAAGGGCGATAGCTAGCTCTTTCAGAGCGGTGACGCACCAAGAGTCCGCGCTTTCGGGAGTAACGAAGGTTGAGTTTGAACTCGGGAAAGACATTGCGTAAAAGACAATTTGAGTTTGGAGTGACGCTCACGCTCTTGTCGGTTTCGCTCTTGACGCTTCTTTTAGGGGTCTAAAACATTGCGCAAGCCTTAACCCCTCGTCAACGGTTCCTGGCCTGGAAGATTCTCACCATTGCACTTTTGAGGTAAATTAACCAAATAGCTGAAACTGCATCTGAAGAATGTCTCTGGGTTTCTCTGTCTGCGAATCCTGGGTTTGATGAATATGCATATATTTGATCCGTTTATGCGCTAGGGCTTCGGTGATGCGCTGGCTTATGGCTTGAGGGTATTCTTCTTCGCTCTCAGACATTAGGGACAGCGATCGCTCTAGGTATTCATAGGTGCCTTCTTGGGCAATCTGTCCATTCTCTAAGGCAATGGTCTTCAGCGGTTGAGTATCGGTCGTTGCGGCAATGATGAGCCATTGCGGTGGGTCGGTGCGCATCATCGGATAAATGCACCAGATTTGGGTGAGTGGGCTGGGGTTCAAGAAGCTGTCATCGGTCTGTCCCCACAGCAGCTCAAGGCGGGGATAGACGGCT
>JANNDV010000323.1:0-28468 GCA_031387975.1 Acaryochloridaceae cyanobacterium OTE_75_metabat_521 | reverse complement strand
ATCTCTGCCCAGCAGCTTCTGGGGGATGTAGCGGCGATCGCCTTAAGTATTCAACGCAAGCAGCGATCTAATAAAAAAACGTCCACGCGATTGCTTTCGCATTCTTTAGATCCAGACGCTAAGAAAAAGCTAGAAAAATGGAGGCATGGCCTGAATTGAAGGTGGGTTAGATCCGTTGCCGTTACACATGAGATTTCTTGCAGAATATTACCCTCCTCTTCCCTAGCCCTAACGTGTACACACAAGTCCAAGAAAATCCCCTCCGAGGAGGGGTGCCCGTAGGGCGGGGTGGGTTAGTCAGTTGCGCCATGACTAACCCACCCCTGCCCCTCCCCAGAGGGGATTGATGAATCGGTTTATGACAAAAACCTTTACGGAATGGAAACCTTAAGACTTTTGTGTACACCGTAGCCTAGTGGGAGAAGGATTGAGATGAGGTGGCTAGAACTGTCGGCTACGCACCCACAGCTTCCTTGGCGGCATAGAGGACTTCTGCATTGATTTCGGCAAAACCGCGATCGCGGGCAAACTTCTCAGTATTGCGCTTGACCTTGCCCCGCACAAATCCAGGAATTTTATTTAGCTCCGCCTGTCCATCGGGTGTCCAGCCTAAATCAGACTCAGCAGACATGGTTTTAGTGATCACTTCTTTGGTATCGTGACCGCCAAAGATTTCGAGCAGATGGTCTTCCATGCCTAGGGTAAAAGAGTTGTAGACCAAGTCCACGACCTGGTTAGCACCTTCGTAGCCCAAATAGGGGGTATAGCCGACCGGAAAGTTTTGAATGTGGATGGGAGCCGCAATTACGCCGCAGGGGATATCCAGCCGTTTGCCAACATGGCGCTCCATTTGGGTGCCAAAGATGGCGGATGGCTCGTGCTTCGCAATTTTGTCCCCAATTTCACCGTGGTCATCGGTAATCAGCACTTCATCACAGTATTCGCTGACCTGATCTCTAAACCAGTCCGCGTCATATTTGCAGTACGTACCTGCCATCACCACATGAATCCCCATTTCCCGCGCCAAAATTTTGGTCATGGCGGCAGCGTGGGTATTGTCGCCAAACACAACGGCTTTTTTGCCCGTTAAATTTTGGCAGTCGATGGAGCGAGAGAACCAGGCGGCTTGAGACACAAAGCGAGTTTGCTCATCAATGTAGGGTTCGTAATCCACTTCCGCACCCTGAGCATTCAGCACCTTTTGAATGGCGCGGATGCAGCGGGCTGTCTCTACAATGCCCATCGGGGTAATGTCTACGCAGGGTGTCCCAAATTCTTTCTCTAGATACTGGGCGGTCGTCACTCCAATTTCACGGTAGGGCACTAGGTTAAACCAAGCCTGAGGCAGACGCTTCAGGTTATTGACAAAGGCACCCTCTGGAATGATCTCATTGACTTCAATGCCCAGATCCGCCATCAAACGCTTTAGTTCGGTCGCATCATGGTTATTGTGGAACCCTAGGGTTGTCATACCAATGATGTTAACCGAGGGCTTTGCAGTTTTACCTTGGGGCAGCGACCCATCTTTACGGGCTTTTTCGATGTAGAACTGCACAATCTGGTCGAGGGTGCGATCGGCGGCCTGAAGTTCGTTGTAGCGATAGTGGTTAATATCTGCTAGCAGCACGTCACCCTGAGACGTTTCAGCCGCGCGTTCGACAAAGTTCTGAAGGTCTTCTTGCAAAATGCTGGAGGTGCAGGTAGGGGTCAGCACAATTAGGTCAGGATGCTCTTCTGCATCCTTGCGGGTAATATTGTCCACCACCTTCTCTCCAGAGCCACGGGCTAAGACGTGGCGGTCTACCACGCTGGTGGTGACAGGGGTAAAGTCACGCTCACGGGTAAGCATGGAGCGCATCACGTTGAAGTAGTCATCCCCCAGTGGGGCATGCATAATGCCGTGGACATTTTTGAATGAGCTGGCAATGCGGAGTGTGCCAATGTGTGCTGGCCCAGCATACATCCAATACGCCAATTTCATACATTAAAACTCCCTTGGGTAATCTTTACGAAGGTTCTGTAGAGCATTCGTTTACAGGTCTATATTGACCTAAGCCTAGCGTTCAAGGCAAAGGCATTGAACTGCCTGAAACAATACTCATAATGTTGACACAATAATTGATGTCGCTTCTCAGGCAATCTTCTCAGAGAATGGCGTTTTGCCTGTGAGCCGCCCCCGACGTAGGTGAATGATGACATCGCGACCATGATTTTGAGATCAGACGCTCTACACTGTAAGCGTTTGTTTGATATACAGACCCAATACAGACACCCAATACGGACAAAATACGCACCAAAATGGAATCATTTGAAGTACAGGCGTCTCTCAATCAGTTTATCCAAGCCTGCCAGACGATTCAGCCCGAACACCCAAAAGATATCCGTCGTTTTTTTGAGGGTGTAGTCGGGTTCCCTTATGATAAAGAGCTGCTGCTTCAGGCGTTTGTGTATCTCAATATTGAACGGTATTTGCCCACCTGCGATCGCCTTTTACTATTTGAGAAGTCTCCCGACCTTGGCAACCGTACAGACCTTGGCAAATGTGACTTTGTGTACCTCACCACGCAACAAACGCTCTTTCTCATCGAAACAAAATATATTGATTTAGCGGCACATGGCACAACAGCTCAGCGCCGCCGCACCAAGAAACGAAAGGATGTTTTAGAACAGGTTAATAGACTTAAAACCTTTCTGAGTGAGCACTGGAAGATCCCAATGGATCATTTTGAATGTGCTGTATTTACCACCGACCCGAGCTTGGTGTCTCGCGGCGCTGAAAATGGAATCTTGACTGAATTTGTGTCGATTGATGATTTATTTGAGTGGAAAGCCCAGCAGCACCTGAACTGAGGTTGCACTGCATTTTAGAAAATTCAAGACTCAGGATCTCAGCAATCACAGACACACTGTTCCAAAAACTTTCTCAATGAATCGCTATCTTACAAGCTGGCTGAAGATTAGCGATCGCCTTCTTGACCGAAATCGCCGAAATCAGTGAGGGATAAAGTGAGATTTGCCATTTTTTAGCGTAACAAACTGAGTGTCAGATTTATTTCTAGAGATAAAGATAAGTACATAATTATAAAAATTCAATTTATTTAATCTAAGCTAGAATTTTAAATAGATTCAAAATGTAAGACACATAAAGGCATCACTCTGTAATGGCGAAGAAAGCAAAAACCGAAGTAAAAACCGAAACAGAATTAGAAGCAAAGCCTTTGACGGGCAAAGCGTTGCTCCAAAAGCTCAAAGAAATCCCCAAGCTAGCTCGAAGTGCAAAAGCGCGTGAATGCGGCTATGTAAGCGTTGGGAAAAATGGAGCTTCTCGCGTCAATATCAGTGGATTCATCAACGCGATTCTTGAGGCGAGAGGCGTTTCGCTTGACTCAGACAACGAAAAAGATGGTCGAGGACGAGAAGCCACCTACCGATTAACGGTTCATAAGAATGGCACCATTGTAATTGGCGCTGGCTACACCGAGAAGATGGGTCTGAAGTCGGGTGATGAGTTTGAAATCAAGCTGGGCTACAAGCACATTCACCTCAAGCAAGTTGGCGAAGAGAGTGACATGTCAGAGGATTAAAGCGGCAGCCTGCGGGATGGAGAATAGGGGATTCGAACCCCTGGCCTCTGCGGTGCGATCGCAGCACTCTACCAACTGAGCTAATTCCCCGAAAGGCATAGTTCTATCATAGCGGCATAGACACTGATTTTATTGTGTAAAATCCCCCTCAGGACTAACCTGAGGGGGATTTCTATGGTCTTCAAACCAGACTAATCCTTCGTAATACGCGGCGGTTCGCGGAAGAAAATAGCAAAGAAGAACAAGCCCAACAGACAGGCAAAGATGAATACGTATGCGATCGCTTCCATAGGAGCCTCAACAAAATTTTTATCGTGTTCAGGTAGCGTCAAAAAAGGTGCTCTAAAAGCGGCATCGCAGCCCTGGAGCACCTTTATAAGTGATTAAACTCTACTGCGAGTGGACGTATCGCCCAGCTTTTGGTAGTAGCCCCACTCAACCTGCTCTTCAGCCAGGTCTGGGTCAACCCCAGCAAACACATCGCGGAACAGCGTACGAGCGCCATGCCAAATGTGACCAAAGAAGAATAGCAGTGCGAAGCAAGCATGACCGAAAGTAAACCAACCTCGAGGACTGGTTCGGAAAATCCCGTCAGAGCTTAGCGTTTCAGAATCAAACTCAAAGGGTTCGCCAAGTTGCGCCTTACGGGCATACTTCTTAACCGTTGCTGCATCTGTGAAGGTTTGACCATCCAGCGCACCGCCATAGAGGCTAACCGTAATGCCCTTCTGCTCAAAGCTGAACTTCGACTCAGCCCGACGGAACGGAATATCCGCCTTGATTTCTCCAGCGCCATCCACTAAAAGCACAGGGAACGTTTCAAAAAAGTTAGGCAAGCGACGCACAAATAGCTCTTCGCCTGTACTGTCTTTGAAAACGGGGTGTCCTTGCCACTGACGTGCAATGCCATCACCGCTGTTCATTGCGCCTGTACGGAACAACCCACCCTTTGCAGGGCTATTGCCGACATAGTCGTAAAACGCCAGCTTTTCAGGAATTCCTTCCCAGGCTTCGGCAATACTCTTGCCATTGGCAACATCGGTTTGCACTCGACGCACCATTTCTTGCTGGAAGTAGCTGTTGTCCCACTGATAGCGCGTCGGGCCAAATAGCTCGATTGGTGTTGCAGCAGTGCCATACCACATGGTTCCAGCCACGATAAACGCAGCAAAGAACACAGCTGCAATACTGCTAGAAAGAACCGTTTCGATGTTCCCCATCCGCAAGGCTTTATAGAGCCGCTGAGGAGGACGCACAATCAGGTGAAATAGGCCAGCAATAATGCCCACAACCCCAGCCGCAATGTGGTGAGCCACAATACCGCCTGGATTGTAAGGATTAAACCCATCCGGTCCCCACTCTGGAGCAACGGGCTGAACGTGACCCGTCAATCCGTAAGGATCAGAGACCCACATTCCAGGCCCCCATAGACCGGTTAGGTGGAAGGCACCAAAGCCAAAGCACAGCAGACCAGACAAAAAGAGGTGAATCCCGAACATCTTGGGCAGATCCAACGCCGGTTCACCCGTGCGTGGGTCTCTAAATAGCTCAAGATCCCAGTAAACCCAGTGCCAGATGGCAGCTAAAAACAAGAGACCACTGAGCACAATATGCGCCAGTGCTACGCCTTCAAAACTCCAGAAGCCCGGATTAACGCCCGTTTCGCCTAGAACGCTCCAGCCGCCCCAAGAGGACGTAATGCCCAATCGTGACATGAAGGGCAATACGAACATGCCCTGACGCCACATGGGGTCTAAAATTGGATCGCTGGGGTCAAAAACGGCTAGCTCATAGAGAGCCATGGAGCCAGCCCAGCCTGCGACCAGCGCGGTATGCATCAAGTGTGTTGCGATCAGTCGCCCTGGGTCGTTAATTAAGACCGTGTGGACGCGGTACCAGGGTAGTCCCATTGACTACGCTCCTCCTCTTAAAATATCGTTACATTTTTCCAACAGTTTTTATTCCGAGGCCTGATACCCCGAGGAATATTAAACCTTGCCTCAACGGCTGAAACAGCCGATGGAAGCACTTTTTCTTAGTCTCAGGCATCTGAGCAAACTAAGAGAGTCATTGACCACTATTGAAGCATACTTAAGCACTTGGCATGAAGCGTCTCGGTGGTTATGTCTTTGGCTTGTTTGATGAGGCTGCTGGAATACCTCCAGCGGGAAAGGTCTCATTTATCAAGCGTTTTAAGCCTAAAGTCCGCTATCCCAAGACAGCCGTGTCAATTGCTTAAGCCACAGCTTTGGGACAGAAAACTATTAAACTATATAAAGAAGTGTAACTAGTGCCTCATCGGTTTTCAAGGAAGCTTAATGTTTTGAAAACGATAGGTTTGATGCGCTTCGAGGAGGCTTACGCGGCTGTTGCCCGTGATAGTTCTTCTCATTTTTTGATTTCTAAGGTTGTTTCGAGGAGATCTGTTTTATGAGTCAAGCGACCAATCCCGCAGAGCAGCAGGCATCTGTCGAGGATTCATCTGTGACCGCTGCAATCCCCCAAAGCGCTAAGCCGCTGTCGTTTTTGGCGAGCATCAATTTTATTAAAGAAGGCAAAGAGGTCACAGCAGCAGCAGGCGCAAACCTCCGGCAAAAAGCGATTGAAAACGGCATTGATATTTACACCCTGAAGGGCAAGCTGATGAACTGCGGGGGCATTGGGCAATGTGCGACCTGTGTTGTCAACATTACTGAGGGTGCCGATCAGCTTTCGCCGCGTACAGATTTTGAAAATCGGAGGCTCAAGAAACGCCCTGACAGCTGCCGTCTTGCCTGTCAAACGATGGTCAATGGTGCGGTGACGGTAGAGACAAAACCTTAAGCATTATGCAGCGTTTAAGCTTGACCATGACGGAACGATAGTATTGTAGTGTTATAGATCTGTGCTGGGATAAAAAGAGTTAATTCCTATGGAAGTTAATAATCTTGGATTGATTGCTACGGCTTTATTTGTGTTTGTGCCGACGGTTTTTCTGATCATTCTGTATGTTCAAACAGCCAGTCGTGGAGAAGGTTAAGGCTTTGATGGATTGGGTGTTGATGACTTAAGGCTCGGGCTTTGTCTGAGTGCTTCAGATTTAAGTTCTGGTGATCATCGGGTGCCCCTTCCCTTCACAGTTAAGTTTCTAAAAAGCACCTCTTTCTGGGGGGTGCTTTTTGATTATGTTTCGTTTCCTTGATGAGTTTGGTTAAGTTTATGTTTGGCTCACGACGAATTCAGCCAGAACCTGGGCAGGAGTCTGTCTGGGACTATCCACGTCCACCTGCCCTTGAAGCGACGACAAAGTTAGTGCAGGTTGAATGCGGTGGGGTGATGATTGCCCAGACGCGTCGCGCCCAGCGTGTTTTAGAAACGAGCCATCCTCCGGTCTACTATATTCCGCCGGAGGATGTGCGTTTGGAGTACTGTCAGCCCATTGCGCGCGCTAGCTTCTGCGAATGGAAAGGAATGGCGGCTTACTATAATTTGGTGGTGGGTGAGCACCATCTCGAAGCAGCAGCCTGGTATTACCCAGATCCCACGCCTCAGTTTGAGGGCATCCGTCACTACATCGCGTTTTACCCGAGCCGGATGGATGTCTGCTATGTCGATGGAGAGCGGGTACAGTCCCAGCCAGGAGACTTTTACGGCGGTTGGATTACCCAAGATATTGTGGGACCGTTTAAGGGAGACCCAGGCACTTGGGGGTGGTGAAAGGCATGCTTAAGACCAAGGGGTTAGCATAGTTAAAGAATAATAAGTAGCGGCAGCAGTATGGGCAGCAAAGTAGCAGTCGGTCTTTCGGGAGGGGTGGATAGCTCGGTGGCGATCGCCCTGCTTCAGCGCCAGGGCTATGACGTAGCGGGTGTGACTCTTTGGCTCATGAAGGGCAAAGGGCAGTGCTGCTCTGAGGGCATGGTAGATGCCGCCCAGCTTTGTGAACAGCTTGGGGTTGAGTACCATGTAGTCGATACCCGCGACCTGTTTCAAGAAAATATTGTAGATTACCTTGTGGCAGGCTACGAAGTGGGCGTTACGCCACTGCCCTGCTCTCAGTGCAACAAAGCGGTCAAGTTTGGGCCGATGCTGCGCTATGCCCAAGAGACGCTAGACACTCAAAAAATTGCGACGGGTCACTATGCCCGTGTGGGTCAAGACCCTCAAACGGGACGCGTGCAGCTTTTACGGGCAGTTGATCGCCATAAAGACCAGTCCTACTTTTTGTACGATCTGTCCCAAGAGATTTTGGCAGGGGTGATTTTTCCGTTGGGTGAGCAGACGAAGACCGAAACGCGGCGCGTGGCGGCAGAACTGGGGCTACAGACGGCTGAAAAGCCAGAGAGCCAAGACCTTTGCCTAGTAGAAGCCCATGGGTCCATGAGCGCTTTTTTAGACCAGTATATTCAGCCGCGCCAGGGTGAGATTGTCGATCGCCAGGGGCAGGTGTTAGGCCATCACGAAGGGGTGCATCACTACACCATTGGTCAGCGGAAGGGCTTAGGGATAGCGGCAGCTCAGCCCCTTTATGTGGTGGGGCTAGACCCCGTCATGAATCGCGTGGTGGTGGGCGATCGCGACAGTGCGGTGCAGCCAGACTGTACGGTGCAGCGCGTGAACTGGGTTTCGATTACCGCTCCAGCCACCCCGATTCGGGCACAGGTGCAAATTCGCTACCGGACGCCGCCTGTGGACGTAACGGTCATTCCGTTCCCTGTTGAAGAAGGCGGCAGCAGCTCACGCGTAAAGCTGGTGTTTGACGAACCGCAGTTTAGCGTAACGCCAGGACAGGCTGCCGTTTGGTATGACGGCGAGGTTGTGCTAGGGGGAGGCATTATTGAGCGTTTGCCGTAGAAGTTCAACATAGGGGCTTGGGACGAATTTCAACTAGAATCCATTCAGTCGTCGAGTAAAACCCTATGGCAAGCCCCATTCAACTTAAAAGCAGCCGTATATTGAGGCAGCAACACCTTAAAACAGGAGATAACAAATGATTGAAGTCTCCTTAGACGCACCTCGTCCGCGCTTGAATGTCATTGCCTTTACGATCGCCCTGCATTTAGGCGCACTGCTGGCATTTTTGCCCATGTACTTCAGTTGGTCTGCGGTTGGGGTGGCGGTGCTGCTGCACTGCATCACCATTGGACTGGGCATTTCCTTGGGCTTTCATCGACTGGCGACCCATCGCAGCTTTAAGGTGCCCAAAGGTCTAGAGTATTTCTTTATTTTATGTGGCACCTTGGCGGGGCAAGGTGCCGTAAAAGGCTGGGTGGGCTATCACCGCATGCACCACGTTTATGCAGATGCCAAGGGAGACACCCTGCGCGATCGCCTTGCCGACCCCCACAACTCCACGGAGGGATTTTGGTGGAGCCATATCAACTGGTTAATGCACGATGTGCCCAGTAAAACGGAGCTAGGTCGTTTCACGAAAGATATCGCCGACGATCCGTTTTATCAATTTTGTCACCAGTACTATATTGTTTTGCAGGTGGCGCTGGGGCTATTGCTCTATGCAATCGGCGGAATGCCCTTTGTGGTTTGGGGTATTTTTGTCCGCCTATTTGTGGGCTTTCACAGCACCTGCTTTGTCAACAGCGTCTGTCATCAGTTAGGCTACCGCACCCACAATACCCCCGATACTTCCACCAACTGCTGGTGGGTGGCGCTGCTGACCTTTGGTGAGGGATGGCACAACAATCACCATGCGGTGCAGTCTTCGGCGCGGTTTGGGTGGCGCTGGTGGGAGCTTGATCTAGTTTGGCTCACCATTCAAGGGTTAGAAACCTTGGGGCTTGCTACAAAGGTCAAGACAGCAAGCATGATGGATGTAAAGGGAGCAGGCTAAGGAATGAAAATAAAATAACATCCAGGTTTTGTAGGGGCGGGTTTTGCCGACAAATCTGGGATTCTCTAGTGCAATACCAGCTAAACCCGCCCTTACGTCCATGAGGGTTTTCTAAAAATTGGACGTTATTAAATTCGTGATTCTAAGTTCATGGCAAAAACTGACGCACCGCAAAAAGATATTTCCCATCCTTTAAGTCAGAAGTTGAACGCTGATTCCACAGATGCAGCGAATCTAAAGCAGTCTTTGAGGGCTCTACCTGCTGGAGAACGATACCTTTACCAGCTTTTTAGTCTCATTGAAGCTGCCGATCTGACGGTGATTAATCCAGCGGGGAAAGCTTTTCATTTCGGCAAACCTGGATTGTCCCTGCCGCTCCGCCTCAATATTCACAACCCAGCCACCTACGATCGCATTTTGGCTTTTGGCAGCCTTGGGTTTTGCGAAGCCTATATGGAAGGCTGGTGGAATGAAGAAAATGACAATTTGATTGAGCTAATCGGGCTGTTCTATCGCAGTAATGTCTATGCCAAGGCTGGGGAGAAAATAACGCTCCCGCTCATCCTAAAAGTCATTACGCAACGTCTCCGTACGCTCCCCATCTGGATTCAAAACAGTCGAAAAAATGTACAGCATCACTACGACCTAGGGAACGATTTCTATCAGCAATTTCTAGATCCAACGATGACCTACTCTTGTGGCTATCGCCGACAAGAGGCAGATTCTCTAGAGCAAATGCAGGTTCAGAAATATGACCTGATCTGCCAGAAGCTTGCGCTAAAGCCTGGAGAATCTTTGGTGGATATTGGCTGTGGCTGGGGTGGAATGCTGATGTATGCAGCGGAACACTACGGCGTTTCTGGCACGGGCATTACGCTGAGTGTGGAGCAAGCCAAACTGGCGCAGGAAAGGATTACGCAAAAGGGCTTGGGCGATCGCATTAAAATCATCATTGCTGACTACCGCGAGGTAGAAGGCCAGTACGATAAATTTGTGAGCATTGGTATGTTTGAGCATGTGGGCAAGGGGAACTTTGCCACCTTTATGCAGGCAGCCTCGAAGCTTTTAACCCCCAATGGCATTGGGGTGCTGCATACTATCACCACCCAAAGCAGTGAACGAAACGGAGCCTGGGTAGATAAATATATTTTCCCAGGGGGCTATGCCCCGCAGTTGCCTGAGCTGATTCAGGCCTTGTGGAATGCCAAGCTCTCTGTTGCCCACTGCGAAGACCTGAAGCCCCACTATGCCGAAACCCTAAAACGATGGGCACAAAATTTTGTAGGCAATCGGGACAAGATTTCGCAGCTTGGCACAGTCTATGATGAGCGATTTCTGCGGATGTGGTATCTCTATCTGCAATCGTTTGAGGCCTCATTTCGCTACGGCAGCTTGCACGTTTATCAGCTTTTGTTTTATCAAGGGAAGCAGTGGCCTCTAAAACTTCCCTAACCTTTACGGATAGATCCACTCTCCAAAATTGACCGTTAGCTTGAAATGTATGGGTTTGAATGAGGCTTTTTCTGGATGAATTTACTTTTTTCTGTAATGGGATTTTTGTTGGTAGGGTTGGCGATCGCCACTGCTATCTACCTGCTTACCGCTCGCCGCTATCAATCTTCTAGTACAGTCGCCAATTCCTACGACCAGTGGACAGAGGACGGCATTTTAGAGTTTTACTGGGGGGAGCATATCCATCTCGGTCATTACGGTATGCCGCCACAGCGGAAAGATTTTCTGACGGCAAAAGCGGACTTTGTTCATGAAATGGTTCGCTGGGCAGGCTTAGATACATTGCCCCCTGGCACGACAGTTTTAGACGTGGGCTGCGGCATCGGGGGCAGCAGCCGCATTTTAGGGCGAGATTACGGATTTGCCGTGACGGGCGTTACTATCAGTCCCCAACAGGTCAAACGCGCCCAAGAATTAACGCCAACGGATCTTGACGTGCAGTTTCTGGTAGATGACGCGATGGCGCTTTCGTTTCCAGACGGCAGTTTTGATGTGGTGTGGTCTATTGAAGCTGGCCCTCATATGCCAGACAAAGCCACCTTTGCAAAAGAGCTGATGCGGGTGCTTAAGCCAGGTGGGGTGTTAGCGGTTGCAGACTGGAATCAGCGCGACGATCGCCGGATTCCGCTTAATTTTTGGGAGAAGCCCGTGATGCAGCAGCTCCTTGATCAGTGGTCGCATCCTGCGTTCTCAAGTATCGAAGGCTTTGCTGAGCTGTTAGAAGCCACAGGTTTTGTAAAGGGTAGCGTCACCACCGCAGACTGGACGAAACCCACGCTGCCGTCTTGGATTGATTCAATTTGGCAAGGCATCATCCGACCGAAAGGATTAGTCCGTTTTGGCGTGTCGGGGTTTATCAAGTCTCTGCGAGAAGTGCCCACTATTTTGCTAATGCGCCTCGCCTTTGGTGCTGGGCTATGCCGATTTGGTATGTTTCGTGCGGTTCGCGCCCCTTCGCCGATACCTTCACAAGCTGTAGATTTAGCTAAGGCGCTCCAGAATTAACAGTTAGACCTAAGAATGATTATTGGTACTTCCTATAGTCCTCAAAAAGCGTTTGTCGCTTTCGCGCGAGAATTTCTGGATCATCTTGCCCAAAACGACTACAGTGCAGCACTCGCGAAGCTTGACCAAACATCTAGGAAATGGTCAAAGACTGAGCTGCGTTCCGTCATTCAGTCTGCCCTTGGGGATGAACCATTAGTTTCAGCAGCGGGTTTTAAGCGCTCTGCTGTGCCAGAGCTTATCGAGGTCGAACCCGGACAGTTCATTCTCCATCATCGAATTTCTGTAGCATCTGGCTGGTCAAAGGCACGTCTTACGTTTAGATTTGTCCAGAAACCAAAGACAGAGTATTTTCGCGTGATTTTGGAGGGCGTTACAGCCTCTTAAGTAGAGTAGTTTTTTGGCTGCGGTTGTGGCGTTTGGTTGTTGGGATTGGTGGGGCAATTGCCATTATCAAATCATCCAAAATCTCGGCACTGACGGTACAATATGTTTAGTTCAGGTTGCCTTACTCCTTGTGTCTAACTACGCATTCGAGCGGATGGACGGGACACACGGGTAAGCGGCTTATTTTTTAAGCCACCGCTCAATTTGAGGCCGTTAGACTACGCTATTTTTAGAAATACAGAGTTGTGGAAAATTGTGCTCTTAGAAACAGCAATTAGAAAGATAGAAGGCTCTACGGGATTAGGTATGTTGCTTAGAAGCTTAAGTCGCTGGAATGGTTGCTAAGCAAGGTCTTCTAAGCTCCGACCTAGGAAAACCACCACATCCCTTGCTAAAAAAGGCTTTCAGCTTTTTCACGCCCCGATTAGCATACTTTATCCTGTAGACCCGTAAAAATTGACGGATTTGATACCGATAGCTTGATTGTTTTTGTTGAGAATATCAGCACTAGGGAAAGGCAGAAACTGCTTGTTCAAGTAAAGCACTCAATTAGCATCATCATACAAAGCCAAGATATCGACAAAATTTATTATTTTGCCGATAAAGATTGGGATAAGACCGGTGGGGTGAGGGTTTTAGCCCTATGTTTGAGGGTAAAATCTTGACAAAATGATGGGCGATCGCCTCTCACCAAGAGTTTGCCGACCCTTAGCAGGAATTGAGGTGGAGCGGCTGACAGCGGCGATTAAGAGCAGCCGGAATAAAAAGCGCGATCGCCATACCAGACTATTTTCGGCAGTCTCGACTATGCCATTCGCGGATCATTACTCATATATCCTTCCTCGCCACTGTGTAGGTCGCCGAAAAGACGATAGTGCAATGCGCAGTACCGCTAGCGGATCGGCAAGCGGAGATAGCCAGAATAACCAGCGTCCTGTGGCACCAGAGAGATCGTAAGAAGGGGCGATCGCCCCCACCAGCGCCACCCGAATCACTACTAGCGCTACGTTTAGAGCCAACGCCCCCAAAACCATAGGCGTACTCACACCACTACTGGCAAACAGCAGCACTAGCAATATCGGCAGCCCCTGTACCGCCGTTAAAAACCAGAGATCGCCGTAGGTTTGCGCGCGGGAACTGGCATCTTTGAGATCCAGCGATCGCCCCCACTCTCGCCACGTTTCAGCAGCGCCCTCGTACATGCGTACCTTTAAGACCTTGGCTCCATCCAAAAAGCCAACCCGCGCACCGTTTGCGGCTAAATGTCGAACCAAGGTTACATCATCACAAAAAGAACTTCGGGCGCTCGTATACCCACCCAAATCCTTAAGCAGCGACTGACGGCACAAAAAACACTGTCCATTTGCCATTACGCGCTCCGCCGTTGCGTTCGCCTCACCTGCGGGGCCAAATCGGTACACCAGCGTCATTAAAAGTGCAGGCTGGAGCCAAATTTCGCCAGGGTACTTCAGAATGAACTGGGGTGAGAGCGAAACGGCATCTAGATTGTCGGCGATCGCCGCCCGTACCAAACTCGCCACCAGTCCAGGCTGCGGTTGAGTATCGGCATCTAACCCTAAAAACCAGGTGCTTTCTGGTGCCATAGTGCTAAAACCAGAGTGTAGCGCCCAAGGTCGCCCTACCCAACCTGTTGGCAGTGGTTCATCGGTCATTACCCGAAACCGAGGGTCTTGAATCGCAGCATCTTTGACAAGTTCTGGCGTGCCGTCCTCAGAGCGGCTGTCTACCACCAAAACTTCCCGTAGCTCATAGCTTTGGTGGCTTAATCCATCTAAGCAAGGCTGAATTCGTGCAGCCTCATTGAGGGTAGGCACAATGACGCTCACCGCGCCCAGTAAGTCTGGTGCCGGCGATTGTGGCACGAGTGGTGCCCTTCGGAATGGCCCTCGTATAAGACGAGAAAGCAGAAGCGCCACCGCAGGGATTTGCGCCGCTAGCGCAATCATTGCCGCAATGCTAAACCCTACCGCTTGGGCGGAAGCATCCCAGGCACAATTAGCGATGCTGGTGTTAGCCGTGATGTGACAAGCAATGGGCAAAAAAGCCATCATCGCTTAGGGCTAGCGCTGAGGGCTGGCTCTGGAGCGGCAATTTCAGACAAATCTTGTAAAGACTCTACAGACAACGCTGATTGAGTAGGAGAAATCCACCAAAAAATCATGGCGGGTAACACCCCAACCAATACGCCCAACGCCGCCGGAATCATAAAGCGAGAGTCAAGCTGGGTCAATGTAATGGTTGCACCAAAGGCAAAATTAGCCAAGTACACCAACAGCGGCACCGTCAGCTGACTGCGGCTCAAACCCAAAGGCTCTTTTCGCCCCAAGAGTGCAGCAACGCCCATAAAAACTATCCCTGTGCCAACCCAACCCACTAAATTGCGGTAGGGCATTCCAAAAAACTCGCCCACTTCCTGAAACGACCAAAATGGAAAGGGAGCCTGACTCATAGCTGGATCCAGCACTAAATCCCAAGCGGTCAGCAATACTGAACCCGTCACAACTGCCAATAGACGCAGGGTAAAATCCCTTATTGCCCATTGACGCAGCGCGACGCGAAGACCGCTGTAGGCCAGTAGGTAGGCCGAAAACCCAAGGTAAAACCACGAGAGAGGAATGGTAAACGGCACTAAGCCTGCAATTTTATAGCCCAATCCACTCAGGTAGGCATAATGCCCAAACGGGAAGCCCGTACTGGTTCCGAGCAGTTCACTCCCCAGCGATAACACTACAGCAGGTACAAAAAAGAGCGTGATTGAGCGTAGCCCTAGACTTAAATAGCCGTGCAGAAAAACCGTAAGGGCGCCCAGCACGATATACACCACACCACCGCCCGTCATACTGAGCTGAAACAGCGTTTGACCAAAGCTGGGTAAGGTCGCGATAAATTCTGGATGGGGAAGAACAAGCACTAAACCCGCTAGGCCAAAGACCATCGCGACGATATGGGCAACAAGGAAAAACCACTGGAACAGGACGAGTCGCTTCATGATGTGTCCTTAAAAGACAAGAAAAATTAAAAGTGCGCAGACAGCTTTTATAGTTTACAAATGTTTATAGATTGTAGTCTTAACGCTCCCTAAATAGGCACCCCTCTCCAAAAACTGAAGTTGGAGCGAAAGAGAAATGTGGCATGATGATGGCAACTTTTGGAGCGAGAGCATCTCATGATTGTTGAGGGTATTGGCATTGGTTTGGGCTTGGCGGCGGTACTGGGCTGGGCTGGGTTAGAAAGTCGCTACCGCAAAGGCCGAGGCAATACTCTTCAGGTATCCACGGGAAAATGGAAGCTAGAACTTGATCAGCCCCATCATTACTCCCTTAAAGGCGAACTCATTCTCGCCAATCCGCTGGCAGATCTTGAAGTGATGGTGCCAGAGCTACGGGCAGAGCTTCAGATTTTGTCTAAAGAGAGCCTAGATGGCGTAACTCAAACGGTGCGGCTCACTGCCCATCACCCCGATGCTGAAACGAGATCTGACGACTACTGGTTTGCCTATATTGTCAAAAAAAGACAGCAAACGACAGTCTCTATAGACATAGATATTAAAGGCACCAATCTTTCTACCCTGAGAGTGGCGTGGCTGCGGGTTTACTACACCACCTATGGGCCGAAGGGACGCATCCCTCGCGTTCACCATGAGGTGCTGCCCTTGGCGTATCCAGATGCCCAGCAGGCTTTGCGCTGGCGCACTTCAGAGGCTTCAGAGGTGCTGCCTATTCCCACGCACCTGCTGACTCGCCTCGACAATTGCGTAGACATTGTGAATCGCTATGTGAAGCCCCATGTCAAACCAGGCGATATTGTCACCATTGGTGAGACCCCTGTTGCCATCATTCAAGGCCGCTACCGCCATCCCAGTGACATTCATCCAGGCTGGGTTGCATCGCGGCTGTGCTATTTCTTTTTGCCCACTTCAAGCCTAGCTACAGCCTGTGGGCTTCAGTCGCTAGTAGATGTGGTGGGGCCTTGGCGGGTGCTGTTTGCGTTTATTGGCGGCTCGGTGATGAAGGTACTGGGAAGCCCAGGTGGGTTTTACAGACTTGCCGGAGAACAGGCGCGGCTGGTAGATGACGTAACGGGCACGCTGCCACCCTACGATCAGTTTGTGGTGCTTGGCCCTGAAGACCCTCAGGCTGTCGTGGATGAAATTAAGGCAAAAACGGGCATTTCAGCGGCGATTGTGGATGTGAATGACCTGAAGGCGGTAAAGGTGCTCGCGGCAACGGCTGATGTTTCTATGGCAACGCTGCAAGAGGCGCTCATTAATAACCCAGCAGGGAATTCTGATGAGCAAACGCCTGTAGTGCTGGTGCGTCCTAGGGCGTAGTTAATGAGGGGTAACTAACGGGAGCTTAACGATACGGAGAGAAACTAAAGATTCTGACGTGGCGGACGAAGGGTCGCTACAATAGGGGCAATCTGTTTTGCTTAAACATTAAGTGGGTGGATTGGCAGGTCTGCTTTTGTACATTTGGTGCAAGGCGATCGCTGCGCAACAAGAGTCCGCCCCCCACGACCTCCGAGTCACCATCTCCTCTTCACTGTCCTCAGTCTGCCCTGTCGTCCTATGACTTCTGCCCCTGCCAAAAGTGAATCTACGGTGCGATCGCTCCAGTATCGAGACTGGGACGCGGTCAAAACGCTGTTGGGTCAAGACGATGGCGCTCATGCAGAGCGCGCTTGGCTACTGGAACCACTGCAAAAAAATAGTTCCCAAGACGGGACTTCTAACCCACTTTTGCGTTTGTTAGACGCGGTGCCTGGGCAGTGGCGCTCAGCCAAGACCTTTGTTTTAGAGCAGAAGGGTTCTCTAGTCGGCCTAATTCAGGTGGCTCCGTTTAACCGAGCGCGCAGTACCTGGCGTGTTGAGCGGATCTGCCTAGATAGCGGCATTTCCGCGTTTGATGCAGGCACCCAGCTTTTGCGCCACTGCATGGAAAACATTTGGGAAGCCCGGACTTGGCTCGTAGAGGTGGAAGTTAACCACGTCGATTCTTTAGGGCTGTATCGCCAAAGTGGATTTCAGCCCCTCTCTCAAATGACGCGCTGGCAGTTGTCTCCAGCATCTTTAGAGCCGTTGGCACTGCGATCGCCCAGTCTCCCTAATCTGCTCCCCGTCAATACCGCCGATGCGGCACTGCTGTACCAGTTAGATACAGCCGCAATGCCGCCCTTTGTAAGGCAGGTGTTTGACCGTCATGTGCAAGATTTTCAGCGCAGCTTTTTACAAAGCCTGATGGCAAATGTCAAGATTCAGCAGCAAGAATGGCTGAATGGTTATGTCTTTGAACCCCAGCGCAAAGCGGCGATCGGGTATTTTTCAATCTCTCTTAACCGCACTGGTGCTGAACCCCACGACGCGCAAATGACGGTTCACCCCGCCTATACCTGGCTTTATCCAGAGCTATTGGCACACATGGCCTGTATCTCTCAAGAAGCCTGTCCTTCAGCGCCGCTATCGGTGGTTTCCGCAGACTACCAGCCAGAGCGAGAAGACTATTTGCAGCAGGTGGGTGCAGAGCGGATGGAGCATACCCTTATGCTGTCGCGTTCCGTATGGCATAAGGTTAGAGAAAGCAAAACCCTGTCTTTAGAAACCCTTCAGCTCACCGAAATGCTTCAGGGGCTTCAGCCCAACCAAACCCCCATGCCAGGACGCATGAGCTTTTTGACATTGGCTCCCGATCCGCTGCATACTCAAAACGGAATTGCGAGAGCCGCCAAGGAATCAACAAAGAAAGATCTCGGCGCTAAGGCAGAAGGGCAATTCTAAAAGCAGTCATCCTTGGATAGGCCAGATCCCTATGGTTCTTGTGGGTAATGCCCTTACGGTTTATTGGGTCGATGCATTTTGCGATCGCCCCTTCTGTGGCAACCCTGCGGTGGTAGCGCCCCAAGCCGATGGGCTATCAGACCCGCAAATGCAGCAGATTGCCCGTGAGGTAAACTGTTCTGAGACGGCGTTTGTGCTTCAGCCCACCCTGCCTGAAGCTGATTTTCGACTGCGCTGGTTTACCCCAACCCAAGAAGTGAATCTGTGCGGTCACGCGACCATTGCAACCCTTCATGGCCTTGCCCAAGAAGGTCGCTTTAACCTGCATCCCGGCGTCACCGGAATTTTGTACATCGAAACCCGCAGCGGTGTTCTCAAAGTCACAGTGGACTATAAAAAAGACCGCCCCTGGATTTGGCTAACCTTGCCAGAATGTCAGTTTGAGCCAATTACCCCAACCCTCGCTCAGCAGCTTGTTACCGTTTTAGGATTGCCCCACAAACCGTTGCAAGCACCCGTCGTAGATTCGCTGAATCGAGATGTGTTGGTCGCCATCCCCCAGCTTCATCAGCTTCAGGCACTTAGCCCTGATATGTCAGCCCTTACAACTCTGGGCAAAGCTCAAGACTGGCGCGGCATTGGCGTGTATACCCGCGAAACCGTTGAACCAGACAACGACGTTCACGTCCGCTTTTTTGCACCCCAGTCTGGCATCCCCGAAGACCCTGTTACGGGTTCGGTGAGCGGTCCATTGGCGCTGCTGCTGCGTCAGTCTGGAAAATCCAAAGACCCAGAGCGCGATCTGTGGCACTTTGAGCAGGGAGATTGCCTGAACCGTCCTGGTCGGCTGCTGATTGAGCTAAATGGCGACACGCCCAAGCTGGGCGGTCAGGCGGTCACGGTACTTCGAGGGGAGCTATACCTGTGATTTCTGCCCTGGGGCTAGACTTAGGCCATCGACGTATTGGGGTGGCGGGCTGCGATCGCACCGGACTCATTGCCACCGGACTCACCACCATCCACCGCACCACCTTCGAGAACGACATTGCCCAACTGCGGCAGCTCATTCACGAGCGGGAAGTAACGCTCTTGGTCATGGGGTTGCCCTACTCTATGAATGGCGAGATTGGTACCCAGGCCAAGCGCACCCAAAAGCTAGCGCGGCGGATTAGCCACGCCCTAGCGCTGCCGATGGAGTACATGGATGAGCGGCTCACCTCCTACGAAGCGGAATCCATGATGCATGCCCAGCACATTAGCCCTTCTCGTAACCGCGAACTGGTTGATCGAAAAGCCGCCTGCATTATTTTGCAGCAGTGGCTCGATTTACGACGGCAGACAGGTCGCTCTCGTGAGACAATAGAAAATCGTGAGGACGTGCCATTACCCTCTAAACTAGCGGATAGTTAACGGTATAGGGTCGGATGTATAGAGGAGTACAGCATGGAACTTGAGGGACCTACCATTACCCTATCGGATGAAGCAGGGCGATCATTGCTCTGCTACATAGAGCTATCGGTGGACGTGGACGGCGAAGAATACGCCCTTGTGAACCCCGTAGACTACCCCATCGACATCTTTGCTTGGGTTGCAGCGGAAGACACAGCGGAAGGCGAAACAGACGAGGAAGACGAAGAAGAAACCCTCGTCCCCATTGAAGACGCCGAACTCAACGAAATTTTCTCAACGGCACAGGCTGTGCTGGCTGAGCAAAACCTCAAGCTAAAGCGCACCGCACTGTCTTTGACCGTCGAGGGCGACCTGCCAGAAGTGGATGAAGAAGAGCTTTTGACCTTAGAAGTAGAAGAGGCTGGCGTAGCAGGCAGCGACCAAGAAGAGTACCAGCTCTTGGCAACCTTCTTCCACGAAGAACAGGAGTACGCGATCTACACGCCGATTGATCCGGTTCTGTTTGTGGTACGGCTGAAGGATGGTCAAAAGCCTCAGCTGCTCTCTCCTGAAGAGTTTCAGGCTATTCAGCCTAAGCTTCAGCCCTATTTTGAAGAGCATTTATTTGAAGAGATGGAGTAGGCTCTAGAGCGCTTTGGGTGATAGACGGGTGAAGAATACGAAACAACGCGTTCCTCGACTGCTGTTGGGTGCGTCAGCAATGACGCTGGTATTAGGCATCAGTACAGGGCTGAGCTGGCTGTGGTGGGCAAATGCGACTGCGCCGACCCGCAGTCGCACTGGGGTTGTCACCATCCAGGTGCCGGAAGGCGCTTCTGCTGACTCCATTGGGCAGCAGCTTCAGCAAACCGGACTGATTCGGTCTGTGATGGCCTGGAAGATTTGGGCAAGGCTAGCCGCTGCTAAACAAGCTCAGGGCAGTTTCCAGACGGGGACTTATGAGCTATCGGCGCAGTCTTCTTTAGATGATCTTGCCAAAACGATTTGGACAGGACAGGTGAAGCAGGCCACCTTTACCATTCCTGAAGGCTGGTCGCTCAAGGAAATGGCGGCTTATTTTGAAAAAGAGGGCTGGTTTCCTGCGGATGCTTTTCTCAAAGCCACGCGGCAAATCCCCCGCGATCGCTTCGCATGGCTGCCCGAAAGTCTCCCCATGCTGGAAGGGTTTCTGTTCCCTGATACCTATCAAGTGCCCGTGGAAGGGCGATCGCCCAATGCCGTTCTCAACACCATGCTCAAGCATTTTGAAACGCAGGCACTACCGCTTTACCAAAAGCGCCAGGGGTTAACCAACCTCAGCCTTAACCAATGGGTGACGTTAAGCAGCATTGTCGAGAAAGAGGCCGTTATTGCCAAAGAACGCCCCCTCATTGCAGGCGTGTTTGTGAATCGTCTGCGCACAGGCATGACCTTGGGTTCTGACCCCACAGTGGAGTATGGTTTAGGCATTCGCCAAACCCAGGACAAGCCGCTCACCTTCAGCCAGGTGAAGCAGCCCTCTCCCTACAATACCTATATCAATGCAGGTTTACCCCCAACCCCTATCGCCAGCCCAGGTTTTGCCAGTCTTAAAGCTGTTCTAGAACCGGAGCCGACACCGTACCTATACTTTGTGGCTCGCTATGATGGCACCCACGTCTTTAGCAAAACCCTGGGCGATCATGAACGCGCCCAAGTGACGATTCGTGATCAGCAGGATGCTAAGCCAGCTAAATCTGGCAAAATCTAGCGAGAATAAACCGATGCTCGGTATACTCAACGCCTGGGTAAAATTAATTGAGTAAAATTACTAAATTCAACTAAATTCAATAGGTGATAGTTAATGCTTCCACGCGCTGCGGTTTCGCTGCTTGAACCCAAGCTGACTTTGTCGGGATCCATTTTAGCGTTGACCCCAGCAATGCTAAAGATTCACGGCATCAGAGGTTTGGTGCTGGATGTCGATGACACTCTGATCTCGACGCGCTCCGCCATCGTCCCAGAGGAAGTTAAAGTCTGGATGGAAGAGATTAAGCAGGTGGTGTGCGTCACGCTGGTAAGTAATAACCTCAGCCACACCCGAATTCGCCGAGTGGCGGGGGTGCTGGAGCTGCCCTATATTTTTGGCGCTCGTAAACCTTCTCGCAAAAAGGTGCGACAGGCCGTTAGCACCATGAATTTGCCGCTCCATGAGGTGGGCATGGTGGGCGATCGCCTTTTTACCGATGTCTTGGTCGGGAATCGTCTGGGCATGTTTACCGTTCTGGTCGAACCCATGCGAGATCCAAAAAGTAGCCGTAAGCCGATTAGCTGGCTACGCTCCTTTGAACTATGGCTTTCTAAAGTGCTGGGCGCAGCCTTTAAGCTATAGCTCAAATCTATGCTCAGTCATGATTTCACGTCATTAAAATCCGTATACAGGATACTGGGGATCAAATCTAAAAAAAAGATTATGAGTTTCGCGATTTCAAAAAAAGTTTGGCAAAATAGATTTATTGAAATGGAGCCAGCCGAATAAAGGCTCTAACTATAACTAACTAAAATATTTTTGTGATAGGCCAATCCTTACATAATTAAGGGTTGGCCTATTGCTATATTGAATAGTGCAAAAATCTAAAGACTCCTTGGCTGGCAAAGCTGTGTGAAGGGGAGAAACGCAAACATGGGTCAGACGATTGTTGTCAAAATTGGGACTTCTAGCCTTACACAGCCAGACACGGGGCATTTAGCGCTGGCAACCATTGCGTCGCTTGTCGAGCAGTTGAGCCAATTGCGACAGCGCGGCTTTCAGGTCGTGCTGGTTTCTTCGGGGGCAGTGGGGGTGGGCTGCGCTCGTCTAAAGCTATTAGAGCGGCCTCGCACGATGGCGCTAAAGCAGGCCGTGGCAGCGGTGGGGCAGGGTCGCCTCATGCGGATTTATGACGATTTTTTTAGCGTGGTGCAGCAGCCGATCGCTCAGGTTCTACTCACTCGAGGGGATCTAGCCGATCGCGGTCGCTACCTCAACGCCTACAACACCTTTCAGGAGCTGCTAAATCTAGGGGTGATCCCCATCGTGAATGAGAATGACACGGTGGCTGTAGATGAGCTGAAATTTGGCGACAATGACACGCTTTCTGCATTGGTGGCGAGCTTGGTGCATGCAGACTGGCTCTTTTTGCTGACGGACGTAGATTCCCTTTATTCTGCTGATCCTCGTACCGACCCTTTGGCAAAGCCCATTGCCATCATTGAGAAGATGGAAGATTTAGTGACGCTTCAGGTACAGGCGGGCGATCGCGGATCTCGCTGGGGTACGGGCGGGATGGCGACTAAAATTTCGGCAGCGGCGATCGCCACAGACGCAGGGGTACGCACAGTGATCATGAGAGGTCAGCACCCCGAAAATATTGCTCGTATTGTGGCAGGGGAATCTATTGGCACCCAGTTTTTGCCCCATCCAGAACCCATCAATGCTCGTAAGCACTGGATTGCTCATACCTTACTGCCGCTAGGGGATTTAGTATTGGATGCTGGAGCCGTCAGAGCCATTTTGGCTCAGGGGAAATCTTTGTTGGCTGCGGGAATTTTGAAGGTTTCGGGAGAATTTGAGGGGCAAGAGCCTGTGCGCCTCTGTGATGAGGCAGGTCAAGAGATTGCGCGCGGGTTGGTGAATTACAGCAGCGCTGAACTAGAGCAGATTCGTGGACACCATTCTGAAGAAATTCCGGCGCTGTTGGGCTACGCTGGCGCTGAAACGGTGGTTCACCGCGATAACTTAGTCGTGGTTTAGGGGTAATGCTTTAGCGTAATGAATGCGCTAGGCCGATAGGGATGGATTGAGCTGACCAAAGCGGCGATCGCGTTTTTGATAGTACAGCAGCGCCTGATGGAAGGCATTGCTGTCAAAGTCAGGCCAGAAGGTTTCGGTAAAGTACAGCTCAGTGTAGGCCAACTGCCACAGCAGATAGTTACTGAGGCGCTGCTCCCCACTGGTGCGAATTAAAAAGTCTGGGTCTGGGGTGCCTTGGGTATAAAGGTATTGCGCAATCAGCGTTTCGTCTACCGCTTGTGACTGAATCAATCCCTGTTGGGCATGTTCTGCAATGCGTTGGCAGGCTTGGGTTAATTCAGCACGGCTGCCGTAGTTAATGGCAATCGTGAAGTGAATACCCTGATTTTGCGCCGTGAGGGTCATGGCGCGATCGATTTCGTGGCGGAGTGAGTCTGCCAGGACGGACAGGTTGCCAATAAAGGTGATGCGAACCCCCTCGCGCTGCATTTCAGACAGCTCTCGCCGCAGGAGGCGCTCAAAGAGCCGCATGAGAAACCCCACTTCTTTGAGGGGGCGCTGCCAATTCTCAGTAGAGAAGGCATAGGCTGTCAGCGCTGGGATGCCCCAATCTTTGCAGCAGCGCAGCAGGTCTTTCAGGGTTTTGGCTCCCTGGCGATGGCCTGCAATACGGGGGAATCCGCGTTTTTTTGCCCAGCGACCGTTGCCATCCATAATAACGGCGACGTGCTGGGGCAGATTTTGCGGATCTAGATCAGAAGGCAGTTGAGCAGAGTTCTGGGTTTGCATAAAAACGAGTGGCAATTTTTAACGACGAGATACTGCGGATTGATCGCGGTGCTGAATTGAATCCACACTACTTGCAGTCTTGCGTCTTCTCTAGAGGGCGATCGCCTAGCGTACTCGACCTAAGATATTTCTGAACGAGGGTTTGCCAACGTGCTTGAGCTTGCCAAAAACTAGGCTGAGGGTAACAGTTCCCAGCCAAGTCTGTTTGAGTGAAATTGAGTGAAATCGTTTGAGCTATCATGGCGGCAGACTGCATCCTTTGTTGTGCTGCGCCTGTAGCTTAAAAAATTGCGGATCGGATTGTCAGTCGGTCATGGTCGGATGTTTAGGCTGAGGCAGTTGGAAAAGGTCTGTTGAATAGAGATTACTTGACTTGGATGCAACAGACCAGAAACCGCAATCTTTTTACTTACAATGCCGCAGAGGAGCAATTTGAAGGTTTCTCAGAATAAGCGCCTGAATCTTTGTGCTTAATTGCTTTTTCGTGGTCTGGATGAATCCATGAAAGATCTTTTACAGAAAGCTTTAAAACTTTGAGCGCTTCTTCGAGTGTGGATGGAATGGCAAGTTCATCAGGAACAAGACATATCTCAGTTCCTGGATTTGGCGCATTTTTATGATGTATCAAGGCAATTGATCGACCAGAGGGCAGTGCAAAAGCCGAAAATGTGACGTAATCAAGATCGTCAAACCCCTCTAAGAATTGTAAGGATGCTTCCCTTGCCAATTCTTCAGGTCTTTTTAAGAGCACAGCAACTGGCATCGTTTCTGGAGTGATATCGCCTAAATTCACTAAAGCGTCTTGTATTGCCATAGGTCTAATATACACAAGTTAGAACTATGGAATCATAGGAATCACATCACCGAAACTGATCAAACGCTCTGGTGTTAGAAGGTTAGCTATTGTTGACGATTTGCAACGGTTAGCACCTTGAGTACGGCTACATCCTCTCGAAGAGAGACACCTAGACGGGAGCCGCTCCAACAAGCTAAACCAGGCGGAGAATTGGGATCTGGCTGTACATCAGTTGTAAATTCAAAGCCTCTTTTATCTGGGGGTAAAGCGCCGACATAGGCTTTCACTTTGGGGATATTTCTGCCACGGGCTGGTTTACCTCAAATTTCGTAGCTCGTCTCTTGCAGCTTTGCATCTTCTACAGTTTGAGTGGGTGATTCTATCCGATGGTAGATGAAGGACTGCATGCGTTCAGAGCGAGGATACGGTAGGCAAAAATTTACCCTAAAGTCTTGCAAGTGTGACCCTCTCAGACTGGTCTTGATACTTCCCTTGGCGATCAGCATAGCTGACGTTGCAGGGTTCGCCTTCAAAAAACAAAAGCTGCACAATCCCTTCACTGGCATAAATGCGGCAGTCCGCACTTGAAGAATTAGAGAACTCTAGGGTCAGATGACCACGCCAGCCTGCTTCGGCAGGGGTGAGGTTTGCAATCAGGCCAATGCGGGCATAGGTCGATTTACCAATGCAGATCACAGACACGTTATCGGGCACCGCCAGCCGCTCTAGCGCCACGCCTAGCCCGTAGGAGTGCGCTGGCAAAATAAAGTAGCTGCCGTACTGATCGGTATGCAGTGCCGCTGGCTCTAGGTTGGCTGGGTTAAAGTTTTTGGGGTCTACAATAGTGCCGGGCACATGCCGAAACACCCGAAACTCATTGGGGCTAAGGCGCAAATCATAGCCATAGGAAGATAGCCCATAGCTAATGACTTTATGAGAAATCCCTGGCGTAGCGGCATCCAGCGCGACTGCGCGTACCAACTGTGGCTCGAAGGGGGCAATCATCCCCTGGTAGGCCATTTCCGTAATCCAGGCATCATTCTTAATCACAGGGGTACCGTTGGCGATCGCCTAAATATAAAGATATTAAATATCAAGGGCAGAAGCTGCGGCGCAACTCTGTTATCTGATCTGCGCGATCAATCAAAGATTGGGGCATTTCTGGGCCTGTGAGAATCATATCAACGTGACGGGGACGCTGGGCAATTAAATCTAGCACCTCGGCTTCAGGAATCAAGCCTAGGTGAATGGCAAGGCTGAGTTCGTCTAAGACCACCAGACTAAAGCGATCGCCCACTACCGCAGCCTTGGTATACTCCCATAATTCCGTCAACGCTTCCATTTCGATCGGCTCTAGCTCTGGGGTATCAATGCAGCGCGGTAGATTGCAGCGCAACCATTCGAGATGCTGACACAAATGAATGGGGTGATCTGGCCCCATGCGGATGCCGCCTTTTAAGAACTGCACCACCAATACAGTGGTGCCTTGGCCTGCCACCCGCAGGGCTTGTGCCATCACATTGGTAAAAAAGCTTCGATGGGGTGCGGTGACAATTTGTACCAGCCCTTCAACGGCGTGTTGAATCTGAGGTTCAAGGGTAGGGGTTCGCGTTTCGACCTGAGCAACCATAGAATATTGATGTCTAAGTGAGTGAAATAAGTGCCTTGCGAGAGCGTTTGTGAAGCGCCTTGGCAATACAGATGTAGCGCATCTCTGTGAGTTCTCACCATAGTTAACGCTATATATAATTATCCGTCAATAGCCTGACGCTAAATCTTTAGCTAACCCCACGGGGGATAAACAGGGTGGACTTGATGCCCTTGAGGGAATCTTCATCCCTCGCTATGCTCTAGCAAGGCTCTAGCCTCAATTCATTGAACTTTGTGGAGAATGATGTATGGCTTGGCAGCGTCCCGATGGTCGTCAACGCGATCAGCTTCGACCCATAAAATTTGAGCGGGGTTTTACCCAAAATACGCCCGGCTCGGTACTGGCGCACTGTGGCAATACCAAGGTGCTTTGTACCGTTTCGATAAAGCCCAAGGTGCCTCGGTTCTTAGAAGGCACAGGTCAAGGTTGGCTCACGGCTGAGTATAGGATGCTGCCAGGTGCAACACCGGATAGATGCGATCGCGAACTACTCAAGCTCTCTGGGCGCACCCAAGAAATTCAGCGGCTGATTGGGCGTAGCTTGCGCGCCTCTCTCAATTTAAAAGCATTGGGAGAGCGCACCATCACGGTAGATGCAGACGTACTGCAAGCCGATGCCGGAACCCGAACAACCGCCATCACAGGTGGATTTGTGGCTTTAGTCGATGCCATCAACACCTTAATTCAGCAGGGAGAACTGACAGAATCGCCCGTTCTTCACCACGTTGCGGCAGTTTCGGTGGGTCTGCTAGAGGGAGAAGCGTTTCTGGATTTGAATTATCCGGAAGATGTCGCGGCAACGGTCGATTTCAACGTGGTCTTGACCGAAAACTTAGATATTTTAGAAGTCCAGGGGACTGCCGAAGAAGGCACCTTTACTCGCTACCAAATGAACCAGATTTTAGACCTTGCAGAGGTAGGCATTGGTGAACTGGTCGCTGCGCAGCGCACGGTACTACAAATTCCATAATCTGGATGCGCCCATAGCATTGCCGCCATGATGGGTAGATAGCAAGGCGATTAAGCAATCTCTCTTCGGGCTATTAATGCAGCGACTCGAATGGTGTAAACTCTGCATGAGCTAACTTTGTGAAGGTTTCGTCACTCAGATGCCATATCATCTGGTTGCTTTTTTAATTTCTGCCTTTGTCGTTTTATGGAGCACCCCGATTGTCAAAAAAATTGGTCTTAAGAGCGGCTACGTCGATCTGCCCGATCCGCGTAAAGTTCACAAAAGACCGATGGTTAGACTGGGGGGCGTCTCTATTTTTATCGGCAATGTCAGCACTTGGCTCATCGTTTGGATCTCGGGGGGATTTAGTGAACTGCCGTTGACCTCAGCCTACGAACTGCTGGGTGTTACCTTGGGTGGGCTTTGCTTTTTTCTGATTGGGCTGCTCGATGACCTGTTTACCCTGTCCCCAATTTTACGATTGGTGATGCAGGTGAGCGTGGCTGTTGCGGCTTGGTATGCCGGAGTCAGCATTGATTTCTCTACCATTCCATTTCAAGGACTGGTGGAGCTAGGCTGGCTCAGTCTCCCCATTACGGTCATTTGGCTGGTGGGTATGGCGAACGCCATGAATTTTATGGACGGCCTAGATGGCCTTGCCGCAGGTATTTCAGGCATTGCTGCCGTCATTATGCTAATGGTCAGCCTCTTCATGAAGCAGGATGTTGCGGCAGTTTTAGCAGCGGCCTTGGCAGGTGGGGCACTAGGGTTCCTGCGCTATAACTTTAACCCTGCCCAGATTTTTATGGGGGATGGCGGCGCATACTTTATGGGGTTTACCCTTGCGGCCTTGGGTGTGATTGGGTTGGTCAAAAGCGTGACGACTGTGGCGGTGGTGCTACCCTTTATCATTTTGGCCTTGCCTATTGTCGATACTTCTGCGGTGGTGCTGACGCGCTTAAGCCAAGGAAAGTCGCCCTTTGCAGCAGATAAGCGCCATATCCATC